>JADGOO010000113.1 GCA_017882905.1 Acidimicrobiia bacterium | reverse complement strand
TTCGCCGAGGAAGCAGCGGTTTTGGTCCGTGATGCCGAGCAATCGTGCACCGATGGACCCGATGTCGCGCATCTCGCCATGTGCTTCGGCGATCTGGTCGAGTTGGCGGGTGATCTCGCCACATCCGAACTTGCACGCGCGGCATTGGCCGCACGATTCGACGTAGAGGAACCGTGAGACCATCTGCGCGACGGAGACCATGTTGCGCGTTTCGTCGTAGACGATGAATCCGGCCGATCCCAAGCCGCCGCCCGCCGCAGCAAGACCTTCATAGCTCACAGGCGCGTCGAGCTGCGCGGCCGGGAGCGCGGGATTCGATACGCCCGACAGGACCGCCTTCACGCGTCGGCCAGGTCGCATGCCACCGCCGACGCGGTCGATCACCTCGCGCAGCGTGGTGCCCGGCTCGATCTCGGCGAAGCCCGCGTGCACCACGTCACCGACGACGGTGCAGATCAACGGTCCGTGCGTCTCGTGTGTCCCGAGAGTGCGATACCACTCGGCGCCCCGGGTGAGGATCAACGGCACGTTGGCGAGCGTCTCGACGTTCGTCACGAGCGTGGGGTTCGAGCCGACGGGCGCGTCGGTGTCGGCGTCGAATGCCCTGGAGCCGGCCGACCATCCTTCTTGTGGTGTCGTCGCGTACAGGCCATGCACGTACGGCGGAAGCCAACGCGGCATCGGGTCGTTGCCCTCGATGACCTCGAGCAGCGCCTTCTCCTCGCCAAACAGATACTCCTCGGGCCCGGCGATGAGCGTCACGGGTGCGTCGCACAACAGGCCTGCATCGGCCATCTCGCGTAGCGCCCGTTCGAGTGCCTCGATCTCGCGGTGGAACGACGCCTTGACCGCGACGAACGCCTCCCGCGCGCCGACGACGGTCGCGGCGACCGACAGACCCTCGAGGACCGCGTAGGGGTTCGCCCGCAGCAACGGCCTGTCTTTGAACGTCCCAGGCTCGCCCTCGGCACCATTGGCGACCACGAATCGCTCGCCGAGCGCCGCGCCACCCGACGCGACCGATCGCCACTTGCGTCCGGCCGGGAAACCGGCGCCCCCGCGCCCACGCAGGCCGGCCCGCTCGAGCTCATCGAGCACCCATTCGCCGCCGCGGCGGCGCGCCGCGGCGAGCGCCTGTCCTCCCCCGGCGGCGACATACGCGTCGACCGATGGATACGGGCTCGTGGGCAGGAGCAAGTTCGGTTCCATACGCCCAGTGTTATCCGACCCAGGCCTACCGAAGTCCACGGGTTGCAGTCACACCACGAACTCCATGTGCCGCGGGGCCGGCGGCGCACGTATGCGGACCGAAGACCGCACCGGTAAGGAAGTGAACATTGAACGCACCGAAGAGGGGCGTGTCGCGTTGCTGGGCGATCAACGGGTGTGTGGCGACAACGCTGTAACCGATCGGGAGGTCACGACGTTGACGATGGTTGCGGCGCGGGTCCTTCAGCACAGAGTTCGGTTGGCCCCGTACGGGAGGTACAGGAGGCTCAGCGTCGGATCGATCGTCCGTGGCCGAATGCCGCCCAATCCCAGTGTCGAACAACGGCCTCCGGAGAACCCGACCCCGGTCGAGTTCACGCCGGCCCGCTAGAGGCGCGCCGGCTCGATCTCGGCGATGCGCGCCATCGCCGGGCCGAACGTCGATTCGAGCCAGCCGCCCGGATCGTCGCCCATTGCGCCCGTCACGAGCGTGGAGACGCCGACCTTCGCGAGTGCCTCGGCGCCGCGCGCGACGTCGTCGACGCTCGCGCCCGGAGACAGATCGCGGTACATCGCGGTGACCTCGATCTCGTTCGGATCGCGGCCGACGGTGTCGCAGTGTCGCCGCAGCACGTCGAGCTTGTGCGCGATCTCATCGGGCCCGCCGAAGATGTTGCACGCATCGGCGTATTGCGCTACGAGGCGCAATGTCTTGCGCTCACCGCTGCCGCCGACGAGGATCCGCGGGCGCGGTGCGCTGACCGGCTTCGGGCTGCACAGCGTCTCTTCGAGCTGGTAGTGGCGGCCGTTGTAGGCGCCATCGTCGTCGCTCCACATCTGCAAGCAGATCTGGAGCGTCTCTTCGAGGCGCTCGAATCGCTCGGCGGTAGGCGGAAAGGGAACGCCAAGACCGCGGTGTTCGCGGTCGTACCACGCCGCGCCGATGCCGAGCTCGGCCCGGCCACTCGACACCACGTCGAGGGTGGTCACGGTCTTGGCGAGCACGCCGGGGTGGCGGTAGGTGACGCCGGTGACGAGGAGGCGCAGCCGCAGCCGTCGGGTGCGGCCGGCGACGAAGCCGAGTGCCGTATAGCCCTCGAGCATCGGATCTTCGGCGGGTGCCATCCATTCCATCTGGAAGTAGTGATCCATGAACGACATCGTGCGCACGCCGATGGCTTCGGCGCGTTGCGCAAGGTCGGCGACGCCGGGTCCGATGCCGGCCGGGCCACCGGCCCAGTCGAATCGCGAGACATGCAGATCGAGGTCCATGCGTTCGTTCTAGCAAGCCGCGTTGTTCGGCGTATCGCGAGCCGTCAGCGCGGCGTGGCCGTCGCGGAGAACGTGTTGCCCGGGCCGGGGATCAAGAGGTTGAGTCCCGTGGTGGCGAGCCCGCAGGTCGTGAACGGTGGGAGCGTGAACGTGCCGCTGAACGTGGAGGCGGCACCGAGCTGTGCGGTGCCGCTCATGGTGACCCTCACCGGCGTGGCCGTCGTGCACGAGCTTCCCACGAGGTTGATCTTCGGAAGCAGCGGCAGCGTGGCCGCGTAGGCCTTCAGGATTCGCAGGTTGAACGTGGAGGTTGCCGTCACCTTGAACGTCGACAGGTCGACGTGGCCGGTGACGGGCTGGGTCGGCACGATCTGCGCGGTTGCGGTCACGAGCGGCACGACGCCCACGAGCTTGAACGTGAACTGCGCCGGCGGCAGCGTGATCGTGCCGGTGAGGCCGCCGGTTGCCAAGTCGATCGCACCCGTGAACGTGCCCGGCGGAACCGTGATCGTCTGGTTCAGCTTCTGGATGTGGGTCGTCGCCACGATGCTGTAGTTGAACGGGAACATCGGATCGGCCGCCGCGGGTTGCGGCGCGGCCGACGCGGGCACGGTGGCGACGGCGACCGCCGCGGCGATCGTGAGCGAGAGGAGCACTCCCGCAATCCTGCGACGCGCGGTGGTGTCCATGGGCGATCCCCCAGGTCGGCTCGGGCGCGAGGAACGCGCGGGCTCATCTCAGCAGGCGGGGAGGCGCTCGCGCGGCGCAGCGTGCCCATCCACACACAAAGATGGGCGCGTGTTGATGTAGCGCGCTACGCGTCGCGTTGCACCAACACGAACGCGGCGCCCACGAGCACCACGGCGAGAGCCACGAAGATGCCTGACTCGATCACCTGAAACGTCCAGAAGCGGTTGGCCGGTTGGTACATGATCTGCATCCGGTAGCCGTAGCGGTCGAGGCAGCTCTCGACGCCGACGCGGCCCGGCCCGATGAGCCGGCGACATGCGTTCGGCATGGCGGCGACGAGGTTGCCGTTGTCGGTGACGTTGATGCCCTTGCTGTCGACGATGTGCGTGTGCAGCGGCCAGCTGGAGCCGTCGACGCCCGAGCTCGCCGCCGTGAGCGACACGAGCTTCGTGACCGCGGTGACGTAGTGCGGGCGTACGTAGTTGACGACGATCACGCGCAGCGCCACCATCACGCCCACTGTTGCCGCGAGTGCGGCGAGTGTGCGCCGCAACAGCGCGCCGGCGGCGAGCCCGAGCGTGGCGCCGAACAGCGCATATGCCACCGGCACGATGCCCTGCACGTCGAAGTGGCCGGGCTGGAACCGGTTGTGCCCGATGAGATCGAACGTGCGCGACCACCACGTGACGGTGACGGTGAGCGCCACACCGATGAACGTGGCCGCGGCGAGGATGGCGACCACGTTGCCGGCCAGCCACCGGCGACGCGTGACCGTCTGCGTCCAGATGAGCTTGTGGGTTCCCTGTTCGACCTCCCGGGCGAGAAGTGGCGCACCCCAGAACACGCCGATGAGCACCGGCACGATCACGGTCAGGTTGATCAGATCGATGATGGCGCCGTCGCCCGAGAAGAGGTGATCGCCGACCGAGTCACACGAGCCCGTGGCCGCGCAGGAGTGCAACGCCGCGTGGTAGGTGCCGGCCATGTGCACGCCGGTCAGCGCAGCAACCAGCACGAACACGGCCAACGCGCCGAGCGCGAACAGCGCGTCGGTGCGGTGCTGACGCCAGACGAGCCAGGTCATCCTGCTGCTCCCATCACCTGGCGGGCGCGCGACAGCTCAGCCGCCCGACCCATGTAGGCGAGCACGAGCTCCTCGAGGGCCACGTCGTGCACCTCCCAGCTCGGATCGATCAGCGGACCGCGCACGCGGATGAGCAGGGTCGTCTGGCGCGCGGTGGTCTCGGCCTGCACCACGGTGTGCGCGCGCTCGATCACCGACGTGTCGCGGCGGGGGCCGATCAGCACCTTGTGCTCGGCGAGGAGCGTGTCGATCTCGCCACAGAGCTGCGGGCGTGAGTCGGCGAGCAGCACCATGTGATCGCACACGCGCTCGAGGTCGTTCACGAGGTGCGACGACAGCAGCACCGTGAGATCGCCGTCGGCAACGGCGACGCCCAAGGCGGCGATGAACTGGCGGCGCGCGAGCGGATCGAGCGCGGCCACCGGTTCGTCGAGCAGGAGCACACGCGGCCGCTTGGCCAGCGCGAGCGTGAGTGCGACCTGTGCGCGCTGGCCGCCCGACAGCGTGCCCACGGGCTGGTCGAGCGGGATGTCGAGACTTTCGACGCGCGAGCGTGCGGCGGCCGAGTCCCACCGTCGGTTCAGGTGCGCGCCCATCCCGATGTGGTCGTTCGCGGTCATGCGGCGGTACAGCGGGATCTCTTGGGCGAGGAACCCGACCTCGGCGAGGAACGCGGGATCCTGCGTCGGTGCGCGTCCGAGCACCTCGGCCTCGCCACGAGTCGCCTGGCTCAATCCCGCGAGGATCTGTAAGAGCGTGGTCTTGCCCGTGCCGTTCGCGCCGACGAGCGCCGACACGCTGCCTTCGGGTACCTCGATCGAACAGCGCGACAGCGCTGTCTTCGCGCGGTACTGCTTGGTGAGGTCGTGCGTGGCGATGGCGACCGGGGCGATGGCGACCCGGGTGGTCATGCTGCTCCTTCGCCGGCGTCGCGATCGGAGTAGAGGGTCGAGCGCACGAGACCTTCGATGGACTCGTCGTCGAGACCGGCGGCGCGGGCCTTGTCGACCCAGCGAGCCAGGCTGCGCGCGAGTGCGATGTGCGCGCCCGCCGGCGGGCCGGGCGGCCGGCGCGTGACGAAGGTGCCCACACCGGGCCGGCCTTCCACGAACCCGGCGCGCTCGAGCTCTCGGTAGGCCTTGAGCACCGTGTTGGGGTTGATGGCCACGCTCGCCACCACCTCCTTCACGGTGGGGAGCTGGTCGCCCACGTCGAGCAGGCCCACACGCAACGCGTGGCCCACCTGCTGGACGATCTGCATGTAGGGCGGCACACCCGACTTCGTGTCGATCCGGAAGGCGATCACGGCATTACGCTAGGCAACTAGTGCAATAGGTGTCAAGCGTCAGGTCGTCGTCGACCCGGCTCGACGAGCCTGATCCCACTGACTCGAATCGCCGCCGGCCTCACGCAACGCGAGACTCACGCGCGTGTCCACCCCGATCGGCGGAACGTGCGCGTCACGGTTTGACGGCGTGCGCGAGGCCTTCGCGACGAGCTTCGCCGAGCGGGGCGAGGTGGGCGCGGCAGTGTGCGTGATCGTCGACGGCGAGATCGTCGTGGATCTGCACGGCGGGTGGGCCGACGAAGCGCGCACCCGCGAGTGGCAGCCCGACACGCTCGTGAACTTCTACTCGGTGGGCAAGGCGATCATTGGGCTGCTCGCACTCCAGCTCGTCGACGAAGGCGTGATCGGTCTCGACGATCCGATCACGTCGCTGTGGCCGGAGTTCGCCGCGGCCGGCAAAGGTGCGGCCACGGTGCGCCATGCGCTCAGCCACCGTGCCGGAGTGCCCGCGATCCGCGAGCCGCTCGCGAACGACGATCTGTGGCACTGGGAGCGCATGACCGATGCGCTCGCGGCAACCGCGCCATGGTGGGAGCCCGGGACGCGCCACGCCTACCACACGAACACGTACGGCCATCTGATCGGTGAGATCGTCCGGCGCGGCACCGGCATCATGCCCGGCGCGCGCCTGCGCGGGCTCGCCGACGAGATCGACGCCGATCTCTGGTGGGGGATGCCCGGCGAAGTGCAACCTCGGTGCGCCGACGTGATCTGGGCCGCGCCGCGACCGCTCGGCGAGATCGATCTCGACGGTCTCGCCGGCGACGCGTTGATGGTGTCGCTCAGCTACTTCAATCCGCCGGGGTACTCGTCGATGGGTGTCGTGAACTCGCCCGAGTGGCGGCGCGCCGAAGTGCCGTCGACGAACGGGCACGGATCGGCGCAGGGCGTCGCGCGCCTCTACGCGGCGTTGCTCGAACCGGACCGGCTGCTCTCGCCGGACCTGCTCGCCGAGGCGACCCGTGCCCAGTCGGTGGGCTTCTGTCCGGTGCTCGGCGAAGAGGTCACATTCGGTCTCGGGTTCAAGCCCACCGTGGCACGGCGGCCGTTCGGCCCGAACCCACGCAGCTTCGGTCACTTCGGCACCGGCGGTGCGGTCGGGTTCGCCGACCCCGATGCCGGCGTGGCGTTCGGGTACGTGATGAACCACGTGATCCCTCGCTGGCAGAGCACTCGCAACCGTGCGCTGATCGACGCCGTGTACCGCGCACTCTGACGGCGCCGAGCGCCCACCGCCGCGCGCCCGCACGTCGACGCCTGCGCCAGCATTCGAGCTCCGGGAGTAAACCGTCGTGGTGCCTCGAGCGTTCCTTGGGTTGCATGAACGACCTTGAGTGCGAGCAGGAGCGGTTCTTCGCCCGCGTCGGGCCGCGCCTGGTCGGTTCGCTCACGCTGTATTGCGGCGACCGTCGCCTCGCCGAGGAGTACGCCCAAGAAGCGCTGACCCGAGCGTTCGAACGGTGGGCCCGGGTGGGCGCCATGGCGTCGCCCGAGGCATGGACCTACCGCACCGCGTTCAACGTGGCGAGATCGGCGTTCCGCCGCGCAGCAGTCGAGCGCCGCGCTCGCAGCCGCCTCATCGACCGTTCGCCGCTCCCCGACACCGCCGACGCGATCGCCGTGCGCGACGCCGTGCGCGCGCTCCCCGAACGCCAACGCGCGGTGATCGTGGCGCGGTTCTATCTCGGGCTCGACGTCGCGGAGACGGCGCGCGTCCTCGACTGTCGAGCGGGCACCGTGAAAGCGCACACCTTCAAGGCACTCGCCAACTTGCGCGCGGCGGGGCTCGTGGATGCGGAGGAGACGATCAATGACGCTGCTGGCTGAACGACTCGACGAGGCAGTGGGGCTCATCGAACCTGCCTTCGACCTTGCCGACGTGAAGCGGCGCGTGCGCCATCGCCGCCAGCTGCGGCGGGCCACCGGGGCCGCGGTGATCGCCGTGATCGTGGTGGTCGCGGCGATTGCTCGCGCCGGCGGGGGAGGCACGCCGAGCCGTGTGCGAGTGCGGCCGGCCGCGCCGACTGCGATCTCCGACGTGCTCGTGTTCGACGACACCGGTGGCGTGCTCACCGTGAACCTCGCGACGCACGTCGCCACGCACCACCCGCTCGATGGTTGGCGCCCCGGCGACCAACCGTTCCTGTCAGAGCGGGTCGGGGACACCTTCGTCGTGGGTTGGGGCGACGTGTACGCGGCGCCCTTCACGGGTGGAGCATCGCGCCACCTCGGCGCCGGCGTCTTCGTGCCCGCCACGGAGCCGGGCGCGGTCTGGCTGACGTCGTACGGAAAGGTGCAGACGCCGACGGAACGTCTTGTCGACCTGCGTGGCCGCGTGCTGCTGCAGGACGCGGCCCCGGCCCCGGCGGAGGTCGCGGTCACGGGTGTCCCCGGCGGTCTCGCGTTCGAGAGCCCGACGGGAATCGACATTTGGGACGCGCGATCGGGTCGCATCACGCGCCACCTGGGGAACGCGCGGGCTTCGGCCGCGCCTGCCTTCGGCTCGCTGCTCGCGTGGTGTGATCGCTGCGACCGCACGCTCGAGCTCACCGATCTGCGCACCGGCTCGACACGACACATCGCCCTGTCGTTGAGCGGCAGAACGCTGTCGCTGAGCCAGTTCGCCTTCTCGCCCGACGGAGGTCACCTCGCGCTTCCCGCGTGGCCCGACGCCGCGTCAGCGGGCGGCACTGCTCAGATCGTCGTGGTCGACGCCGTCACGGGAACGGTCGTCGACCAGATCGACACGCGCACGCGGTACGCGTCGCTGGCGTGGAGCCCCGACAGCAACCGCATCGACATTGCGGCGGCATCCGCGGATGGCACTGAAGTGCGGATCCTCGTGCACGACGTCGCCGATCGAACCACGCGAGATCTCGGACTCGCCCCGCGCGACGTCGGCCAGCTGTCGGCGGTGCTGAGCCGAGATGACGCCGCGCGACTGCCCATGCCGGCCGCCGGTGGCCGCGACGCGTGCCTGCCTCCGCAACGACCGAACAGCGGCAAGCCCTTGCCGCTGTGCAGCTTCCGGTTCTGAGCTCCGCGACCGCCGACTCAGCTCGACGCGTCGCCGGTGGTGTTGACGATCAAGACGCTGCACGGGCAGTGGTGCGCGACCTTGTTCGGCACACTGCCGAGCACGAAACGCCGTAAGCCGCTCATGCCGCGGTTACCGACCACGATCACGTCGGCGCTCACCTGCTCGGCGGTGCTCACGAGCGCGTCGGCGGCGTCGCCCGGGAACGCATGGCCGTGCGCTTTGACCCCGGCGCTCTCCGCGGTGGCGAGGCTGTGCGCGAGCACATGTTCGCTCGTGGCCTTGATGCCTTCGTTCACCGAAGCGAAGTCGGGCATCGCGGTGCCCGCCGCGGCCGACGACACCACGTCGCTCGCGGAGATCGTGCGGTAGGCGTGCACGATGTGCAAGTCGCTCCCGAACGACGCGGCGAGCGCCACTGCGTGTGCAAGGGCCGCGCCGGCCGTCTCGGATCCGTCGGTACCGACCACGATCGTGTTGTACATCGCAACCCCTGCGCCTCGCCGATCTGGATCCGGCACCGTAGCGCGACGCGCGCCCTCGAGGTCGAGGGTGCCGGTCTCACCGAGTCGCGCGGTACAGGTCGCGTAGCAACATGATCTCGGCAGCGTGGTGGATGAGCTCACGTTCGGCGTGGAACGCGAGATGCAGTCGTGCGTGGTGCGCGTACGGGCCCCACACTTCGGGTGCCGGCTCCCACAGGTACTCGTCATCGCCGAGGTCGGCCAGCCGGTCGCGCAGCGGGTCGAAGCCGTTGTCGAGGCTCTCGACCAACGCGTCGCTCAGCTGGTAGTTGGGGGCGTCGGCCATGGTCAGCGCTCTGGGCCCGGTTCGGGGTGCACCGTGGAGCGCAGGATGCAGAACTCGTTGCCCTCGGGGTCGGCGAGCACCACCCAGCTCACGTTGCGCTGGCCCACGTCGACCGGCGTCGCACCGAGCGCGAGCGCGCGTTCCACCTCGGCGGCCTGGTCGGCGCCGTCGGTCGCATTCAGGTCGAGGTGCAATCGGTTCTTCACCGTCTTCGCCTCGGGCACCTTGATGAACAGGATCGTCGGCCCGTTGCCGGTCCCGCAGATCTCGATCTCTTCGTCGTCGTCATCGGGGTCGTCGGCGTCGTTGGCCGATGGTGGTGCGATCGTCCAGCCCAACAGCGCCGTCCAGAACTGCGCGAGGCGTTCGGGGTCGTGCGCGTCGACGGTGAGGGTCGTGAAACGGCTGACCATGCGCACTGTCTAGTCGGCGAGCTTCTTCGCCCGACTCGGCGCGACGCGCGGCGGTTCGTTGGGCTGCTTGGGATACACAGGTGGCCACGGTGCGTCTTGCAAACCGCTCTCCATGTCGCGGGCCGACATCTCGAGCAGCGGCGTGAGGTCTTGAGGCACGGTGCCGTAGTCGAGCCACGGATCGCCGTGCTCGGCCACGCGCGGCGGCACCGTCCACAGCGTGAACTGCTCGGGCGTGATGTCGTCGATCTCCGACCAGGCGAGCGGCGTCGACACCTCGCCGGTGACTCGTGGCCGCACGGCCCATGCACCGAAGACGGTCTTGTGCGGCGCGTTCTGGTTGAAGTCGATGAACACACGCGCGCCGCGTTCTTCCTTCCACCACGCGTCGGTGATGAGATCGGGGCGGCGCCGCGCGAGCTCGCGGGCCACGGCGACGGCACACGCTCGCACGTCGTACGACGTCCAGCGCGGTTCGGCGTGCACGTAGATGTGCAGGCCGCGATTGCCGGTTGTCTTTGGCCAGGCGCGGATGCCGCACTCGTCGAAGAGCTTCTTCGTCTCGTGCGCGGCCTCCTGCACCATCGCAAAGGTGACACCCGGCGTCGGATCGAGATCGATGCGCAGCTCGTCGGCGTGCTCCGGATCATCGGCGCGATACGGCCACACGTGGAAGCCGAGGCAGCCCATGTTGACGGCCCACAAGATGTGCGCGATGTCGGCGACGACCAGCGCGTTCGATTCGGTGCCGTTGGGAGTGCTCACGACCGTGGTCTGCACCCACTCGGGCGTGTCCTTCGGGACGCGCTTTTGGAAGAAGGAGTTCTTGCCCGCGCCGTCGGGGTAGCGCTCCATCAACGTGGGCCGTCCGCCCATCGTGCGCATGATCGGCGCCTCGACGGCGAGGTAGTAGTGCACGAGGTCGAGCTTCGTGGCGTCGATTGCCGGGAAGAAGATCTTCTCGGGATGCGTGATGCGCACCGACCGGCCGGCGGCCTCGACCATCACGACCTCGGAGGTGTCCTTGGGCACGCGCCCGAGGCTACGCGCGGTAGGCGGCGACGACGGGGGCGAGCTCGTCGGGCGTGGCGCCGTGCAGGATCACGCCGTCGCACCCGAGGTCGAACTGCCCTTGGATCGCGGCGACGCACTGCTGCGGTGTGCCGCTCGCCATCGGCGCGAGCCACTCGTCGGGGATCAACGGCGCGATGCGCTCCAGATCCTCGGTGGTGCCGAGCGTGTCGAAGCCGCCGCGAAAGCCCGCGACGAACTGGTCGGCCCGGAAGCGCTCGAGCACGCCAGGATCCCAGTTGTTCGTACGCACGAGCAGATCGCCGTAACCCTGCAAGTAGGTGGCGAGGCGACCGACGGTCTTCTTCAACTGCAGCTCCGGCGCGATGTGATCTCCCACCGTTGCGAAGCACGACCACACCTGCACGGAAGCCGGATCGCGCCCCGCGTCGAGTGCAGCGCTCTTCACCGTCTCCACGCAGCGAGCGGTGGTCTCGTCGGTGAAGAACGTGTGCAGCACGACCATGTCGAACGCGCGGCCGCCGAGCGCGAGCGAGTTCGGCCCGAATGCCGTGAACCCCATAGGGATGTGCTCGTCGTACTCGGAGCCGAGCGAGAGCACGGGGAACTTGCCGGCCGGACCGTCGTGGCCGAACACCACCTCGCCGCGCCAGAGACGACGCATCAGACCGACGAAGTCCTCGATCTGCGCCGTGGTGATCGGCGGGATGCCGAACGCGCCGAACAGCGGCGCGATGCCGCGCCCGAGCCCGAGCGTGAAGCGACCTTCGGTGAGCTTGTGCATCGTCATCGCGAACGCGGCGGTCACGATGGGGTGACGCGTGTTGTGATTGGTGGCCGCGGTGGCGATGCGGATGTCGTTCGACACCGCGCCGGCGGCGCCGCTGAGCGCGCACGCCTCTTTGATGTTGAAGCGCTCCGATATGAACGCCGTGCCGAGGCCGAGCTCCTCGCCGCGCTGTACTTCGTCGAGCAGCTCGCGTGGCGACTTCGGATGGCCGGCGAGCGTGTAGAACCCCAGCTCGTCGAGACGCGTCATGGCCGTGGCGTGCGGTCGGCGAACAGGAGCCGGCGCGCGTTGCCGTAGAGGTACGCGTCGAGCGCGTCGTCGCTCAGTCCGAGGGCGGCGGCTTCGGCGAGGCAGCGTTCCATCGGCAGCACCGGATGATCACTCGCGAACAGGATCTTCGCGATGCCGCGCGACGAACCCATGAAGTCGACGAGCTCGCGCGGCAGGTACTTCGGTGCCCACGCGCTCGTCATCAGGTGCAAGCCCTCGTACTTGCGCATGAGGCGGATCGCCATGCCCCACCAAGGGTCGGCGCCGTGCGACATGATCACCTTGAGCTCAGGGAAGTGGATCATCGCCCGGTCGAGATGGATCGGGTCCTGCACGTCGGCCGGCTTGGGTGGCCCGGGAACGCCCGTGTTGATGCCGATCGGCAGGTCGAGCTCGACGCACTTGGCGTAGACCGGCCAGTACTCGGGGGCGCTCGGCGGCAGGTCGATCATGAACGGCGTGATCTTCGCGAGCACGATCGGCAACGAGCCGGCCATCGCCTCGAGCTCCCACAGCTCGCGCATGCCCTTGCGGGGGTCGAGGTAGCAGCCGAGGCCGAAGCGCTCGGGGAACTTCTCGGCGAAGGCGATCACGCGATCGTTCGGCGCACCCAGCGCGATGGTGATGACGGCCTTCGCCACACCGTGGTCGTCCATGTGGGCGACGAGCTCGTCGGCCTCGAAGTCCTTGAAAAAGTCGGGGCTGTTGCGGAAGGTGGTCTCGCGCACCTTCTGCATGAACGCCTGGTTCTTGGCGCCGCCCTGCGTGACGTTGACCCAACAGTCGATAGCCCGAGTGCTCATGGGGCAGTGAAACTAGTGGGCAGGTACCGACTGGTGCTTGTCCATCATGTCGCTCATCACGGCACGGATGAACTCGCCGGCCTCGGCCGTGTGGCCGCCCGCAACGCCGCCGTAGATCGAGCTGCTCTTGGCCGGTTCGCCGGCGTGCTCTTTGGCGTAGGCCACCGACTCGGTGAGGTCGCGCGCAAACGCCTCGCGTACGCCGGGCTGCGTCTGCGGCCGCGTCACACACATGTGGATCGAGTTCGGGTACTGCTGACCGTTCATGCGCCAGCCGCGGGCCCGTAGCGCGTCGTTGACGTGGTACACGTCGAACTCGTCGCTGCCGAACGAGAAGCAGAACGAGGGCGAGCCCACGATCTGCAGCTCGGGATGCGAGCGCACCGCGTCTTGCATCGCAAACGCGGTCTCGAAGATCGCCTTCGCGTACGCCAGGTAACCCTCACGCCCGAGCGACACCATCGCGGCCCACGACGCGGCCAGCAGACCGCTCGAGCGCGATCCCTCGATGCCCGGCGAGCAGTACTTGCCGCCCGACCACGCCGTCTGGAAGAAGTACTGGCCGTTGCGCAGCTCCTTGTCGCGGAACAGCAGCAGCGACGTGCCCTTCAGGCCGTACCCGTACTTGTGAGTGTCGGCCGAGATCGTGGTGACACCCGGAATGCGGAAGTCGAACGCGGGGATGTCGAATCCCAGCATCTCGCCGAACGGCAGGATCAACCCGCCGAGACAACCGTCGACGTGCATGCCGACGCCGCGGGATTGCGCGAGCTCGCCAAGTTCCGCGATCGGGTCGATGGTGCCGTAGCCGTAGTTGCACGCGGAGCCGACGATCGCGATCGTCGTGTCGTCGATGAGGGCCTCCATCGCGGCCACGTCGGCCTGCGCGGTCTTCTGATCGATCGGTGCGATCCGCAGCTCGACGCCCACGAGATGACAGGCCTTGTCGAAGGCGGGGTGCGCCGTTTCGGGCTTCACGAAGCTGGGGCGGGTGATGCCGCGGCGCGCGGCCGCCTCGCGGTACGCGAGGACGGCGTGCAGGATGCTCCCGCTTCCGCCGCTCGTCACGAGGCCGGCGGGTTGTGTGTCGTGCACCTCGCCGCCGTGCATGATGTCGAGGCCCATGGCGATGAGCTCACCCTCGAAGCGCGTGCTGCTCGGGCAGACGTCGCGCTGGAGCGCGTTCATGTGGCCGTACAGCGAGAAGGCCTCGTTCATGAAGGCGTAGTGGTCGTGGTCGCCGCAGTACATCGAGCCGGAGACCTTGCCGTTCTCCCACGAGGCGTCCTCGCGCTCGGCCATGGAGTGCAGCTCGGCCAGGATCTCCGCCTTCGGGCGGCCCCGCTCGGGCAGGCCGCGCACGATGGGATACTCATCGGCGTAGGGATAGAAGCTCATGTTTCCCCAGTAGCGTGAATGGACATGCCGTCGCCCGCACCTTACGTGCTCGCCATCGATCTCGGAACGAGCGGCGTGAAGGTCGCCGTCATCGCGGCCGACGGCCTGGTGCAGGCCGCCGCCACCGAGCCGCTCGCCACCACGTTGTTCCCGGACGGCGGCGCGGAGCAAGACGCCGACGCCTGGTGGGCGGCGATCGGGCGTGCCGCTCGTGCGGCCACGGCCGCGGCCGGTGTGCCGATCGGCGTGGTCGCCGTCACGGCCCAGTACATGTCGGCGGTTGCGATCGACGCGCACGGTGTGCCGCTCGCGCCGGTGATCATGTGGACCGACCGTCGCGGCGAGCGGTTGCATCCACTCCACGAGAACTACGACGTCTGGGGTCGCTGGCTCGACGTGCACGGCCTCATCCCGCTCGACAACGACGACGTGGGCCATATCGCCGTGCTCCGCGATCGCTATCCCGGCCACGCACAGGGGTTGGCCGCCTACGTGGAACCGGCCGATGCGCTCACCGCCCGCCTCGTCGGCCGCGTCACGGCCACACCGACCACCGCGTTCCCGCTGATGTGCACCGACAACCGTGATTGGGCGGCCGTCGACTACGACGACGAGCTCGTTGCGCTGTGCGGACTCGATCGCTCGGTGCTTCCCGCCCTCGTTCGCCCCGATCAGCCGCTCGGGCCGGTCACCGACGCAGCTGCGCAGCACCTCGGTGTGCGCCCGGGTGTGCCCGTGATGCCGGCCACCGTCGACTCGATCACATCGGCGATCGGTTGCGGCGCAATCGACGCGTCGCGCGCCGCGTTCGTGATCGGCACCACCTCGGTGGTCGCCACGCACATCGACACCAAACAGGCCGACCTCGGGCACGGCATCACGAGCATGCCGAGCCCGCTCCCGGGTCGCTACTTCGTGATGGCCGAGAACGGCATGGGCGGCAAGGCCCTCGACCTCTTCGTACACCAGCTCGTGTACGCCGACGATGCTTTTGGCACGGGCCTGGCGCCCGCCGACGCGTTCGAGCGCGCCGAGGCCGCGGCCTCGACCGTCGCGCCGGGCAGCGACGGCGTGCTGTTCCTGCCGTGGCTCGTAGGCTCCATCGCGCCCGCACCCGACGACGACGTGCGCGGCGGGTTCATCGGAGTGGGTCTCGGCACGACGCGCGCGCATCTCGCGCGTGCCGTGTACGAAGGCGTCGCGCTCAACGCGGCGTGGCTGCTGGCGCCGTTCAGCGAGTTCAGCGGCAATGCCTACGGCGAGATCACGCTCGGCGGCGGGGGAGCGCGCAGCGACCTGTGGGCTCAGATCGTGGCCGACGCGTGCAACATCACGGTGCATCAGCTCGACGACCCGCAGCACACGAACGCTCGGGGCGCCGCATTGCTCGCGCTCGTGCAGACCGGTGCGCTCGACCTGGCCGACGTGGCCGGGTTGCTACGGGTGCGTCGCAGCTACGAGCCGCAGCACCCGGAGGCATACGCGCCGGCGCTCGAGCGACTCGCCGCCGCCCACGCCAACCTCCCGCGCTGACCAGAGCACGAACTTGCGTGACCAGATAGCGCTCTGCGCTATCGAGTCACGCAAGTTCGGGTACGTGCCCGGGTTCAGCGGTCCTCGAGGTGCCAGGGTTCGCCGCGGGCGGCCATGAGGTCGAGGTACGGCACCGCGTCGAACGCCTCCGGGCCCAACACGCCGGCTCCGCTCCACGCGCCGTTGGCGATCAGCTCGAGACCGATCACCGGGTTGATCGCCGTCTGCCACACGACGGCCTGCGCGCCGTGCTCGCGCATCGTCTGCTCGTTGTCGCTCACGTGGTACAGGTACACCTCGCGCGGCGAGCCGTCGACGCCGATGCCGCGCGCCCAGGTTCCCGCGCACGTGCGGCCGGTCATGCGATCGCCGAGCGTGGCCGGGTCGGGCAGGGTGGCGGCCACCACGTCGCGCGGCGACACCTCGATCCCGCCGCGCAGCTTCACGGGTGCGGTGCGGTCGAGCCCCGTCTTGTGCAAGACGCTGAGCACCTCGATGAACTCGTCGCCGAGGCCGTACTTGAACGTGACGCGCCCGCAGTCGACCCAGCGCGGGATCAGCACCACTTCTTCGTGCTCGACGTTCACGCACTCGACCGGCCCGATGCCGGCCGGGAAGTCGAACACCTCGGGCTCCGAGAACGGCATGGTCGTGTACCAACCGCGCTCGCGCTCCCAGATCAACGGCGGGTTGAGACACTCCTCGATCGTGGTCCAGATCGAGAACGTGGGTGCGAACGCGTACCCCTCGATGGTGAGGTTCGCACCGTCGCGCACGCCGATCTCGTGCACCTCGGAGAACAGGTGGTCGGCCGCATAGCGCGCCGCGACGTCGGCGAAACCGGGTTCGATGCCGAGGCCCACGAGCGCGAGCTGCCCGCGGTCGGTCCAGATGTCGTGCTGTGCGAACTGGTAATCACCGAGGATCCCGCCGGGTAGCTCGTGGGGCCGCTCGGGGTGCGGGGTCGACAGCGTCATCGCCATATCGAGGTAGTGCGCGCCGGCGTGGAACGCGCCGTCGAAGATCGCCACGTTGAACCGAGGATCGCACGCGTTCACGACCCAGTCGGCCTGGTGTGCGCGGGCGCACTCCGCGACGGCGGCCGCGTCCGACGCGTCGAGTCGGGTGGCCGTGATGCGATCGTCGGGGTTGTGGTCGGCTGCGGCGCGGGCCCGGTCGCCGTCGACGTCGCTGATGATCAACGCTTCGAAGAAGTCGCGACTGGCCGCCGCGGTGACGATCGCCGATCCAACGCCACCGGCACCGACGACGAGGATCCGCATGCCCGGCGACGTTACCTACCCGAACGCCGTATGCCTCACCAGAGCTGATCGGTGTACGTGTCGGTGCCGGGAACGGTTGCCCGGAACGGCGACACGAACAGCGCGCGCGCCAGGCCCGCGGCCTCGAGGCGCTCGCCGAGCGTGCCGTAGCTGTCCGCCCACACGGCGGGGAGGTCGTCGTCGACGAACCACAGCTGCGCGAAGCGGTTGCCCGTCTCCGTACGGGGCACGTCGCTCGGTGCGTCACCGAGGAGCGGCACCGGCGTGAACTCCGCGCCGACGACATTGGGAAGCTTGGCCTCGGTGCGGAACCAGGCGTCGACGGCGTCGAGCTTCACACCGTCGAGCGGCTCACCGATGAACAGCACGCAGTACGGCGACCGGTGATCGAGCGCGAGCTCGACCGGCACGCCATCGGGCTGCTCGTACTCGGTGCGCATCGTGTACATCGCGGTGTGGATGTGGTCGCGTTCGAGGAACATGCGGCCGTTCGCGTGCAGCCACTGCACCTGTTGGGTGCCCCACGCCATCCAGTCCTTGAACCGGCCGGCCACGATCCAGTAGATCGCCACGTACGACCCCGACGTGGGGTCGGGGCACACGGGCGAGTCGGCGGGGTAGCGCAACGCCTTCAGGTCGCGTGTGGCCACATAGCGCCCGCCCTGCAGGTTCCAGGCGCCGATCTGGCACCCGGCGTAGAAGTGGTCGCGCTCGTACCAACGGTTGTACGCGACCTCATGGCCCTTGCGGGGCTCCACCATCGTGATGAGCGCGCCGCCGAGACGGATCGGTCGTTCGGTCGTGTCGCCGCTACCAAGCTCTTGGATCACACCTGCTCCTTCGCCGCCGAGGCGAGCGCCTGCTTGTCGATCTTGTGTCCCGCGTTCACCGGCAGGCTGTCGACGATCACGAGCCGGTCGGGCGACTTGTAGTCGGCG
Source organism: Acidimicrobiia bacterium (assembly GCA_017882905.1). Classification (GTDB taxonomy): domain Bacteria; phylum Actinomycetota; class Acidimicrobiia; order IMCC26256; family PALSA-610; genus Chersky-683. The sequence continues at coordinate 49,581 of JADGOO010000113.1, read as the reverse complement.
AGGCGGTCCGCGCACCAGTCGCGCAGCTCGGCGAGCGACGGCGCCGGTGCGCCGGGGGCGAGCACCACGAAGGCCACACCGATCTCGCCGAGCACGGCCGCAGCTGCCGCGACCACGGCCGCTTGGGTCACCGCGGGGTGGTCGGCGAGCACGCCCTCGACCTCGCTCGGGTACACGTTGTACCCGCCGCGGATGTACATCTCCTTGAGTCGTCCCACGATGCGCAGGTTGCCGCCGGACCGCATGGTGCCGAGGTCGCCGGTCCGCAGGAAGCCGTCGTCGTCGAGCGCCGCCGCCGACAGCTCGGGGTCACGCCAGTAGCCACAGAACATCGCCGGGCTGCGCAGGCGGATCTCGCCGACGGTTCCGGGTGATCCGGTCACATCGGCGCCCGACGCGGGGTCGACGAGGCGCAGCGTCACGACGGGCGACGCCACGCCGACCGTCTGGGCCACGACCTCGTCGGGATCGCCGAGGCGAGTGCCGGTGGCCAGGCCCGCCTCGGTGCTCGTGTACCGGTGCATCACCGGGCAGCGCAGTGCCTCGCGCACGGCGCGGACGAGCGCCGGATCCACGGCCGCGCCGCCGATCCCGGCGAGGCGCAAGGTGGAGACGTCGGTGGTCGCGAGATCCGGCTGCGCGAGTACGAGCGTCCACTGCGTCGGAACGCCCGTGGCCATGGTGATGCGCTCCGATTCGATGAGGCGCAGCTGCTCGGCGGCGCTCCACGGTTCTCCGACGATCACCAGCGTCGTGCCGCTCACGATCTCGTCGTAGATGCGCGTCATGAAGCCCACGTGCGCGAACGGCAGCGAGACGAGCCGCCGATCCCCGGGATGGGTGAGGTCGCCCATGCCGGCGTGGATCGCCCGCAGGGCGGCATGGTCGTACACAGCGCCCTTGGGCGCGCCGGTCGTGCCGCTCGTCCAGACGATCGCGACTGGATCGTGGGCTGGCGGATCGTGGGCGGGCGGATCGTGGGCGGGCGCGGCGGGCACAGGCCGGGGCGCCCCACTGACCAACAACGGGATCTCGGCCGCGTGCAGGACGCGGCCCGCGCCCGGAGGGAGCGCCTCCGAGCCGGTGGGCACGATCGTCAGCCGCGGCTCGGTCCGATCGATGATGCTCTTGCGCTCGGAGGCTCCGAGGCGCGTGTTGATCGCCGACGTGATCGCCCGGCAGCGGATCGCGGCGAGGTACGTGACCACGAAGTCGATCGACGACGGCAGCGTCGACACGACCACGTCACCGGGCCGGACGCCGAGATCGGATCGCATCGCCGCAGCGAGGGCGCCCGAACGCTGCGCCAGCTCGCCGTAGGTGATGCGCGCACCAGCGTGCACCACGGCTTCGCGCTCGGGGTGCATCGCGGCGGCAGCTTCGAGGGCCTCGACCACGGTCGCGGGCGGCGCCGCTCCACTGGTCGGACGGCCGGGCACGGCGGCGAGATTAGGACCTGTGTCTCAAAGTCGGCCGGGCGCGAGGAACGCGCTCAAATCCCGCCCGTGGCGGCCGATGGATGAATCAGTCCGCTTCCGTCCCGACCCCCCCAAGGGACATGAGGCGCTGGCCCGCCGGGAAGGCTCGAGCCCCCGGCGGGCCCTTTTCGTCGGGTCGCCTTCCCGGGCGGGCGCACAAATCTGACGCTGCGTTAGATTCCGCGCATGCAGCGCTTCGCGGGACAGGTCGCAGTGGTCTCCGGCACCGGTTCGGGCCTCGGCAAGGCGACGGCCGAGCGGCTGGCGAGCGAGGGCGCCGCAGTCGGCTGCCTCGACATCGTCGACGCCGCCAACGAGCAGACGGTCAAGGACATCGAGGCGGCCGGCGGCCGGGCGCTGGCCCTGCACTGCGACGTGAGCAACGCCGATTCGGTGCGCACGGCGGTCGACGGGGCGGCGTCGGAGCTCGGCCGGGTGCAGGTGGCGGTCACCTGCGCGGGCATCGGCCGGTTCTGGAACAGCCACGAGATGCCGTCGGCCGATTGGCAGCGCATCCTCGGCGTCAACCTCACCGGCACGTTCCTCGTGTGCCAGGCCGCGCTCCCGTACCTGCTCGACGGCGGCGGGCGCATCGTCACGATCGCGTCGAACGCCGGGTTGATGGGCCAGCCGTACAGCGCCGCGTACTGCGCGTCGAAGGGCGGCGTGGTGAACCTCACGCGTGCCCTCGCCTCCGAGTACATGACGCGCAACATCACTGTGAACTGCGTGGCGCCGGGCGGTATGGACACGCCCATCCAGAACGACTTCAGCTCCACGCTTCCCGAGGGCGCGTCCCTCAAGGAGCTCCACAGAATCATGACCCCGATGGGCAACAGCACGCCGCAGGAGATCGCCGGTGTCGTGGCGTTCGTGGCGTCCGATGAGGCGCGCTACATGAACGGCTCGATCGTGAGCATCGACGGCGGCCTGACGATCTGAGACCGGGTACCACGATGCTGGATGATGCCAAGACCGTCTGGGAGCTCGTCGAGCGCCGTGCCGCGCGCACGCCCGAACGCGTCATGCTCTACGCCGACGACCGCGCGGTCACGTTCGCGCAGTACCGCGACATGGTCGAGCGCGCCGCGGCCGGCTGGTACGACCTCGGTGTGCGGCCCGGCATGCACGTGTCGTGGCAGCTGCCCACGTGGATCGAGTCGGCCGTGCTCGTGGGTGCGCTGTGCCGCATCGGTGCGGTGCAGAACCCGATGCTGCCGATCTACCGCCACAAGGAGATCAGCTTCATCACCGGCCAGCTCGCCACCGAGTTCATCATCACGCCGAGCCGGTGGAACAACTTCGACTTCCACGCGCTCGCCGAGCAGGTGCAGCACGACAACGGCACGGGCAAGCCGCAGGCGATCGTCGCCGACCGCTGGAACCCCGAAGGCGACCCAGCCGTCTTGGAGCCTCCTACGCAGTGCACTGAAGATCGCGACGCCGATCCGGTGCGGTGGATCTTCTACACGTCGGGCACCACGAGCGACCCGAAGGGCGCGCAGCACACCGACCGCAGCGTGATGGCGGCGGCGATCGGCTACGCGCTGAAGACGCACGTGGTGGAAGACGACATCGCCATCGTGGCGTTCCCGTTCACGCACGTGGGTGGCGCCATCATCGGCGTCTTCACGCCGTTGCTCACCGGCTCGACGGCGGTGCTGATGGAATCGTTCTCGCCGCAGGTCGCGACCGAGCTCATCGCCCGCCACAAGATCACGCTCGGCAACGGCGCGCCCGCGATCCACCAGATGATGATGGCCGAAGCCGAAACGCGCCCCGAGGCCTACGCGACGATCCGCGCGTTCCCCGGTGGTGGTTCACCGAAGCCGCCGTTGCAGCACGATCAGATCCGAGTGATCGTGCCCAGCGCCACGCAGGGGATCACATCGGGCTACGGCCTCAGCGAAGCGCCGATCATCACCCAGACCGACATGGACGCTTCCGACGAGTCGAAGATCAAAGGCGAAGGCACACCTACGCCCGGGGTCGACATCGTGCTGCGCGACCGCGACGGCAACCCGGTCGGGCCGGGCGAAGAGGGCGAAGTGACGGTGAAGGCGCCGCAGGTCATGCGGGGCTACACCGATCCGTCGCTCGACGCCGACGCGTTCACGCCCGACGGCTACTTCCGATCGGGTGACCTGGCGCGCTTCCTCGCCGACGGCACCATCGTGATCACGGGCCGGATCAAGGACATCATCATCCGCAAGGGTGAGAACGTGTCGGCCAAAGAGGTGGAAGACACGCTCTACACGATGGACGGTGTGGCCGACGTGGCCGTGTTCGGCATCCCCGACACCGATCGCGGCGAGATGGTCGTGGCGGCGATCCAACCGAAGGACGCGGCGGCGCCGCCGACCATCGAAGACATCTTCGCCCACTGTCGCAGTGCTGGGCTCATGACGCAGAAGATCCCCGAACGCGTCATGATCATCGACCAGATGCCGCGCAACCCCAGCGGCAAGGTGCCCAAGCACGAGCTGCGCAAGCAGCTCCTCGGTTCGTAACGATCCCGGGAGGGGCGCGATGGCGCGCACGCGCACGATTGCGATCACCGGCGCCGCATCGGGGCTCGGCAAGGCACTGCGCGCGCGCCTCGAAGGCGCTGGCGCGCGCGTCATCGGCGTCGATGTGCACTCGTGCGAGATCAGTGCCGACCTGTCGTCGGAACGGGGGCGGGCCGCCGCCGTCGGCGGCGTGTTCACCGCGTGTGGCGGCGTGCTCGACGCGGTCGTTCCCTGCGCGGGAGTAGGCCCGCAACATCCGAGCGAACGGATCGTCGCCGTCAACTACTTCGGAGCCGTCGCCACGGTGGAGGGGCTGCTCGAGGCGCTCGGCGCCGGTAGTGACGGGCCGGCCGTGGTGATGATCTCGTCGAACTCCACCACGATGACGCCCGGTGCGAGTGGTGCGCTGGCCGACGCGTGCGGCGCGGGCGATGAGGTGGCCGCCCTCGCACTGGCTGGCGACGCGCACCCGGCCGTGGCGTACGCCGCGTCGAAGGTCGCGATCGGACGTTATGTGCGCCGGCGCGCGGCCGACCTCGGCGCGCTCGGGGTGCGGATCAACTCCGTCGCGCCGGGCGCCTTCGACACGCCGTTGCTCCAACAAGGCCTCGACGACCCGGCCACCAAGGATCTCATCGAGTCGATCCCGATCCCGCTGGGCCGGCGCGGCAAGCCCGACGACATCGCCGACGTGATCGACTGGCTGATCTCCGATGGCGCGCGGTATGTGCATGGCGCGAACCTCTTCGTCGACGGGGGCACCGACGCACTGCTGTTCCCGAATCGCTTCCCGTGAGCCACCGGGTGACCTGAAGGGCTGACGACCGTCGTGCTGGTGAGCGTCACGATCTCGGGGTTCTCGCGCCTGTTCGACAACGATCTGTCGCGCGTGCTCGACGCGGCTCGCGCGATCGACGAGGCCGGCGCCGACCAGCTCGTGCTCGCCGACCACGTGGTGATGGGCGACCGTACCGATCGCTACCCATTCGGCACGTTCCCCTACGCACCCGATGAACCGTGGCCCGAGCCGGTCACACTGCTCGCCGCGATCGCGGCCGTCACCGAACGAGTGCGGCTGGGCACCGGCATCCTCATCACACCGTTGCGCGCACCGGCGTTGCTCGCGAAATCGATCGCCACGCTCGATCAGATCTCGAAGGGTCGCGTTGATCTCGGCGTCGGCACGGGTTGGCAGCGCGAGGAGTACGCGGCGGCCGCCGTCGCGTGGAAGCAACGGTGGGCACTCCTCGACGACGGGCTGCGCGCCTGCGCGGCGCTGTGGACGCAGCCTCCACCGGTGTCGTTCAGCAGCTCCACGGTGAGCTTCGGACCCACGTGGTGCATGCCGCAGCCGGCCCAGCAAGCCCCGCTGACCGGAGTGCCGCTCTGGTACGGCGTGGCCGCGGAGGGCGATCACATCGAGCGCATCGCCGAGCTCGGCTCGGGATGGCTCCCGATCCACACGACCACCCCCGACGAGCTGCGTGCCGGCATCGTCGCGCTGCACGCGGCAGTCGCGGCGCGCGGTCGCGACGCGCAGTCGTTCGGAGTGCGCGCCGCTGCGAAGGTGGTGTGGCGAGACGACGACCGTCTCGACATCGACGCGACCCGCACCGCGAACGAGTGGCTGGCGGGCATCGGTGTGACGAGCGTGTCGGTCGGCACCGGTCGCAACATGCGCACGCCGGGCGGTCTCGTGCAGTTCGTGACCGACGCAGTCGAGGCATTCCGTCCGCTGTGATCACGCCGGGGTGCGAGATCCGGGACCGCCTCGACCATCCCGTGATCGATGCCGACGGTCACATCATCGAGCTCGTTCCGCTCGTGCGCGATTTCCTTGCCGGTGACGCGGGCGAATCGGTGGCTCGGCGCTTCGACGCCACCATCAACGGCCCGGCGTTGATACGCCCGCTCGACGACGCGACGCGCCGCTCGGCCGGCTACAGCCGCAGTGGGTGGTGGGGTCTCCCGGCGGCGAACACGCTCGACCGGGCGACCGCGATGCTGCCCCGGCTGCTCGCCGAACGCCTCGACGATCTCGGGATCGATCTGGCTGTGCTCTACCCGACGCTCGGGCTGATGCCGATGGCGCTCGACGACGACGAGCTGCGGTGCGGGCTGGCGCGCGCGTGCAACCGCTACTACGCGGAGTGCTACGCGCCGTACGCCGGTCGGCTGCGACCGGTGGCGGTGATCCCCACGTACACGCCGCAGGAAGCCCTCGCCGAGCTCGAGTACGCGCACGGCACGCTCGGCCTGCGTGCCTTCCTGTTCGGCGGGCTCGTGTTGCGCCCCACGCCGGGCGCGGACGGCGTGCGCGCGGCTCGTTGGGTCGATGGCCTGGGTCTCGACAGCGCCTACGACTACGACCCGTTGTGGGCGCGCTGCGTCGAGCTCGGCGTGTCGCCCACGTTCCACTCCACGGGCATCGGGTTCGGGAGCCGCACGTCGCCGCGCAGCTACGTGGCCAACCACATCGGCAACTTCGCGGCGGGGAGCGAAGCGGTGGCGCGGTCGCTGCTGTTCGGGGGTATGCCGCGCCGCTTCCCGCAGCTGCGTTGCGGATTTCTCGAGGGCGGCGTGTCATGGGCCGCGCAGCTCTACGCCGACCTGTGCAGCCACTACGACAAGCGCAATCGTGGTGCGCTGGCGCACTACGACCCCAGGCGCCTCGATCGCGCGCTGCTCGAACGGCTCGTGCGCGAACACGGTGAGCCGGGGATGCTGGCGAGGGTCGAGCGACTCGGCGAAGGTCTGTCGTTCTTGGCGGATCCCGACGAGCTGCCGGGCGATCTCGACGAGTGGGCGTCATCGCGGATCACCTCCACGGCCGAGCTGGCCGACGTGTTCTCGCGTCAGTGGTTCTTCGGCTGTGAAGCCGACGACCCGATGAACGCGCTCGCCTTCGACCGCGCCGCGCACCCGGGTGGCATCGAGCTGCGCGCCATGTTCGCTTCCGACATCGGGCACTGGGATGTACCTGACTTCCTCGGTGTGCTCCCCGAAGCGTGGGAGCTCGTCGAGCACGGGCGGATGAACGAGGAGCAGTTCCGCTCGTTCACGTGCGACAACGTGATCGAGATGCTCGGCTCCGAGTTCTTCGCAGGCACCGCGGTCGAGCGCTACGTCGCCGACCTCGGAACGACCGGCACCGGGTGACCGACGCCACGGCCGTCGCGCCGGTGCACCAGCGTCGACCGGCCGGCGCGGTGACGTCGCACATGCCGTACGAACCGGCGCTCGATGGCCTGCGCGCCGTGGCCGTGCTCGCGGTGATGGCGTACCACGGGTCGGTGAGCCTCGCCAAGGGCGGATTCATCGGCGTCGACGTGTTCTTCGTGCTTTCGGGCTTCCTGATCACGTCGCTGCTGGTCGCGGAGGCCAACGCGGGTGGCCGCATCGATCTGCGCGTGTTCTACCGGCGGCGGGCGCGTCGACTGCTCCCGGCCGTGTTCGCCGTCGTGGCGTTCGTCGCCGTCTACGCCCACTTCGCCGCGCAACCACTCGAGATCCCCCAGATCCGCTCCGACGGCATCTGGACGCTGCTGTACGTCCAGAACTGGCACGCGATCTGGTCGGGCAGCGTGTACTTCAACCCGTTCTTCCCGTCGCCCCTCGCGCACATGTGGTCGCTCGCGATCGAGGAGCAGTGGTACCTCGCCTGGCCCCTCGTGTGCCTGCTCGTGTTGCGGCGACGCGCTGGGTCCGACCCAAGCTTCGATCCGATGCTCGACGAGGCGGCCGCGGCGCGTCGCACGAAGCTCCTGGGCGGGTATCGCCGCCGCACTGTGCGCGGCCTCGGCCGCGTGGATGTGCGTGCTCTACGTGATCACACGAGACGTGAATCGCGTGTACTTCGGAACCGACACGCGGGCCTTCGCACTGCTGATGGGTGCCGTCCTCTCGCTCTGGTGGACGCGCGACGCGGGCTCGTCGCCGTCGCGATCGAGGCTGATCGGCCGCGTGGGCGCGGTGGGGAGCGTGGCCCTCGTCGTGCTCGTCGCGACGCGCGGTGACACGTGGAACCGTTACAACGAAGGCGGCTTCTTCGTGGTGGCGCTGGCCTCCACGGCCGTCGTCATGGCGTGCGTGCGGCCGGGCACGGCGCTGCGACGCGCTCTGGCGTGGCGACCGCTGCGCGCCGTCGGGCAGATCTCGTACGGGCTCTACGTGTGGCACTGGCCGATCTTCGTCTGGATCAGCGCGGCGCACTTCGACCTGCACGGAGGCAGCCTGCTCGCGACACGCTTCGCGGCCGCGTTCGGGGCGGCGATCACCTCGTACTTCCTGCTGGAGCGCCCGATTCGCCGGCACGGGCTCGGCTTGCTCATGGCGCGCATTGCGAGCCGACGGCGGCGCGTGGTGCTGGGTGGGGCGCTCGTCGCGACGTGTGCGGCGACGAGCGCGGCGTTGGTGATCGTCGCGACGGCGTCGGTGCCGTCCGGGCTGGCGTCCGACGCGCCCGCGCTGGCGCGCGAGCGCTCGCTCCATCCGCACGACCCCGTCATCATGTTGCGCGGCGATTCGGTGCTCGAGACGCTCGCTCTTGCGCCGCCGAGCGCGCCCTTGCAGGGCGCGGTCTGGGAATCGCGTCCGGTGATCGGGTGCGGCATCATGAGCGGGTCAGTGGCCTCGGTCGACCACACGGGCACGAGCGTGTGCGCGCAATGGCCCGCGCAGTGGCGAGCCGACGTGACGGCCGCCGACCCCGATCTTGTGGTCGTCGAGCTCGGCCCGTGGGAGACCGTCGACCGGTTCATCGCCGGGCACGTGGTACGGGCCGGCTCGCCTGCGTATCGCGCCGTGCTCCTCACGCAGCTGCGTCGGGCGGTGAACATCCTGAGCGCTCGGGGAGCAGCCGTCGACTTCCTCGAGGTGCCGTGCGCAGGCGTTCCGGGCGACACGCCCGACGCGGTCTCGCGACGCGATCCGCGCAACGTGGCGGCCGTGAACGAATCGCTCGCGGAGCTCGCCGTCGAGTTCCCGCGCACGGTGAAGGTCGTCAGCTGGACGAAGCTCGTGTGCCCCGACGGTCGTTACGCGCAGGTGGTCGACGGTGTGATCATGCGTCCCGACGGCGACCACTACGGAGCGGCCGGAAGCCACCGCTGGTGGGCGACGCTCGCGCCGGTCTTGCGCGCCGACGCGGTCAGTGCGCGAGCAGCTCGCCGTGCAGCCACCGCAGGAGCTCCTTGACCGCCTCGGGATGCTTCGGCACGAGTGCCACACCGTGCGTGGAACCCGTCACGACGAACGTCTCGCTCCCGGTACCGGAGCCCGCCACGATCTGGTGGGCGATGGAAACCGTGTCGGCGGTGGGATCATCGCGCGATGCAATGGCGAGCACGGGCAGGTGCGTCGTCACCGCGGTGACTGCCGAGAACGTGACGACCGCGGCGTAGTCACCGTGTTGCGACGCGTCGAGCGCGTTCTGCGCGCCGAGTGACGAGCCCATGAGCACCACAGTGCGCGAACCGTGGGCGCGCACGTAGGTGACCGCGGCCTGCACGGCTCCGGCGCGGTCGGAGCCCAAGTCGAGCGCCAACGCCGTGTATCCCGCGCTCGCGAGGGCCGGCATGAGCGGGTACCACGAATCCTTGTGGGTCGACGCGCCGTGCACGAGCACGATCGCTGTGGTGCCGTTCCCGGTCTCGGTTGCCGCGTGGCCGGCGACCGTGATGGTGCGCGTCGCCGCCGGGGCCGCGGCCGGGCCGCCACCCCGGCACGAGGCCGCGAGGAGCACTGCGACGACCGCGCCGGCGAGCCGCCGCGGTTGGGGACCGTGGCTCAATGGTGGTGCACCGCGCGAGCATCGGCAACCACCGCGTCGAAGAGTGCTTGCTGGGCCGGGTCGTTCGCGGCGGTGTCTTCCGGATGCCATTGCACGGCGAGCACGGGCACGCCGGGATCGATCAATTCGATCGCCTCGACCACACCGTCAGCCGCGCGGCCGACCACTCGCAGCCCGTCACCCAATTGATCCACTGCTTGATGGTGGTGACACGAGCACATCGGCTCCGTGGTGCCCATCACTCGCGCCAGGCGAGAGTCGCCGACGATGTCGATCCGCTGGATGCGCTCACCGTCGCGCTCACCCGGACGGCCGTGGGGCTCCACGCCGGGCCGGTCGGGGATGTGCTGGTACAGGGTGCCGCCGCACACGACGTTGAGCACTTGGATGCCCCGACAGATGGCGAGCACGGGTAGGCGCGCGGCGAGCGCCGCACGCGTGATCGCCGTCTCGAAGTCGTCGACGTGCGCATCGGTGCCGTACACGCTGTCGTGCGCGGCCTGCCCGTAACGCGACGGTTCCACGTCGGGACCGCCCGTGAGCACGAGGGCATCGAGGCGTGCCACGAGGTCTTCGGCGTCACCTGCGGCGCCGGGGGCGGGATCGAGGAGCACCGGAAGGCCACCGGCCGCGCGCACGCGGTCCATGTAGCCCGCGCGCTCACCGCTACCGGCCGATTGCCAACCCGAGACGCGACCTTGCGCGAGACGCCGCGCGGTGAGCCCAACAAGCGGTCTCCCATCGAACATGCGTCAGCTCCCCCGTGTGCTGCGCGGATTCTGACGCATGTTCGGGTGTGTGCTCACCATTGGTCGAAGTTCCTCCGACGTTCCCAGTCGGTGACGTGACGATTGAACGCACGCCATTCCTGCCGGGCGGTGTTCAACAGGTGGTAGTGCACGTCGTCGCCAAAGGCGGCGATCGCAACCTTCGAGTGCTCGAACTCCTCGATGGATTCCACGATGTTCCACGGGACGCGCGCGATGTCGGGCGCGGCATAGGCGTTGCCGGCGAACACCGACCCGGGCGTGATCCCGAGCTCGATGCCGTGCAACCCCGCGGCGATCGTGGCCGCGAACGAGAGGTACGGGTTGGCGTCGGCGCCCGGGATGCGTGACTCCACGCGGAACCCCTGACCGTGGCCCACCATGCGGAACCCGCACGTGCGATTGTCTTCGCCCCAGACGAGCGCCGTCGGCGCCCAGGACTCGGGCTGGTAACGCTTGTACGAGTTGACCGTGGGGGCGTGCATCCATGCGAGCTCGCGGCCGGTGGCGATGAGGCCGCCGAGCCAGCCCTGGGTGACCTCGGATTGGTGATGCGGTCCGTCGTCGCTCCACATCAACGACTTCGAGCCGTCGGCGTTCCACACGCTCGAGTGCACGTGACACGACGATCCGACCATGTCGATGTCGTACTTCGCCATGAACGTGATCGCATGGCCGTGCTGGTGTGCGATCTCCTTGGCGCCGTTCTTGTAGATCACGTGACGGTCGGCCATCGTCACCGCGTCGGCGTACGAGAGGTTGATCTCGTGCTGGCCCTTCTCGGCTTCACCCTTGCTGAACTCGACGGGTACGCCTGCGCCGTCCATCCCGTTGCGGATCGCTCGGATGATCGACTCGTCGCGCGTGGTCTGCAGGATGTGGTAATCGAGCACGACGTTGGAGAGTGGCGCGAGATCGGTGTAGTGCTTCTCGGCCGCCTCTTCGAGCGTTTCGCGGAACAGTAGGAACTCGAGCTCGGAGCCCATGTAGACGGAGTAGCCGAGTGCCGCGGCGCGCTCCACCTGCCGTTGCAGGATGCGGCGCGGTGACACCTCGACCGGCGCGCCCGAGCGCTCGTCGGCCACGTCGCACATCACGAGGGCGGTCGCTTCGAGCCATGGGATGAGGCGGATCGTGGTGAGGTCGGGCGCGAGCGCGAAGTCGCCGTAGCCGGTGTCCCAGTTCGCGTAGCGGTAGTCGGGGAGCACCGTCATCTCGGAGTCGACCGCGAGCAGGTAGTTGCACGCGTGGATCTCGCCCTGACCACCGCGCATCTGCTCGAGCCAGAAGTGGCCCGTGACGCGCTTGCCCATGAGGCGCCCCTGCAGGTCGGGGAACACCACCAGCACCGTGTCGATCGCGCCGCTACGGATGTGGTCGGCGAGCTCCGTCGCGTCGAGCATGCCGGGAACGGTCATGGGCTTCCCCCTTCGCACTGGCGGCCGAGCCTACGAGGCCGAGACACGGACGGCTCCGAGATCCGGGTCGACGGCGGCCAGCCAACCGTCGGGGATGCTTACGAGGCGGTTCGCCACGAGGCGCCGGCGGCCGTGCCAGAGCACCCGACCGTGCTGTGCGACGGTCACCACGCGGGTGGCCCGACCGGGGTGGCCGGGACCCGCTCCGGCGCCGCCGGGGCCGCGACCGGCGCCGGGCAGGGCGAGGAGGCGACCGTTCGGCGAGCGCAGAGTGCTCCCGCCCGGGGAGAGACGGTTCGGGCTGACCCACGCGAACGGTGCCTCGGCGGTGATCGCCACCGGCGCCTCGGGCCAGCGACCGTCGCCGAGCCATGCGGTGATGGCCGCGGCCACATGACGGCCGTCGAGCGCGCACACATCGGCGGTCGCCGCCGCGTGCAACAGGTTGCCGGCTGCGAACACGCCCGGTGTGCGCGTGCGCAGCGCGATGTCGACCGACGGGCCACGGGTTGGCGCATCGATGCCGATCCCGCCGCGGCGGGCGAGCTCATGGTCTGGTATCCAATCGCCACTGAACACGACCGTGTCGCACTCGATCACGCGGCCGTCGTCGAGCACGACCGCTTCCACCCGGCCGTGTCGACCGTTGATGCGCGCCGGTGCACGGCGCGTGAGCAGGGGAGTGCGCCACACGACGCGGCGGATCACGTCGAACGCCGCGAAGCTCTGCGGTCCCGGTTCCGTGGTGACCATCGCCGCGACCGCGCAACCGGCATGTCGCAACGTGAGCGCCGCCGAGTACGACACGTGCTCCGCGCCCACCACGACAGCGCGCGCACCATGGAACCGTCCGGCATCGATCAGCACCTGGAGCGCGCCCGTGGTGAGCACACCGTCGGGCCGGTCGCCGGGGACGAGGCGCGCGTTGCGCGGTCGCTCACGACAGCCTGTTGCGAGGAGGACCGCGCCGGCCTCGACGCGGCGCCGCCCGCCGGGCGCAGTGAGCTCGAACGCGCGCGTTCCGGCCCAGGCGTCACTGGCGATGTCCGCCGTGGTTGCGAGCTCGATCGCGGCACCGGCGGCCACGGCGCGGTCGGCGAGGCGCGCCGCGTACTGCGGCCCGGTGAGGCTGCGACGCAGGTCGCGCCAGCCGAAGCCCTGATGGTGGGTGTGGCGGGGGATGCCGCCGGGCGCCTCGGCCCGTTCCACGACGAGCACGGCCACGCCGGCCGCGGCGAGCCGCGCGGCCGCGCTGAGGCCGGCGGGCCCGGCGCCGACCACCAGCACATCGACTCGCCCCGCCCCCGACGCCCCACCGATGCGTCGCTCACCCGCGCCAGACGCGGGTGAGCGACGCATCGGGGGCTCGGGGGGTGTGCGGGCGGCGGCGGCGCAGTGGAAGCCCTGGCAGCGGCCCATGAGCACGCGCGTGCGGCGCCGGAGGCCGTCGAGGTCGACGGGCGGGATCGGGCTGGCCCAGGCATCGCGCAGCTCGCCGGCGGTCACCCGCTCGCAGTGGCACACGATCTCGCCGTAGGCGGGGTCGGCCTCGATGCGCGCCGCGTCGCCGTGCGGCCGCCGCGTCGTCTCGCCGAGCGGTGGCACCGACCACGCGCCGTCGCCGTCGCCGTTGCCGTCGCCGTCGCGCGGCCGGAGCGCCAGCCCCGCGCCCACCAGCTCCCGGGCCACGTGCTCGGCGATCGCCATCGACGCCGTCAGCCCGGTCGAGCGGATGCCGCCCGCCGTGATCCACCGCTGCTCGGCGTAGGTCGCGAGCCGGTAGTCGGATTGCTCGGTCGCGGCGCGCAGACCGGCGTAGGTGGCGGTGATCTCCTCGTCGACGAGCGCGGGCACGATGCGCCGCCCGTGGGCGAGCAGGCCGTCGAGACCGGCGCGACTTGTCGATCGGTCGTCCTTGTCGTCGAGGTCCTCGGCGGTCGGTCCGAGCACCACGTTGCCGAACACCGTCGGGCTCACGAGAACGCCCTTGGTCGTGGCTGTGGGTACAGGCAACAGGATGTGGTGCACGAGCCGGCGCGCCAGCTTGTCGAACACGATCAACTCGCCGCGGCGCGCGGTCACGGTGAACGCGGAGAACCCGGCGAGGCGATCCACGTCGTCGGCGTGCAGACCGGCCGCGTTCACGATCCAACGCGCGGTGAACGACTCGTCGCGTGTGTGCAACGTGTGGTGAGCACCAGCGAGATCGATCGCGTGAAGAGGCGCGCCGCGCACGAGCTGCGCGCCGGCGAGCACGGCGTCAGTGGCGAACGCGATCACCGGCGACCACGGGTCGATGATGGCCTCGTCGGGAACGGCCAGCGCGCCGAGTGCACCGGCGCCGAGGTGGGGCTCGAGTGTCGTGAGCGATCCACGATCGACGAGGTGCGTGTGGCGGTAGCCGTTCTGCGCGGCTTGCTCGGCGAGGCGGGGGAGCGTGTCAAGCTGTTCCTCGGTCCACGCCACCAGCAACGCGCCGGTGCGCTCGACCGCGATCCCGCGTCGCTCTGCGTAGGCGCCGAGGAGCGTCGCGCCGCGGGCAACGAGGCGCGCCTCGGTCGTGTCGGGCTTGGCGTCGAATCCTGTGTGAAGGATCGCGGTGTTCGCCTTGCTCGTGCCCGCGCCGATGTCGGGTCCGCCCTCGACGATCAGTACGTGCGCGCCCCGTTGTGCGAGCTCGCGCGCGATCGCCGTCCCCACCACCCCTGCGCCGACCACGGCCACGTCGAACGGTTCGGTGCGGCGCGCGCCGGGGTCGCTCACAGCTCGGCCGTCCCTTCGGCTGCGGTGCGCCATGCGTCGAGGCGGGCCTCGGCTTCCGCCCGGCCGATCGCCGGCTCGATCACGGTGGTCGGGCGCGTGTCGACGCCTTCGCCGAACGCGGTAGCCGCGTCGCCGGCCCCGCCCGCGCCGATCCGGGCGAACGCGGCCACGCCGAGTGCGGTGGCGTGCGGTGAGTCGTGCACCTCGATCGGAACCTGCGCCAAGTCGGCCTGCAGCTGGAGCAGCAACCGCGAGCGCGTGAGGCCGCCGTCGACGCGCAGACACGTGAGCGGCGCACCCATGTCGGCGGCCGCGGCCCGGGCGAGCCATGCGACCTGCGCGGCGATGCCCTCGACGGCCGCGCGCACGAGGTGGGCACGCGTGGTGGCGAGGGTCAGGCCGGTGAACGCGCCGTGCGCACCCGGTCGCCAGAACGGTGCGGCGAGCCCGGCCAAGCCGGCCACGAACACCACGCCGCCCGTGTCGGCCACCTGCGCGCCGACGCCGTCGAGATCGCGGGCGTGTTCGATGAGGCCGACGGTGCGTAGCCAGTCGACCGCCGCGCCCACCGTGTACACCTGCCCGTCGAGGCAGTAGTGCACACCGTCGGCCAGCTGCCACGCGACGCATGCCACGAGGCCGTTCGTGGAGCGGCGCGCGACCGTGCCGGTCTGCGTGAGCAGGAACGCCCCCGTGCCGTAGGTGCACTTCGTGTCGCCGGGTTCCGTGCACCGCTGCGCGAACAGCGCAGCTTGCTGGTCGACACACGTACCGGTGAGGGGCACCCCCAACCCGGGCGAGAAGACGTCGGTGGCGCCGATCGGCTCGGCGTTGCCGACGATGCGGGGCAACGTTGCGGGATCGATGGCGAACGCGGCGCACGCCTCAGCGGACCACCGCGCCGTGTCGAGATCGAGCAGCAGCGACCGCGACGCGGTTGCCGTGTCGGTGACCAGCTCGCCGGTGAGGCGCTGGAGCAACCACGTGTCGGTCGTGCCGGCCACGCCGTCTCGGGTGAGCGACGCGCGCAGCCACGCCAGCTTCGGAGCGCTGAAGTAGGGGTCGAGCTCGAGGCCTGTGAGCGCGCGCAAGCGCGCATCCCAGCCGTCGGCGGCGAGCCGCTCGCACAGCGGCGCGGCGCGGCGGTCCTGCCACACGATGGCCGACGTGAGCGGCGCGGTGGTGGCCTGATCCCATGCCAAGACCGTCTCGCCCTGGTTCGCCAGGCCGATCGCGTCGACGCGCGGCCGGCCCGCGCCATCCAGCGCCGCGCGGCCGGCGTCCACGACGGAGCGCCACAGGCCTTCGGGGTCGGTCTCGACCGCTCCGTCGGATCGTGCATCCACGGCCACATCACGCTCGGCGGCACCGATGACCACGCCCCGCTCGTCGACGACGAGCGCCTTGGTCGCCGACGTGCCTTGGTCGATGGCGAGCACGATCATGTTCGATCGCTCCTCACCGGCCGAACGGCTCGACGTGCGCCGCGTCGCATATCACGCTCGGATGCGGGCACCGGAGGGATCCCACAACGGTTCCTTGGTGATCGTGGCGCCGATCCACTCGCCGAACACCTCGACCTCGACACGACGGCCCAGATCGGCGAGCTCGGTCGGTACGTAGCAATAGGCGATCGACGCGCCCACCCGGAACCCGTAGCCGCCGCTCGTGACGCGTCCTTGGATCACGCCGTCGACGCGCACCGGCTCGCTGCCGAGACATACGGCTTCGCGATCGTCGAGCACCACCGCGCGCAAGCGCCGGCGCGGGCCGTCGCGGCGCACCGCTTCGAGCGCGGCACGCCCCGTGAAGTCGCCCGGCTTGGCGAGCGCCACGGCGAAGCCGAGGCCGGCTTCGTAGGGGTTGTCGTCGGGCGAGATGTCGGAGCCCCACACGCGGTAGCCCTTCTCCACACGCAACGCGTCGATGGCCCGGTACCCACCGGCCACCATCGCGTGCGCTTCGCCGGCGGCCCAGAGCGTGTCCCACAGCGTCAGGCCGTACTCGCTCGGGCAGTAGAGCTCCCAGCCCAGCTCGCCCACATAGGTGACGCGCAGGGCAACGACCGGCACGGGCCCGATGCTGATGCGCGCCGCGTGCAGATACGGGAAAGCATCGTTGCCGAGCGAGTGTGTGGTGAGGGGCGCGAGCACGTCACGCGCGCGCGGGCCCCAGATGCCGTAGCAGGCCCAGGCCGATGTCACGTCGTGCGCATCCACGTCGTAACCGTGCGCGTCGACGGGGCCGACGCGATCGAGCTGCGTGCGGATCCAACCGAGATCGTGGTTCCCGAACGCCGTGCCCGTCACCAAGAAGAACTGCTCGGCTCCGATGCGCGTCACGGTGAGGTCGCATTCGATGCCGCCGCGCTCGTTGCAGAGCTGCGTGTACACCACACCGCCAACTTCGACGTCGATGTCGTTCGCGCACACGCGTTGGAGGAATGCGAGCGCGCCGCCGCCGGTGATCTCGAGCTTCGAGAAGCTGGTCTCGTCGAACAGCGCACACGAATCGCGCACCGCGAGCGCCTCGGCACCGATGGCCGGGCTCCAGTGCTCACCGGCCCAACCGCGCGGCCGCGGCACCTCGTCGGTCGCGCGTGCCTCGTTCGGCGCGAACCAGTTCGGTCGTTCCCAGCTCGACTTCTCGCCGAAGGCGCAGCCGAGATCGGCCAGGCGCGCAAAGGCAGGCGAGCGCCGCAGGGGGCGAGCGGCCTGGCGCTCCTCGTTCGGGTAATGGATGTCGTAGTAGGTGCGGTACACCTCGACGGCGCGGGCGAGCGCAAAGCCCCGATCGCGGTACTGGCGGCCGAAGCGGCGGATGTCCATCTTCCAACAGTCGATCGACGGCCCGCCGTCGAGGATCCATTCGCTCAGCACGCGGCCCACTCCGCCGGCGCCGGCGATGCCGTGCGCGCAGAAGCCGGCGGCGACGAACAGGCCGTGCACGTCGCTCTCACCGAGCACGAACTCGTTGTCGGGCGTGAAGCCTTCCGGTCCGTTCACCAGGCTCACGATGTCGGCCGTCTCGGCCGCGGGTACCCGGCGGCACGCGTTCGTCATCAACGGTGCGAAGCGGTCCCAGTCCTCCGCCAGGAGCTTGTTGTTGAAGTCGTCGGGCACGCCGTGCAACGACCACGGCGCCGGCTCGCGCTCGTAGCCGCCGAGCACGAGACCGTTGCCTTCACGGCGGAAGTACACGAGGTTGTCGGGGTCGCGCAGCTGCGGCAGCTCGTCGAACACTCCCGGCACCGACTTGGTGATCAGGTACTGATGCGCCATCGGCACGATCGGCACGTTCACGCCCGCGAGTGCGGCCACGCCGTAGGTGTACATGCCGCACGCGAGCACACACGCGTCGCATTCGATCGTGCCGTGGTCGGTGACGACCGCGCGCACGCGGCCGCGGTCGACCACGAATCCCGTCACGCGCACGCCGCTTGCCACCTCGACGCCGCGGCTGCGCGCGCCGCCGAGGAACGCGTGGGTGAGACCGGATGGGTCGAGGAACCCATCAGTGGGCAGCCACACTCCGCCGAGCACGTCGTCGCTGCGCATCAACGGGAAGCGCTCCTGGCACTCCGACGGTGTGAGCAGATCCATCGGGAGTCCGAAGGTCTTCGCCCAGCCGTGTTGGCGGCTGAGCTCCTCCATGCGGGGCGGCGTGCACGCCAGCCGCAACGAGCCCACTTCGCGCCAACCGGGCGAGCGTCCCGTCTCGGCGGCTTCCGCTTCGAGCCTGCGATACACGTCGACGCTGTGCATCATCATCCGGGTGAGCGGGAGTGACGACCGCAGCTGGCCCACGAGACCGGCCGAGTGGAACGTGCTGCCGCTCGTCGGCTCGGCGCGCTCCACCACCAGCACGTCGGTCTCGCCGCGCTCGGCGAGGTGCCACGCGATCGACGCGCCGGCCACACCGGCACCCACGATCACGATGCGCGCCCGCTCCCGCATGCCGTCTCTCCATCTCGGGCGCCGGCCGCGCCCCTCAGTGGGTCCAGTGGTCAGCAGTCAGCTGTCATGTGTCGGGCGCCGCGTCGGGGGTCGCGGCGTCGTCGAGCGAGCGACGGTAGCCGGGTGTCGTCGCGTTCGACAGCAGGCGGTCGAAGTGCTTGGCGGCGTAGCTCACGTAGTCGAACTCGAGCGTGCTCAGTCCTTGTTGCACGACGCCCCACATCGCCTCACGGAAGTCGCTCATGATCCGCATCAGGCGCAGCCGCGCGAGGCGCCGTCGCGTGACGCTCCCGAAGTACGCGAGCACGAGTGCTTCGTCGGCATCGGCGTCGAAGTCGTTGTTCACCGCCATGTTCCCAAGGTCGAAGTAGCGGTCGTTGTTGCCCGCGTACTCCCAGTCGAGCAGCCAGAGCTGCGTGTCGTCGCGCAGGAAGTTCGCGTTCAGCAAGTCGTTGTGGCACGCCATCTTCGGTTCGGGATCAGCGGCGAACGCGGCGGCGATCTGCCGGGCGCACAGCTCAGCCGCGGCGAACTCGTCGGGGATCGCGACGTTGCACGACACCGCGGCCTCCCGGTGGAGGAACGGCACGACAAACGCATCGAAGTCGCCGGAGAGCGGGCCCGACGCGTGGAACTTGCGCAGCGCAGCGCACACAGCCGCGAGGCCGTCGGTCGACGCGAGATCGGCGGGCGTGATCGTGCGGCCGTGGATGTAGCTGGTGACGAGCAGCCCCGCGGATTCGACCCATTCGATCACCCGAGGTGCGATGCCGAGCGAGGCCGCGCGTGTCGCGGCTTCGTGCTCGCGCATCCGGTCGATCTCGAGGAGGTTCGTCCGGTCTCCGCACACGCGCAGCACGAAGCGGTCCGCGCCGCACACGACGACGTAGTTGCGATTCGTGATGCCGCCGTCGAGGGCGCGCTCGATGTGTGCCCGGCCGCTCCAGCCGGGCACACGATCGAGCAGTCCTTCGAGATTGCCGTCGGGCAGGTCAGTGACCTTGTTGGTGCTCGGTCACCCGCTTGTCCTCGGCATCTTCGAGCTTGAGGACGGCGTCGACATCGCCGAACTCCAGCGCGCGCTCGATCGCGCGCAGCTCCTCGGGCGTGCCTTGCACCTGCGGTCCCTGGAACCAGTTCTTGGCCGAGACCAGCCAGTAGATCGACACGGCGATGAACGACAGCAGGATCAGCGGACCCGACCAGTTGAACACGTTGGCGAATCCGTGGAAGTCGTCCCACGGGCGCGGGATCAGCGGGTACACCGGCATGAAGAAGTAGATCGAGACGATCACGACCCACACGACGGCCGTCCACCCGACGATCTGGCTGTACTTGCCGAGGTGCCATTCGCCCTGCTGGAACTCGCGGTTCCGCAGCCGCAGATACACGGGGATGATGTAGGCGATGTAGAGCCCGACCACCGCGATGCCGGTCATGGCGAAGAACGCGATCGCCACACCACGGTTCTGGTACAGCGACGACGCACCCACGATCGCCGAGAGCACCACCGCGAGCCACACGCCGTTCGTCGGTGTACGCGTCTTCGGGTTGATGCGGTGCCAGATCTTGTGGCCCGGAAGCGCGCCGTCACGGCTGAAGGCGTAGATCATTCGTGAGCTCGCCGTGACCGACGCCATGCCGCAGAAGAACTGGCCGACGATCGAGATGAGGATCAACAGCTTGGCGCCTGCACCGCCCACGGCGAGGCGGATGAGCTCGGGTGCCGAGTTGATGCCGATCAATCCGATGTGGTCGTACATGGGCACTGCGCTCGAACCGGTGCCGAAGGTGCCCTTCGGGATGGCGAGTGTCATCGCCAGGTTGAGCACGAACGCGGCGATGGCCGACACGTAGATCGCCCGCACGATGGCCTTCGGCGCCTCCGTGTGCGCTCCGTGCGTCTCTTCACTCACGTGCGCCGACGCATCGAATCCGGTGATCGTGTACTGCGCGAGCAGCATGCCGAGGCCGAACACATAGAGCCCGGCGAATGGCCCCGTCCAGCCGGTGAGGTTCTTCGACTTGAACAAGAAGCTGACGCTCTGGTGGTGTGCAGGGGCGAAGATGAGGATCACGAAGATGACGAGCACGCCGATCACGTGCCACCAGACGCTGATGTCGCCGAGCTTGGCCACGATGTCGACCCGGAACGTGTTCAACAAACCGTGGATCACGAGATAGGCGCAGAAGATCAAGAAGATGTTGCGCGCGCCCGTCGCGCCCGCGATCTCGAAGCTCGGGCGATAGAGCTGGATGAAGAAGCCCGTGAACGTCGCGAGCGCGAAGTCGACCGATGCGATCACGCCGATGAGGCCGATGAGGTTGAACCAGCCGGTGAACCAGCTCCATGCCGGGGCGTTCTTCCGTGCCAGCTTCGCCGACCAGTAGTAGAGCCCGCCCGCAGTCGGGTAGGTGGAGCAGATCTCGGCCATCGACATGCCGACGAGCAGCGAGAAGAAGCCGACGATGATCCAGCCGAGCATGATCGCCCGGGGGCCACCGGCCTGCATGCCCAGCCAGTAGGTGGTCATGGCCCCGGCCAGGATCGAGATGATCGAGAACGAGATTGCGAAGTTCGAGAACCAGCCCATCTTGCGACTGAGCTCTTGCGCATAGCCCATCTCGTGTAGGCGTTGCGTGTCCGCGTTGACGGTAACCGGTGCGTCGGTCGCCACGGTGAAGCCCCCCTCTTGCGACGAATCTTCCGGGAACTATCGCACGAAGTCGGGGGGATTGCTTGCGACGATGTCGTTACGACAGGAAGAACGGCGCAGTTACTCGGGGGTCACATAGGCGGCAGTGATGCCACCGTCGACCACGAGCGCGCTCCCCGTCATGAACGAGGAATCATCGCTCGCAAGGAAGAGCGCAGCCTTGGCCAGCTCCTCGGCGCGGCCGAGGCGGCCCATCGGGATGTGCACCATGCGCCGGGCTCGCCGTGCGGGGTCGGCCAGCAGCGCTTCGAGCAGCGGCGTCTCGATCGGGCCCGGACACAGCGCATTGGCGCGAATGCCCTTTCGAGCCCATTCGACGGCCATTTCGCGCGTCATGGCCAAAACGCCGCCCTTGCTCGACGTGTACGCGATCTGGGCGGTTGCCGCGCCCATGAGTGCCACGAACGACGCCACGTTGATCACGGATCCGCCGCCCGATTCGACCATCGCCGGGATGCCGGACCGGCAGCCGAGCCAGACCCCTTTCAGGTTGATGGCCATGACCTGATCCCATGTGGATTCGGGAGTGTCGAGCACGCCACCGTCGTCGGCGGGGAAGATTCCGGCATTGTTGTAGAGCACGTGCAGCCCGCCGAACGTGGCAACGGCGTGCTCGACCATCGCGTCGCAGTCGGCCGAGCGTGACACGTCGGCGCGCACGAACGTGGCGTTTTCACCGATTGTGGTCGCGAGGTCGGTGCCGGCCTTCTCGTCGAGGTCGACGACCACGATGCGGGCGCCTTCGCTCGCGAACAGCTCGCAGGCGGCGCGGCCCATGCCGCTCGCGCCGCCCGTGATGAGTGCGACCTTGCCGTCGAGTCTTCCGGTCATCAGCCGTTCTGCAGGTTCGTCGGGTACAGGCGATCGCCGTCGACGATCTCGGCCTGGAGGTTATCGGTCTCGCATTGCAGCAAGCTGTGGGTGCGCGCGTACTCGGTCATGCGCTCGGTGATCGGCGCGCCGGCCGTACCGAGTGGCAGGAGCAGCTGTGGTTTGGCGGTCGACGGGCTGCGGAGCTCCGTGGCGAAGCGCGTGCGCGCCACCAACAGCGCCTTCCAGTCTGCGGTCCAGCCGCGCAAGGCGACGGCGCCGTCGTGGTTCGGGGGATGCAGCGACTCGGCAGTGCGCACGATGGTCTCGAAGATCGTGTTCTCGATGTCGACGCGACCGGCTCGCTCAGTGATCGTGGATTGCGACGTGATGCGCGGCAGGGCGCGCAGGCGGGTGACCACGCTCGTGCACGCCGCGTTCAGCCGATCCTGCGAGCTGCGATCGAGGGGCTCCAAGGTGTTCTGGTGGCCGATGCCGTAGAAGACGGCACCGATGCCGGCCAAGGTGAGCACGAGGATGATGATCAGCGGGAGCCGGGCCCGCCAGCGCTCGCGCGGCGTGCGCGCCAATTCAACTGGTTCGTCACTCACAAGGGCCTTCCCGTGAGCTCGATGATCATGATGACCGACGTGTCGGCGGGGTTGCCGTCTTGTTCGCGAAAGCCGAAGCGCTCGTACAGAGCCCGGGCGGGATTCGCTCGGTCGACCGACAAGCTCATCGCGCGCTCATCGCGTGCGCGGGCGCGCTGGAGCAACGAACCGATGAGGAGCGAGCCGACGCCCCGGTCGCGGTGTTCGCGCGCCACGCCGATCGACAGCTCCGGGATGTCTTCGCTCACGAAGCCGTATCCGGCGTCGTCGGCACGGAAGTGGCGATACCACGCCGCGCCGACCGGCGTGTCGTCGCCGTCGAGCGCGGCGAGGGCCACGTCGCCGGGTCGACCCCAGCCCTCCACGTAGCGGGCGGTGGCGCGATCTTCGAGCATGCGCTCCACCGACGGGCGGCCGTCACCGCGCCAGAAGGCTGCCTCGAGCAACATCGTGGCGAGGAACGACGCGTCGATGCGCGTCGTCAGGCGGTACACACTCGCACCCTAGAGCCGGCCTCGAGGGGGGTACGAACGCTCGCGGCCGCCAGTGCCGCGTAGGTTGCCCGCGTGCGACGCAGCCGTCTCGGGTGGGGTGCACTCGTGATGGCCGCGGGCGTGTCGGCCGCCGCGTGCTCCGGCTCGGGCTCCACCAGCCGCGGGCACACCACCACGAGTGGTGCCGCCGACACGTCGAAGGCGTCGACGACCTCCGCCGGCGCGGCCCGACACAGGCCGCTGAGCTGGCGCGGGTGTGGGAGCGACGGTCTGCAGTGCGCGACCCTCGTGGTCCCGCTCGACCACACCCATCCGAGCGGCCCGACGATCCGGCTCGCCCTGTATCGACACCGCGCCGAATCGAGCCGGCGAGTGGGCTCGCTCCTCGTGAACCCGGGCGGGCCGGGTGCGAGCGGCCGGCCGCTCGCCGAACAAGCCGGCCAGATCTTCCCCGACTCGCTGCGCGCCCGCTTCGACATCGTGGCGTGGGATCCGCGAGGGGTCGGCGCCAGCACCGCGGTCCGGTGCGGGAGGCATCTCGACGCGTTCTTCGCCGTGGATCGGTCGCCCGATACATCGGCTGAAGTGGCGGCGAACGTGACCGCCGCGCGCGCGCTGGCGGCCGAGTGCAGGGCCGCCAGCGGGTCGCTGCTCGAGCATGTTTCGACCACCGAGTCGATCGCCGACATGGACGACATCCGCGTCGCGGTGGGCGACTCCACGCTCACGTACCTCGGATTCTCGTACGGCACGTACCTCGGTGCGCGCTACGCCGTCGCGTACCCCACGCACGTGCACGCGATGGTGCTCGATGGTGCCGTCGACCCGGCGCTCGATGCCCGCGCGAGCGTCGCGCAGCAGTCGGCCGGGTTCGAGGCCTCGCTCGATGCCTTTCTCGCCGACTGCGCACAGCGCCGCGCGTGCGCGTTCCACGCGGGCGGGAAGTCGGCCGACGCGCTGCATCAGCTGCTCGCCCAGATCGATGCCGAACCGCTTCCGGCCAAGATCGACGGTCAGACGCGTGCACTCGGCCCCGACGAGGCCACGCTCGGCATGGCCTCCGCGCTCTACGCGGGCCGCTCGAGCTGGGACGATCTGGCCGGCGCGCTCGCGGCGGCCGCGCAGGGCGACGGGAGCGCGCTGCTCGAGCTGAGCGATCAGTACACCGAACGTCAACCCGACGGCACGTACACGAGCACGCAGGCGGCGTACTACGCGATCTCGTGCACCGACGAGCAAGGCGACACCACGCTGGCCGACGTGGAAGCCGACGCCAAGGCGGCGGCGCTCGTCGCTCCGGTGTTCGGTGCGACGAACGCGTGGTTAGGACTCCCGTGCGTGTACTGGCCGGCGCCGGCGACGGTGAAGCCGGGCGCGTTCCGTGCGCCGAGCCAGCTCGAGCCGGTTGTCGTGATCACGAGCTCGCGCGATCCGGCCACGCCAAAGGCGTGGGGTGTGTCGCTCGCCACCCAGCTCGATGCCCGCCTCATCACGGTCGACACCGACACGCACACCGCGTTCGTCAGCGCAGGGCCGTGCGTGCAAGATCCGGTCGTGGCCTACCTGATCAGTGGCCGGGCGCCGGCCACGAACCTCTCGTGCACGGCGACCGGTTGAACGTCGGCCGTTGAGCGGGAGCCCTCAGAGCAACCGGTACGCCGGGTTGAGCATGTGCCGGCGCCCCATCTGCTCGCCGATCACGCCTTCGCACAGGATCTTGCGCCCGGTCTCGATGCCGGCCACGTGCCGCCGGCCGAGGAACACGATCGTCACCTGACCGGTGTCGTCCGAGATCGTCGCCTTCAGCGTCGGCACGCCGGCCAGTGGTTGCACGCGCACCGACTTGATCTTCCCCCCGATGAGCACCGGCACGCGCGACGGCGCGTCTTCGATCGCCTTCGTGTCGTGCGTCGGTTCGGTGAGGGCCTCGGTCGTGTCGGGCCAGAGCGTGCCCACGCCACTCGTGCGCCGCCGGAGCCTCCGCCCAAAGGTCATGTCAGTGCTCCAGCATCGTGTGCGGACGGGACGGGTCGGGACGCTTGCCCGCGAGGTGATACGGGACGAACGTGACGTTGGCGTGCGGCAACGTGCTCAGCGCTTCGGCGACGCGCTCCGACGTGTTGTCGTGCAGCAACGTGTGCCAGAACCGCCGGTACTTGCGTTGCGGCACGAGCACGGTCACCTCGGTCTCGTTGTCGGCGAGCTCCTCGGCGACGGCCTCGGCGATCGAGCGCGCGACACGCCGGTCGCTGCAATCGACGATGTCGAGTGGCACTCGGGACAATCCGAGGCGCGACCACTCCTGGGCCAGCTCGTCCGACGCACGCGAGTCGACGGCGGCGTGGATCGCCCGCAGCTCGTCGGGGACCAGCGTGCGGGCGTACTGGATGGCGCGGGCTGCGCTGTTGTCGAGCTTGTCGACGGCCACGAGCACCACGTGACGGCGCAGGATCGGCGCCGCGGCCGCGGCACGGGCCTCGTCCTCCAGCTCGGCTGCTTCCGACTCGTACTGGCGGTTGAGGCGAGTGAGGCCGAACACCATGATCGGCACGAGCACGATGATCACCCACGCGCCGTGCGTGAACTTTGTGTAGGCGATGATCAGGTCGACGATGAGCGACAAGAACGCGCCGAAGCCGTTGACGAAGATGCCACTGCGCCAGCCCGGCTCCTTGCGCGTGTAGTGGTGCTTGGCCATGCCCGACTGCGAGAGCGTGAAGCTGGTGAACACGCCGATGGCGTACAGCGGGATCAAGCGGTCGACCTTGGCGCCGGTCGCGACCACGAGCACCGCAGCGCAGATCGCCAGTGCGAGGATCCCGTTCGAGAACACGAGTCGGTGCCCTCGCTTCGTGAGCTGCTTGGGCATGAAGTTGTCGCCGGCGTGGAAGCTGGCGAGCCGGGGGAAGTCGGCGAAGCTGGTGTTGGCGGCGAGCACGAGGATGAACAAGGTGGCGATCTGGAGCGCGCCGTACAGCGCGTTCTTGCCGCCGAAGACGCCCTGTCCGATCTGTGAGATGACCGTGGGAGTGCCTTCCGCGAACGGCACTGGGTGCACCCGCGTGGCCAATACCGACAGGCCGAGGAAGAGCGTTCCGAGCGTGACACCCATGATCATGAGTGCCTTGCGGGCGTTCTTCCACTCGGGCTTGCGGAACGCGGTGACGCCGTTCGAGATCGCCTCCACGCCGGTCACCGCCGCGCCGCCCGATGCGAAGGCGTGCAGGATCGCGTACAACCCGGCGCCGTAGGCGAACGCGGTGACGGTGCCGACGCCGTGCGGGGACGAACCCTTGGGCCACGACTTCGACAGGTTGTACAGGTGGCCGAGGTGGCCTGTTCCCATCTTCCAGAAGCCCACGCCAAGGAGCAGGAGGCCCATCGCGATGAAGAAATAGGTCGGGATCGCGAAGATGAGACCCGACTCCTTGACGCCCTTGAGGTTGCCGCCCGCGATCAACGCGATGAAGAACAGACAGATGATCACGGAGTAGGAGCCGAGCGAAGGCACGAGCGAGACGAGCGCGGCCGTTCCGGCGGCCACCGACACGGCGACGGTCAAGATGTAGTCGGTCAGGAGCGCGACACCGGCGACCTGCGCCGGGATCAGGCCGAAGTTGTCGCGTGTGACCATGTACGCGCCACCGGCTGTCGGGTACTCCTTGATGGTCTCTCGGTACGAGAGGATCAAGAAGAACAGCACGATCACCATCGCGATGGTGATGGGCACCACGAGGCTGAAGGCGAACACGCCGACGGCGCCGATGAGCACGCGCAGGATCTCCTCGGTGGCGTACGCCGACGAGGAGATGCAGTCGCTGGAGAACACGGCGACGGCGGTGGGGATGCCGAGCCGCTCGTGCTCGAGCTGGTCGGTGGTGAGCGCCGGGCCGAGCACCTTGCGCTTCATGCGGTAGCTGAGCGGCTCCGGCAAGACCACCGCATGCGGGTGATTGCCGTGCACGCGCGTCGCCGTGGGCCGGGGCGCCGGGGCGCTCGTGTCGGGGGGAGTGGGCGTGGTGGCCGTCGTGTCGCTCATCGGTGTCCTGGCTCGATGGGATGCTGGCGACCGGGCCGACCTCGAGGGCAGCGACGGCCCGGTCCGGTCGCCGCACCTCCATCCAACCGACGGGCGCGACAAGGTGCCGTGAGGAACAGGGGTCACAGTGCAAAGAACCCGTGAAGGCAAGACGCGGCGGACGGGAACCGTCGGCCGTTACGCTCGTGTGCGGTGGGACCATTGACGCGTCGTGCGCTCGCGCCGCTCGGGGCCGGCCGGCGGTCGTTGCGCCGGTTGCGGGTCGCGTCGCTGCGCCTGCACGGCTACGAGCCGCGCCCGATGGTGCGCACGGCGGCCACCGACGTGCTGCGGGCGCGCCTGCCAGCCGTCGATGCGCACAACCACCTGGGCCGCTGGCTGAGCGGCGACGGAACCTGGATGATCCCCGACGTCGGTGCCTGCCTCGCGCTGATGGACGAGCTCAACCTCGAATCCGTCGTCAACCTCGACGGACGCTGGGGGGCCGAGCTCGAGGCGAACCTCGATCGCTACGACCGAGCGCACCCGGGCCGGTTCGTGACGTACTGCCATGTCGACTGGCGGCTCCTGAGCGAACGCGACGGACCGGAGCGCCTCGGCGCGAGCCTCCGAGCGAGCGTCGGCGCGGGCGCCGCGGGCCTGAAGATCTGGAAGGATCTCGGACTCGAGGTGCGTGATCGGTCTGGCGCGCTCGTGCTGCTCGACGACCCGCGCCTCTCGCCGCTGCTCGCCACCGCGGGCGAGCTCGGTGTGCCGGTCGTGGTGCATGTCGGCGACCCTTGCGCCTTCTTCGAGCCTGTCGACCGCTACAACGAGCGACTCGAAGAGCTCATGATCTCGCCGGGCCTGTCGCTGTACGGCAAGCCGGTGCCGCCGATGGCGCGGCTGCTCGAAGCATTCGAGTCAGCGGTTGGCGCGCACCCGGCGACCACGTTCATCGCCGCGCACATGGCGATCGCCGAAGACCTCGCATGGGTCGGGCGCGCCTTGGCCGAGCACCCGAACCTCGCCGTCGACGTGGGTGCGCGCCTTGCCGAGATGGGACGCCAACCGCGCGCCACTCGCGCGCTCATCGAGCGATTCTCAGATCGCGTGCTCTTCGGCGCCGACGTGTATCCGATGCGCCGCGGCGAGTACTCGCCGCTGTTCCGGTTCTTCGAGACCGACGACGAGCACTTCGCGTACTCGAGCGAACCGGTGCCGCCGCAAGGCCGCTGGTCGGTGTCGGGCATCGCGTTGCCCGAGGAGCTCCTGGCGGCCGTGTACCGCGACAACGCTCGGAGGCTCATCCCGGTTCTGGGTGCCCGCAGCGTCGTCGACTTGCGCGCGAAGCGGGCGGCTCGTCCCGGTGGGACTCAGTCGCCGTAACCGAACGGGTTCGTCGACTGCCACCGCCACGCGTCGGTGCACATGTCGTTGAGCGTGCGCGTCGCGCTCCACCCCAGCAGCGCCGCGGCGCGGGAGGGATCGGCCACCGTCACTGCGATGTCGCCGGGGCGCCGCGCCCCCAGGCGGAACGGCAATGGCTTGCCCACGGCGGCGGTGGCCGCGGCGAGCACCTCGAGCACGCTATGGCCGGTTCCGGTGCCGAGGTTCACCGCCTGGCAGCCATGGAAGCGATCGATCGCGTGCAGCGCAGCGACATGTCCGTCAGCGAGGTCGAGCACGTGGATGTAGTCGCGTACGCAGGTGCCGTCGGCCGTGTCGTAGTCGTCGCCGAACACCACGAGCTCGTCGCGGCGCCCGACGGCGACCTGCATGATGTACGGCATCAAGTTGTTCGGGATGCCGCGCGGGTCTTCGCCGATCAGGCCGCTCGGATGCGCGCCGATCGGGTTGAAGTAGCGGAGCAGGGCGATGTTCCAACCCGGTTCGGCTGCCGCGACGTCGCGCAGCATCTGCTCGATGAACAGCTTCGTGCGCCCGTAGGGGCTCGAGGTGCTGAGCGCAGCGTCTTCGCGCAAGGGGCTCTGCGCTTCCGGGCCGTACACGGTCGCCGACGACGAGAACACGAGGTCGCGCACGCCGTGGTCACGCATGGCTGTGACCAGCGAGACCGTCGAACCGAGGTTCACCCGGTAGTAGTCGAGTGGCTTGTCCACCGATTCGCCGACGGCCTTGAGGCCGGCGAAGTGGATCACGCTGGTGATGTGGCCGCTCGCGAACAAGTCGTGCAACGCGGCGTCGTCGCGCGCATCGAGCTCGTGGAACTCGAGGTCGCCGGCCGCGCCGCTCTCCCGTGCCAGGGACTCCACGCGGTCGATGGCGTGCTTCGAGCTGTTCGAGAGGTCGTCGGCCACGATCACGTCGTGGCCCGCCTCGAGCAGAGCCAACGTGGTGACGCTGCCGATGAATCCTGCGCCACCGGTGACCAGCACTCGTCGCCGCCGGGGATCCGC
Organism: Acidimicrobiia bacterium; assembly: GCA_017882905.1. Lineage (GTDB taxonomy): Bacteria > Actinomycetota > Acidimicrobiia > IMCC26256 > PALSA-610 > Chersky-683. The sequence goes on along the minus strand of JADGOO010000113.1, from coordinate 19,828 downwards.
CACGCGGGAAAAGGTACCAGTGCGGCTATTTCGGACCGCGCCCTCCTGCCGGGTGCTGCGGTCATGGGCGGGGCCCGCCGCGGGCGACAATGTTGTCCTGTGCCCGTCGTCGACCGCATCGCCCGCTTCTCGCCGATCGTGCGGGCTCTGATCGCGTCGGGAGCCGTCGCGCTCGCCGGTTCCGGCGCGGGTCTCTGGGGCGCCGACGTGGCCCAGGCGGCGCTCTTCTTGCTCGTGGCGGTGGTGGTCGGAGCGCTCGGTGGACGGCGGATCGGTGTGGCCACGGCGGTGCTGGCCGCCCTCGTGCTCAACTTGGGCTTCACGCCGCCGCGGGGCACGTTGCGGGTGGGCAACGGCGACGATGCGGTGGCACTGATCGTGTTCGGCGTGGTCGCGCTGGCCACGAGCGCGCTCGTGGCCGCCGCGGGCGACTCGCGCCGGGCGGCTGAGCGTCGTGCCCGCACTGCGGAGCTGGCGCTCGAGCTGACGGGCCGGCTACGCGCCGGCGATGATCCCGAAGTCGTGGCGCGCGGCGTGCTCAGCCGCGTGATCGTGCTGTTCGGCTTCAGCTCCGTGCATCTCGAAGCCGCCGATCTCGACGTGGCAGTCGACAGCGGCAACAGCACGCGACTCGACGGATCCGCCGTGCGGGTGAACGCGAACGACGCGCGTCTCCATGCCGTGCTGGCAGGCGATCAGGCATTCGGGCCCGACGATCGTGCCGTGCTCGAGTCGTTGCTCGCCAACCTCTCCGCCGCTCTCGAGCGCTTGTCGTTCGAACGCGCGGCCGAGACCGCGCGCGTCGCCGCCGAAGTTTCACGTACCCGCGCCGGGTTGCTGTCGGCCGTGTCGCACAACCTGCGCACGCCCCTCGCCGCGGTGCACGCGGCGAGCGGCACGCTGCTCGCTCCCGATGCAGTGCTCAACGACGACGAACGTCGTGAGTTGCTCGAGACCGTGCGCGACGAGACGGCGCGCCTCGAACGCCTGGTGGCCAAGGTCCTCGACCTGGGCCGGATCCGCGCCGGCGGCATCGAGCTGGCGCCGCAGCCAGTCGACCTCGGAGGACTCCTGCAGGCCGCGGTGCATCGCCTGAAGCCGTTGATCCACGAACGGCCGATCCTCGTGCAGGTCGGTTCCGACCTCGACGAGTTCTCGGTGGACCCGGTCGCGCTCGAGCAGGTGATGTTGAACCTGCTCGAGAACGCCCTGCGGTACGCGCCCGAACCGAGCCCGATCGAGGTGCTCGCTACGCGCATCCGCGGGCAAGTCGAGATCCGTGTGGTCGACCACGGTCCGGGCATCGCGATCGCGGAGCGCGATCGCGTCTTCGAGGAGTTCTACCGAATCGGCCGGCGCGCCGAGTCGGAGGGCACGGGCCTCGGCTTGGCGATCGTCAAGGCACTCGTGATCGCACAGGGCGGCCGGGTGTGGGTGGAAGACACGATCGGCGGCGGAGCGACGTTCGTCGTACGGTTGCCCCGCATGGTCGACTCGTGAGCGCCGCGGCCCCGGGTGACTCGGCCCGCCATGTGATCGCAGTGGTCGAAGACGACGCCGCACTGCGCCGCGCGCTCCGCACTTCGTTGCGCGCTCGCGGCTTCGACGTGCGCGAGGTCGCTACGGGCGAAGAGGGTGTGGTGCTCGCGGCCGACGCCGTGGCCGATGCGTTCCTCTTGGATCTCGGCCTCCCCGACATCGACGGCCTCGACGTGCTCGCCCGCATTCGTGAGTTCAGCGCCGTTCCGATCATCGTGCTCACCGCACGAGACCGCCAGGCCGACAAGGTGCGGGCGCTCGACGCCGGCGCCGACGACTACGTGACGAAGCCGTTCGACACCGAGGAGCTGCTCGCGCGCCTTCGGGCTGCGTTGCGCCGCGCGCCGGGTGGGCCGCCCGCGCGCACTGTCGTGCAGTGCGACGGCGTGGAGATCGACCTCGCTCGGCGCCTCGTGACGGTGGGCGGCGAAGCGGTGCACCTCACGCGCACAGAGCTCGGGTTGCTCGAGGCGCTCGTGACGAACCCCGGCAAGCTGCTCACGCACCAGGAGCTGTTGCGGCGGGTGTGGGGACAGGGCTACGGGACGGAGAGCGAGTACCTGCGCGTCTACGTGGCCCAGCTGCGGCGCAAGCTCGGCGATGCCGCGAGCTCGCCGCGGTTCATCCTCACCGAGCCGGGAATCGGCTACCGCTGGATCGCCGACGAGCTCGCCGCACCCCCCCAACCAGGGCTTGCTTGAGTCAACGGGTCGCACAGCGACCCGTTGGCTCACCAGAACGACAGTCGCGGGGATGCGACGGCCGGCGCGGGTCGTCGGTAGCCTCGCCGCCGCCATGGACCTGCGCCCCTCCGACGCCGACGAAGCGTTTCGGTCCCGGTTGCGCGAGTGGTTGGCCGTCGAGCTCCCGAAGCTCGCGCCGATGCCGCACCGCGAAGCATGGCCGGAGCGCCGGCGCTTCGACACCGACTGGCAGAAGCGCCTCTTCGACGGCGGGTATGCCGGCTTGCACTGGCCGAAGGAGTACGGGGGCCAGGGCGCGTCGCCGACCGAGCAGCTCGTGTTCTTCGAGGAGACCACCCGCGCCCGGGCGCCGTACGTCGGCGTGAACTTCGTGGGCACGCTGCATGCCGGCCCCACGTTGATCGAGGAGGGCAGCGACGACCAAAAGCGTGCGCACCTCCCGCAGATCCTGCGCGGCGACGAGGTGTGGTGCCAGGGCTTCTCGGAGCCGAACGCGGGCAGCGACCTCGCCTCGTTGCGCACACGCGCCGAGCGCGACGGCGACGACTACGTGCTCAACGGCCAGAAGATCTGGTGCTCGTTCGGCCACATCGCCGACGTGGGCGAGTTCCTCGTGCGCACCGACCCCGACGCGCCGAAGCACCGCGGCATCTCGTGGCTGATCCTGCCGATGAACCTGCCCGGCATCGAGATCCGGCCCATCAAGACCGTGCTCGGCAGCCGTGAGTTCTGCGAGGTGTTCCTCACCGACGTGCGCGTGCCGGTCGCCAACCGGGTCGGTGCCGAGAACGACGGCTGGCGGGTCACCAACGTGACGCTGAAGTACGAGCGGGGCACAGCCTTCGTCTCCGAGCTGATCGACTCGCTGCGCCTCTGCGCCGACGTCGCACCGCTCGTGCGCGACGTCGCGCACCGCCGCGAGCTCGGTCGCTGCTACGCCGACTTCGATGCGCTGTGGTCGCTCACGAAGCGCAACGTCAGCCAGGCCGAGCGCGGCACGCCCGGGCCTGGAGCGATGATGATCAAGCTCGCGTACACCGAGGCGCGTCAGCGATTCGGTGAGCTCTGCTTGCGGGTGCTCGACCGCGACGCGCTCCATATCGACGGCAACGAGCTCGTCGAGGAGCGGTTGCGCACGCTGGCGCTCACGATCGCGGCCGGCGCGAGCCAGATCCAGCGCAACATCATCAGCGAGCGCGTCCTCGGGCTGCCTCGGGAGCCGAGGTGACGCCATGAACCTCGACCTCACCGACGATCAGATCGCGCTGCGCGACGGGATCCGGTCGCTGCTTGCCGGCCGGTTCGGTGCCGACCGCATCCGCGCCGGCTTCGATCGAGCGCTCTTCGCCGAGCTCGCCGAGGCGGGTGTGTTCTCGTTGATCGCCGACGGCTTCACGTGGAGCGACGCAGTGATCGTGTTCGAACAGCTGGGCGAGGCGTGCGTGCCGGGTCCCCTCGTGGGCTCGTTCCTCGTGGGCGACGGGCGGATCACGGGCGTCGTGGAGCGCGCGGCAGGCGAGTCGCACGTCACGGTCGAGCATCTCGACATGCTCGACGCGCTCGTCGTGATCGACGGCCCGGGCATGGCGACCCTCGACGCCACCACGATCTCGGGCCCCACATCCGATTGGCCGCTCGACCCGCTCACGCCGGTCACCAGGGTCGCGCTGCCCGCCGGCCTCGAGGCGAGCGGTGCCGATGCCGCCGAGTGGATGCGGCGCGGCGCGGTGCTCACCGCCGCGTTCGCGCTCGGCATGGCGCAGCGACTCACGGAGTCGTCGGTCGCGTACGCCAAGGAGCGCAACCAGTTCGACCGGCCGATCGGTTCCTTCCAGGCCATCAAGCATGTCCTCGCCGACATGGCGGTACGGGTCGAGATCGGGCGCGCGGCCGTGTACGCGGCGGGCGCGTACCTCGATGCCCCCGAGCTCGAGTCGGGTGAGCCGGGCGGCCTCGCTCGCGCGGTGTCGGTCGCCAAGGTGATGGCCGGCGAGGCGGCGGTGCGCAACGGCAAGGATGCGGTGCAGGTGCACGGCGGCATGGGCTTCACGTGGGAGGTCGACGTGCACCTCTACCTGAAGCGAGCCTGGGTGCTCGAGACGCACTTCGGCGGCGTCGACGCGCACTGCGACGCACTCGTGGCGCTCATCTGAGTCGGCCGGGCGCGGGCGACCGGACCATCGCGGCCGAGTGACGACCATGTCAGGTTCGATATCGTCGGCGGCGTGACCGCCCCCCTGCGCACCACCATCATCGAGGCCCTCCAGGCGCGCGTCGCCGCCGATCCCGACGGCGAGTACCTCGACTTTCACGGCGACACGTGGTCGGCGCGCCGGGTCGATGACGAGAGTCGTCGCATGGCGCGTGGCCTCGCGGCGCGCGGCGTCAAGCACGGCGACCGGGTGGCCAACCTGCTCGAGAACTCGGCCGACCAGGTCGTGCTCTTCTTCGCGACGTTGCGGCTCGGCGCGATCGCGGTGCCGATCAACCACGCCTACAAGGGCGAGTTCCTCCGCCATCAGATCGACGACTGCGGCGCGGAGCTCGTCGTGGTCCAGGACGATCTCGCCGATCGAGTGCACGCCGTCGTGGGCGAGCAGTCGACGCCCGCGGTGCGCGAGGTGCTGCTCGCCTCGCAGCTCGCCGAACTCGACGGCCCCGACGTCGCCGACGCCGCGCTCCGGCCATCCGATCTTGCGTGCTTCATCTACACGGCGGGCACGACCGGCCCGTCGAAGGGTTGCATGCTGTCGCACAACTACGTCGTGGGCATGAGCATGCAGATCGCGCGTGCGTGGCAGCGCACACCCGACGATGTGGTGTGGACGCCGTTGCCGCTGTTCCACCTCAACGCGATCTCGATCTGTGTGGTCGGCACGCTCATCATCGGCGGGCGCGCCAGCATCGCCCGCCGCTTCTCGGTGAGCGGCTTCTGGCCCGAGATCCAACGGACCAAGGCGACGATGGTGTCGATGCTCGGCAGCCTTGCGATCCTCATCGCCAACGCCGACGACCACCCCGACATGGCCGGCCACAGCCTGCGTGTGTGCGCCGCGGCCCCGATGCCGCCCGACATCGATCGCGTCTGGCGCGAGCGCTTCGACTGCGCCACGTTCAGCGGCGGCTTCGGGATGACCGAGGCGAGCCTGATCGCCGCGCTGCCGCCCGGCGTCGAGAACAAGCCGGGCGCGGCCGGCATGCTGAACCAGATCGAGTTCCATGTTGTGCTCCTCGACGACGACGACCTCCCCGTTCCGGTCGGCGAGACCGGCGAGATCTGCGTGCGGCCCCGCCATCCCGACCTGATGTTCGCCGGCTACTGGAACCGGGCCGCCGACACGGTCGCGGCGTGGCGCAACCTGTGGTTCCACACCGGCGACCTCGGCCGGGTCGACGACGAGGAGTTCCTCTACTTCGTCGATCGCAAGAAGGACTCGTTGCGGCGGCGGGGCGAGAACATCTCGAGCTTCGAGATGGAGAAGGTGTTGTACGGCCATCCCGGGCTCACCGACGTGGCGGTGCATGCGGTCGCCAGCGCAGTCGGCGAGGACGACGTGAAGGTGACCGTGGTGCGCAAGTCCGACGTGGCGCTCACCGCAGAGGATCTCTGTCGCTGGCTCGCCGACCGGGTTCCGTACTTCGCGATCCCGCGCTACATCGAGTTCCGCGCCGATCTGCCCCGCAACCCCACCGGCAAGGTGCTCAAGTACGAGCTCCGCGACGAGGGCATCACGGCCGCCACCTGGGACCGCGAGGCCGCGGGCGTGACGTTCGAGCGTCGCTGACGGTTACGCGCCACGGGCTCCACCGGCCGCCTCCGCCCCTCGTGCCGTCCGCAATGTGACGCAATCGCCGCCGCCGAGGTCGGGGCTCAATACCGCCGCACGAGAGGCCGATCACCGAGCATGCGACCGTGCCCGGGATGCGACTACATCGTTCCGGCGGCCTGGTCGGCCTGCAAGCGGTGCGGGACCGAGCTCCCGGCGCCGACCGCCGAACCCGTGCTCGCCACGGTCGCAGCCCGGGTCGCATCGTCGAGCCCGTACAGCCCGCCGACGACCCATGCGTCGACCGCACCAAGCGGAACGCGCCCTCCCAACATGGCGCACGCTCACCTGCCGGGCGGCCACGGGCCGTCGGTGGCGCACGCACCCGTGGCGCCTGCGGCGCCGCCGCGTCCCGCACCGGTCGCCGCCTTCAACGCCGCGCCGCCGCCCGTGGTGGCCGATCTCCGGCCGAGCGAGCGGGGTCAGGGTCGCACCGTGGCGACGGGGAGCGCCGCCCCCGCCAAGCGCAGCGGCGGCCTGTTGTCGTCGATGGGTCTGCTGATCGCCGTGCTCATCGCCGGTACCTGCGGTTACGTCGGCTGGTACAAGCTCTCGCACCCGCCGGTTCCCGCCGAGCTCAAGCCGTGGCTCGAGCAGGGCCAAGGCGTCACCTACGCGCCGCAGGGCGCCGGACTGTCGGTGTCGCTGCCCGGCACGCCCGCCGAGCACGGCGCGACGGTCACCATCGGCCGCGGCACGTTGCTGGCCGCCCGGGTGGCCGAATCGACCGTGGGCGACCACATCGTGGGCGTGGCGTGGCTCAGCGCGCCGCCGAGCTCGCTCACCGACGACGCCGAGGGACCCACGCACGCGGCTGCCGTCATGGCGTCCCAAGCCGTGGGCTTCTCGCTCGACGTGCCGCAGTCGGCGTCGTACCACGGCCTTGGGGCGATCAGTGCCGAGATCAGCCGCAGCGGCCTCGACGGCGACGGCTTCGTGATCCTCGACGGCACCCGCATCATCGTGGTGTACGTGCTCGGCACCACGCACGGTACGGCCGGCTTCGACCACCTGCGCCACTCGTTGCAGCTCAGCTGAGCGCGATCGCCTCGAGGATGTCGGCCAGCCGGTCGGGCATCGACAGGAACGGTGAGTGGCTCGCGTCGAGCTCGATCACGTTCGTACAGCGTTGCGCGAGCCATCGTTGCAGCGACGGCACGACCGCGTTGTCGTCGGTGCACACCACGTACGTCGACGGCGTGTGCTTCCACGGCGCTTCGGTGACCACTCCGGCGAACGTCGCGGTGGCCTGCGGTTGAAGGTGCTCGGCCGCGCCGGCCGCGACGCCAGGATCGCAGTCGTTGTAGAAGATCTCCGCGGCTTGGACGGCATCGACGATCGAAGTGCCGTCGTCTCGGAAGGTGATGGCGCCGCCGAGACCGGAGGGCGGATGCTCACCGACGCCCTCTTGGTGCATCACGCTCTCGCCGATGTCGAGCACGAAGGCCGTGACGTACACGAGATGGGCGACGTTGGGCGCGCTCCCGGCTTCGGTGATCACCGCGCCGCCGTACGAGTGCCCCACGAGCACGACCGGGCCGTCGACGGTTCGCAACACGGCGCGCACCGCCGCGGCGTCGCCCGCGAGGTCACCGAGCGGTTCGGGGCTCGCGCCGTGCCCGGGTCGATCAGCCGCGACGACCGGTACGCCGCGGCGCTCGAGGTCACGCACCAGCGGTTCGAAGCAGCGCGCGTCGTGCCAGGCGCCGTGCACCAGCACCACGGTGGCAGGGGGGCTCATCGCCGGGACGATACCGGTCTTGGGGCGCTCAGGCGGTGGGTGTGAGCTCTGCGAGGCTCACCGGTCCGTGACGTTCGCTGCGCCGGCCCTTGCTCACGATGCTCACGTCGTGACCGACCGCTTGTGCGCGCAGCGCGCTCACGGTGCACTCGTCGCGCGACAGCTGGGCGAACGGGTCGTAGTTGAAGAAGCGCATCGCGTTGAGGTGGGTGACGGCATCCACCTCGTTGTCGGTGAGGTTCGTGGCGGAGAAGTGATCGGCGAGCACCTCAGGTGCATTGGGCCAGATCGCGTCGGAGTGCGGGTAGTCGATCTCGACGCAGATCCGGTCGGCGCCGATCTCGCGAATGTGGCGCGCCCCGAAGCGGTCTTCGATGAAGCACAGGATCACGTGCTCCATGAAGATCTCCGATGGGAGACGGCCGCCGAGGTCGGCACCCGTCCAGGCGTGGTGGGTCTCGTAGGTGTGGTCGAGGCGCTCGAGGAAGTAGGGGATCCAGCCGATGCCGCCCTCACTGAGCGCCACGTTCACCGATGGGAACTGCTTCCACAGCGGCGAGAAGATCAGGTCGGCCGCGCACTGCACGATGTTCATCGGCTGCAGGGTGATCATCACGTCGATCGGCGCATCCATTGCCGTCATCGCGAGCTTCGACGACGAACCGATGTGCATGCAGACCACGGTGCCGGTGTCGCTGCACGCCTCCCACACCGGGAACCAGTCTTCGGAGTGCAGTGACGGCAAGCCGAGCGGAACGGGGTTCTCCGGGAACGTGAGCGCGTGGCAGCCGAGCTCGGCGACGCGCCGCACTTCCTTGGCGGTCTGCTCCGGCGACCAGATCGGCGGGATCGCGAGCGGGATGAAGCGCTCGGGTGCCGCGCCGCACCAGTCGTGGATGTGCCAGTCGTTGTACGCGCGTGTGAGCGCGTAGGCCGCGTCCTTGTCCTCGAGGGCGGCGAACAGGCGGCCGGCGAATCCGGGGAGCGACGGAAAGTTGAGGGAACCGAGCACGCCGTTCGCGTTCATGTCCTTGATGCGCTCGCGCACGTCGTAGGTGCCCGGGCGCAGCTCGTCGAAGCTCGTCGGGTCGATGCCGTACTCCTCTTTGGGACGCCCCGCTACCGCGTTGAGCCCCACGTTGGCGATCTCGACGTTCGCGAAGTGCCACACGTCGGTGCCGTCGGGCTGATGCTCGAGGCGCGGCGCGAGATCGCGGTACTTCGCTTCGAGCTTGCCCTCGAACAGATCGGGCGGCTCGACCACGTGATCGTCGACGGAGACGATGACCATGTCCTCGGTGCGCATGGTGACGAGACTACGACTGCCACGCCACCACGGAGCCAGCCGCGGTCACCAACGCGTCGGTGCACGTCCAGTCGATCGGCACCACGAAGCGCTCCACGGCGGTCATGGCGGCGGCGGCGCCGACACGCGCCGCAGCCGACTCGTGAGCGGCGATCGAGGTGAGACCCGTCGGGTCGCGGCCATCGTCCCACACGAACAGCGGGAAGCCGAGGCCCCGCGCGTCGGCGAGCGCGCACACGGCCTCGGTCGCCGCATCCAGGGGCGCGCGCGTGACCGCGGCGGCGGGGAGACCGCGGCGCCGCGCGCAGAACGCGACCGCCGCGGCGATTCCGGGCGCCGTCGACGCGGGAACGATCACACTTGCGAGCTCGGTCGTCGAGAACGTTCGCGCCACCCAGAGCCCAACGGCGCCGGGGTCGGCAGCGATGATCCCTCCGGTCGGGCGCGCCGCCGCGAGCTGCGCAACGGCACGCGCCGGGTGCATCGGGAAGCGGTCATCGGCGTAGCCCGGCTGGGCCACCGCCGCGAGACGCGTGTAGAGCGCGTTGGCGGCGTCGAGATGACGGTTGCCGGCGACGAGCCGCGCGAGATCGCCGAGCTGTTCGGGTGCAACATCGACCCGCTTGCGGGTCACCGAATCGAGCAGCTGTTCGTTCGCTTCGTCGCGGTCGAGTCCGGCTGTGATGAGCAGGTCGAGGTCGCCGAAGCCCAGGAGCGCGAAGTCGTCGGCCTGCAGGCCGCAGGTACCCATGTGGTGCGGGCTGTCCCAGGTGAACACGCCCTTCGCGCCCCACGTGTTGGCCACGGGGAGCTGGCCCGCGGCCGCGAACGCACGCAGGCCTTCCACGCCGCCGCGCCGCACGACGCCCGGTCCCACCAGCATCGCAACGCGCGCGTCGCCGTGCGCTGGCAGGACCGCGCCGGCGAACGGCAGGTAGTCGACCGGCCGCGACGGCCGTGCCCTCGGATTGATCGCCGCACCCAGATCCACGGAGACCTCGATCATGCGCGTCGTGGCCGCGTTCCGAACCGCGCGCGTCGCCGGTTCGATCGTTGCCGCGACGCGCTGTGCCTCGTCGAGCGTCGCCGGCGCGTGGTCCTCGCCGCCGGGGCGCGACGACAAGCGCAGGTGGCGGCCGTCGAATGCCACACCGGGTCCCGGCCCGATTCGCCCGTCGGCGTCGGCCAGCAACGCGGCGAGATCGGCATCATCGACGCGCTCGTGGGGCAGACCGGCCAGTGGCACAGGCCCGAACGTCACCCTCACCCCGGCGGCGGCGAGTGACGCTCCGAGCAGGTCGCCAACGGTTGTCATGTCGTCATCTTGGCGCATGCCCAGGTGCGTGATGCGAGCCGCGCCATCGCCACTGCGATGGTCGGGTCGTCTTGACGGCCCGCAAGCGGCGCTCGTTAGTGTCGGGAGATGGGTCGCAACGTGTGCGTCGTGGGTGTGGGGCTGTCCGACGGTCCGGTCACGCCCGACCTTTCGCCGAGCCAGCTCATCGCGCAGTCGTTCCGCCGCGCGCTCGATGACGCCGGCCTCGCCACCCGCGACATCGAAGGCCTCGCGAGCGCCGGCTACGGCGGCATGCACGAGGTCGCCGTCGCCGAGTACCTCGGGCTGCAGCCACACTGGCTCGACAGCACGAGCTGTGGCGGCAGCAGCTTCGAGTTCCACGCCCATCACGCCTTCCGTGCGATCGAAGCCGGCGACGTCGACACGATCGCGATCGTCTACGGCAACAACCAGCTGTCGGCGAGCGGTCGCACGCTCGGCACCGGCGGTGGGGGAGGGCGGGGCGGCATGCAGCCGCCCGGCCCGATGAAGTACGAGTTCCCCACGGGAATGACCTTGGTCGGCGCGTACGCGATGGCCGCGCAGCGACACATGCACGAGTTCGGCACCACGGCCGAGCAGCTCGCGTCGATCTCCGTGCAGACCCGCGAGCACGCGCATCGCAACGCGGGCGCGATGTACCGCGATCTCATCACCGTCGACGACGTGCTCTCGTCGCGGCTCGTTGCCGATCCGTTGCACAAGCTCGATTGCTGCGTGATCTCCGACGGTGGCTGCGCCATCATCCTCACCACCGAGGAACGGGCGCGAGCGCTCGCGCATCGGCCCGTGTTCGTGCGCGGTGGCGCCGGCGGCACCACGCACCACTCGATCCAGGCGATGGGCGACATGACGCATACCGCGGCCGCCGTCAGTGGGCCGAAGGCGTTCGCCGAAGCGGGGATCCGACCATCCGACGTCGATGTGTTCTGCGCGTACGACAGCTTCACGTACACGGTGCTGGTCACGCTGGAAGATCTCGGGTTCGTCCCGAAGGGCGAGGGCGGACCGTTCGTCGCCGACGGCAGCTTGCGCCTCGGTGGCGCGCTGCCGACGAACCCCGACGGCGGTGGCCTCTCGAACACGCATCCCGGCATGCGCGGTCTCTACCTGTTGTGCGAAGCGACGCGGCAGCTGCGAGGCGACGCCGGCGACTCGCAGGTCGAGGGTGCCGAGATCGCGGTGTGCAACGGAAGCGGTGGATGGCTGAGCACGCAGGGCACGGTCGTGCTCGGAACGGAGCCTCGATGACGTGGGCGGAGACGCCGAAGTGGGTGGTGCCGCACCCCAACGCCGAAGACCGGGAGTTCTGGGAGGGCGCGCGACGCGGCGAGCTGCGCATTCAGCGCTGCAGCACCTGCGGGCTGCACCAGCACTACCCGCGCTATCTGTGCTCGCACTGCGGTGCCGACACGGTCGCGTTCGTCACGGCCAGCGGCAACGGCACCGTCTACTCGTTCACCGTGATCCGCCAGAACGGTGTGCCGCCGTTCAACGAACGGGTCCCGTTCGTGATCGCCACGGTCGACCTCGACGAACCCGGCGCGCGGATCCTCGCCGCCATGCCGACCCTCGATCCGTCGGCCGCGCGGATCGGGATGCGGGTCCAGGCCACGTTCCGCCCCGCGAACGACGAGCTTGGCTTCGTCGACTTCGAATCGGCCGAGTGAGCGTTGCCGACGTGAGTGACATCGCCGTGCCCGACGGACGTGCGCTCGACGGCCGTGCCATCGGCAAGCGCGGCCAGGCGACACGGCGCAAGCTCCTCGACGCCACGGCGGAGCTGCTCGAGTCGCATGGGGTGCGCGACCTGCGCGTCGTCGACATCACCCGTTCGGTCGGGACGTCGCCGGCCACCTACTACCAGTACTTCCGCGACGTGGAAGAGGCCGTCCTCGTGCTCGCCGACGAGGTGGGCGCGGCCGAGGTCATGCCGCTGGCCGCGCTCCTCGATGCGCCGTGGTCGGGTCCCGACGGGCTCCGCGACGCCCGCGAGCTCACGACCCGCTTCGTCGAGATGTGGGATACGCACCGTGCCGTGCTGCGCACCCGCAACCTTGCCGCGCAGGAAGGCGATCAACGCTTCCGAGAGATTCGCAATCGCACGAACCGGCCCTTCATCGAAGGGTTCGCGGAGCAGGTGCGCCGTGGCCAAGCGGCGGGTGTGGTCGCCGACGAGCTGTCGCCGCTGGCGGCTGCCGCAGCCCTCGTGGCGCTGATCGAGCGCATGGCCGCCTTCCACGGCGACCTCCGTGCGCTCGGCATCGACCGCGACGACGTGGTCGAGACCACCGCGCGCATCTGCTGGCAGACCGTCGGCGGCGCGGCCTGAAGCAGGCGGAGCGGAGCGATTTCAGGGCGACGTAGGCTTGGGATCATGACTGCGCTCGCCCCGAACCTGTCGTACCTGCCGTCGTTCGCCTCCATCGACGACGAGCGGCTCCACCGCAAGCAGCGCCTCGCCGCCGCGTTCCGGCTGTTCGGCAAGTTCGGCTTCGACGAGGGCATCGCCGGTCACATCACCGTACGTGACCCCGAGCACCTCGACCGCTTCTGGCTGAACCCGTTCGGCATGAACTTCAAGCTGATCAAGGTGAGCGATCTGATCTGCGTCGATCACACCGGCGCCGTCGTCGTGGGCAACGCGCTCGTGAACCAGGCCGCGTTCGCGATCCACAGCCAGATCCACCAGGCGCGGCCCGATGTGATCGCCGCCGCGCACTCGCACTCGCTGTACGGCAAGGCGTGGTCGTCGCTCGGTCGGGAGATCGACCCGCTCACCCAGGACGCGTGCGCGTTCTTCGAGGACCACGTGGTGTTCGACGACTACACGGGTGTGGTGAACGACCTCTCCGAAGGTCGCCGCATCGCCGAGACGCTCGGCACTCGCAAGGCCGCGATCTTGCGCAACCACGGGCTGCTCACCACGGGCTACTCGGTCGACGAGGCGGCGTGGTCGTTCATCACGATGGAGCGCACCTGCCAGGCCCAGCTCCTCGCCGAAGCCGCGGGCACGCCGATCAAGATCCCGGCCGATGTGGCCCGGCTCACCCACAGCCAGGTGGGTTCACCGATCGCGTGCTACTTCTCGTTCCAGCCACTCTGGGACTGGATCACCACGGAACAGCCCGACCTCCTCAACTGACCCGAGCCGCTAGGTGGCTTGAGAGCGGGCCCAGGCGATGTTGCCCTTCAGGTACCCGCCCACGTCGGGGAACTTGTTGGCCACCACGTCACCGAACCACTCGGGGAAGTAGAGCTCGAACTGATCGGTGCCGAGCATCGACAGGATCGGCTCCACGATCGATTCCACCGGCTCGGCCTGCACGGGCGCGGTGAACGCGTCGTTGTCGGGCAGGTGGAACAGCTCGGTGTCGATCACGCCCGGGTTCACCACGTGCACGCCAACGGCATGGCCCGCGATGGCGAGGTCGACGAGCATCGATTCGGAGAAAGCCGTGATCGCGGCCTTCGTCGCCGAGTACGCGCTCTCGGCGGGTGGCGACAGCCGAGCCGCGACCGACGAGATGTTGATGATCTCGCCCGACGACGCGATCAGCGTGGGGAGCAACGCCATCGTGAGCTTCACGGGCGACAGGTAGTTGATGCGATTGACGGCCTCCACCTCGCGCCACGACACGTCCATCACGGTGCGGCGCTTCGGGATGCCGGCGTTGTTCACGAGCACGTCGAGGCCACCGAGGTCGGCGACGACCGAGGCTGCGAAGCCGTCGATGGCGTCGAGGTCGGCGAGGTCGATCGTGTACGAGCGCGAGTTGGGGGAGTGCTGCTGCAGTCCGTCGAGCACCGCCGCGAGCCGGTCGGGCCGCCGGGCACAGATCCCGACCACCGCCCCCCGCATGGCGAAGCCCTGTGCGAGCGCAGCACCGATGCCGCTCGACGCACCTGTCACGAGTACCCGCTTACCGGCGAAGTCGTATCCCATCCCCGAAGCATCCACCCTGACACGCGTGTCAGGCAACCGGTAGATTCGCCGACCGTGCTCGAACCCGATTCGATCCTGCTCACCGACCGGGTCGCGGTCGTCACCGGCGCCGCCCAAGGCATCGGACGCGCCTGCGCGCTTGCCCTGGCCCGCTTCGGTGCGCACGTCGCCATCTGCGACCGCGACGTCGCCCAGCTCGACGCCGTGGCCGCCGAGATCGAGGGCTTCGGCCGCACCGCAGTGAAGGGCTACCTCGACGTACGCGACGGCGAGCAGGTGCAGGCCCACATCGCCGAGGTGGGCACCCGGCTCGGGCACGTCGACGTCCTCGTGAACAACGCGGGTGGCGGCTTCTTCGCGCCGTTCCTCGACGTGAACGACAAGGGTCAGGACGCACTGATCCGGGAGAACTTCACGTCGGTCACGCACTTCATCCGTGCGTGCGTGCCGCTGATGCCGGTTACCGGCGGCTCGATCGTGAACATGACCTCGATCGAGGCGCACCGGGCCGCGCCGGGCTTCGGTGTGTACGCGGCGATGAAGACGGCGCTCGTGTCTCTGTCGAAGACGCTCGCTCTCGAGCTCGGCGAGCGCTGCATCAGAGTGAACAACATCGCGATGGACGTGATCCCCACGCCCGGAATCGGCGACAGCTTCGGCTCGCGCACGCCGTTGCCGATCGAAGGTCACGTCGACGACGTCGCCGCCGCGTGCGTCTACCTCGCGAGCGACTGGAGCCGGTTCGTCACGGGCACCACGGTCCATGTCGACGGGGGCAACACCGCGGCCGCGGGCTGGATCCGCCAGGCCGACGGCAGCTTCGGTACCGGAGTATGACGGCGCGCGCATGACGTCGGCGAGGGAGGGGGCATGAAGCTCGGTGTGGCGCTCGGCCGGTGCAATCCGGCGTTCTTCGATGCGGTCACCTGCGCGGCCGACGAGCTCGGCTACGAGTCGGTATGGCTTCCGGAGCACCTCATGTTCACGACCGCCATGTCTCGGTCGCCGTATCCCGGTGAAGCGCATCCTCCCGTACCGCCCGAGACGCCGATCTTCGACGCGTTCGCCTACCTCGCGTTCCTCGCCGCGCGCACGCAACGCGTGCGCCTCGGCACCCACGTGTACAACATCGGTCTGCGCCATCCGTTCGTGACCGCGCGCGGTGTGCAGACGCTCGACATCGTGAGCGGCGGCCGCTTCGAGTTCGGCATCGGCGCGAGCTGGCTCGAAGAGGAATGGGTCGCCGCCGAGCTCGACTTCACCACGCGCGGCCGCCGGGTCGACGAGTGCATCGAGGTCTGCAAGCGCCTGTGGACGGAACCGAGCGTCACGCACCACGGCGCGCACTTCTCGTTCGACGGCGCGGTGTTCGAACCGAAGCCGGTGCAAAGGCCGCACCCACCGATCCTTGTCGGCGGCGAGTCGAAGGCCGCGTTGCGGCGTGCCGCGTCGCTGGGCGACGGCTGGATCGGCATGGGCCACACGCTCGAATCGGCGCGCCGGCAGATCGAGCTGCTCGACGCGCTCCTCGCGGCCGCGGGCCGCGACCGCGTGGCCGACGGTTTCGAGGTGTGCTGCGGCGGGCCCGTCGAATCGGTCGACGACATCGCGCGGTGGGAGGCGATCGGTGTGACGCGATTGCTGGTGTCGCCGTGGCGGCGCAGCCCCGATGCCGTCGCCGGCCTCGAAGCGTTCGCGTCAGTCGTGGGGCTGCGCGCGTAGCGCATCGAGCCGGCCGGGCTCGGCGGCGAAGTCGAAGATGTTGCCCACGTTGCGGCGTCCGTGTGGTGCGTGCTCCGGCTGCATCGTGTAACACACGCCGGCCATCTGCCCCATGAGGTCGCTCGCCACCGGGATGTCGTCGAGCGGCATGCCGCGCCCCATGCCGATATCACACGCGCGCCGCAGCACGATCGCCTGCTCGGCGGCATCGGGATCGAGGGTCTGGTCGGCCCAGCGCATGAAGCCGCCCTTCCACGGCGCGGCGTCGAACGGAGGCGGCGCGTCGACGATGCCGCGCCCCGCGACCACGTGCCATTCGAGTGCAAGCTCGCCGTCGACCCAGAGGCGGTTCCGGCCGCCCTCGTCGATCGGCCGTCCCATATGCGCGCCGATCTCGCAGTCGTAGCGCCGTTCGGGGAGCGGCCGCTTGCCGGTGAGGCGACCCGCAGCATGCGTGATCGCGTGCGCGGCCGCGTCGAACTGGTGCGTGCACGCCTTCGCCGGATCGGACCAACGCGCCGCGTCGGTGAAGCGGGGTGAGAGCGGCATCGCGGCGAGCGTGGCGAGCTGCGCGCCCGCGGCCGGGCACGTCGACCACGGCCACCGTTCGGCGTGCATCGTCACCTCGAGCACCCGCTCGTAGGAGTGGCGCACCGTGACGATGAAGTGGTGGAAGTCGTCTTCCAGCCCGCACTGCACCACGCCGGGTTCGAGCTCGCGCACGATGATGCTGCGCCGGTACACGTCGGCGGTGGTGTCGAGCGGCGGGTCGAGCGGCACGCCAACCATCTGTGGCATCCTCGCAGGTGATGACACGGGTGATCGACTCCGACCAGCACCTCGTGGAGCAGCGAGGCTTCTGGGCCGAGCACATCGATCCGGCCCACCGCGACGACGCCATCGAGTTCGTCGACGACGACGCGGGCTGGACCTGGTTGCGCTGGCGCGGTGAGCGGCTCGGGCTGGCCGAGCTCCAGACGCCCGGCGACACGAGCACGATCGGCGACCGGCACCAGGCAGCACTGCGCGGCGAGCCGTGTTCGGCGCGCTGGGACGATGTGCTGCCGCGTGATCACTGGGATCCTGCGGCGCGCCGAGACGGTCTCGCCGCGCTCGGTGTCGACGAGGCGGTGCTGTTCCCGAACTTCGGTCTGCTCTGGGAGCGTCGTCTCGGTGTCGACCCGGCTGCGCAGCTCGCGAACATGGCCGCATGGAACCGTTGGTGCCTGACCGTCGCGCACGAGGGCCGCGGCGCGTTGCATCCCGTGGCGCACGTGCACCTGCGCGATCACGCGTGGCTCGAGTCGCAGCTGCACGCGTTGAGCGCGGCGGGCGTGCGCACCGCGATGGTTGCGCCGGCGCTCGTCGACGGCAAGCCGCTCTCGCATCCTGATGTGGACCGCGCGTGGTCGCTCTTCGAGGATCACGACATCGCGCCGGTGTTCCACGTGGCCGATCAGCCGCGCCCGTTCGATGATGCGTGGTACGTCGACGGTGGCGACACGTTCATCCCAACGCTCGACTCGGTGTTCCTGTACACGGCTGCAGCGTTGGCTTCGACGGACCTCATCGTGAACGGCGTGTTCGAACGCCACCCGCGGCTGCGGCTCGGCATCGTGGAGCTGAGCGCGGTGTGGGTGCCGATGTACTTGATGATGCTCGACGGCGGCATCGACTTCACGAGCAAGCTCAACGGTCGGCGCCCGCCGGGCCTCGTGGCGAAGCCGAGCGAGTACTTCCTGCGCCACGTGCGCGTGTCGTCGTTCTCCTACGAGCTACCGGCGCGCATCGCGCGCGAGATCGGCGGCGACGTGCTCATGGCGTGCAGCGACTACCCGCACAGCGAAGGCACAGCCACGCCGCTGGCCGACTACGCCCGCGGGTCCGAGCGCTTCGCCACCACGCCCGGCGATGCGCCGGGACTCTTCCACGACAACGCGGCTTGGCTCCTCGGCCAGACCAGCTAGCCCGCCGGAGGCCCAACGGCCCCGAACTTGCGTGACCAGATCGCCCTATGCGCTATCGAGTCACGCAGGTTGGGAGGGGCTTCGGGCGTCGTCGGGGCCGACGAGCTCGGGTGGGAGCGATCCCTGGAACCACAGCGTCGTCTCCACCCGCTTCGTGATCCGCCAACCCGCGTTGGTGCGCGCCAGCTCGTCGTCGTAGCGAGCACCCACGAAGAAGAAGTGCGGGCGACCTTCGCGTTGGCGCGCACCCTGCGGATTGGCGACCATCGTCTTGGCTGTGGCGCGATCGCCGCTGAGCTCCACGAGCGTGTTCGCCATGAGGTGCTGGGTGATCGGGAAGTACGGCATCACCGACGCCAGCCACGCACGCGCTTCGGGGTACGGGCCGGCCATGCCACCCGGGTTCGACGAGTAGTCGAGCCACGCGTCGGGTGTGAACACCGTGTCGAGCAGCGACCAGTCCTGCGCGTCGATCGCCCACGCGTACGTGCGCAGGAGATCGTGGATCGCGAGGCGGTCGGCGACCTCGCGCGGCGAGTATCCAGCCGGAAAGCCCGCGCCGTCGTCGGTCACGAAAGGGGCTTTGCCTCGGCCGCGTCGGGCTTGCAGTTGATGGCGAGCGTGAAGCGCGTCGTGACCGCCGGTGCCGTCTCACCCTCGATGGTCCAGGTCGTGTCGGTCACGTAGAACTCGAGCTTGCCGCCGTCGCTCTTCGCCTTCTCGTACACGTCGGCGATGACGCCTTCGCCCACGAGCGTGTCACCCACGTGCGGCCAGCGGCCACCGTGGTAGATGAACTCCTGCTCGCCGTGGAGGATGGCGCGACCCTTGCCGCGCAGGTTCTCGATCGGCAGGCCGGCCGCGCCGCCCTGGCCCATCGAGCCCCAGTAGCTCATGACGAACGGGAACGTGGGCGGCACCGGCGCGGCGGCATCGTCGTAGACGGCATCCTCGTCGAGGAGCGCCTGCGCGAACACGCGCACCGGACCCCGCTCGATGACGACGCGCTGGCTGCCCAGCGCCTTGCCCTTCAGCTCCGTCAGCGCCACGGGTCGCCGGCCTCCTCGATCGTTGCCTGACACCGCTGTCAGGGACGGCGCGCACAGTAGCAACGGGCCGCGAACTGCGTCATCTCGGGCGCCGACGGTCGTGGCCGCCGACCCGCCCCCGTGAGCGTCAGGCGAAGGAGCCGCGGAGCTTGTGCTTCATGACCTTGCCGGTGGCGTTGCGGGGGAGCTCGGCCACGAAGTGGACCACTCGTGGGCGCTTGTAGTCGGCGAGGTGCTGCGCGCAGAACGCTTGGAGCGCGTCGGTGTCGAGGGTGCGCCCAGGCTTCAGCACCACGAACGCGCCCACATCCTCGCCCAGCACCTGGTGCGGCACGCCCACGACGGCGGCTTCCTGCACGTCGGGATGCTCGAGGATCACGGCTTCCACGTCGGTCGCGTAGATGTTGTTGCCGCCCCGGATGATCATGTCCTTGATGCGCCCGGAGATGTAGACGAACCCGTCTTCGTCGAGGCGCGCGAGGTCGCCGGTGCGCAACCAGCCGTCGTCGGTCCAGGCCGCCGACGTGGCGCCATCGTCGCGGTAGTACTCGCGGCGCTTGCCCGGCAGTCGCACGAGCAGCTCGCCGACCTCGTTGGGCGGAAGCGATGCGTCCGACTCCGGGTCGACCACCTTTGCTTCCATCGGTGGCATCGCCTTGCCCACCGATACGATGCGCCGATGCGCTTCGTC
>JADGOO010000112.1 GCA_017882905.1 Acidimicrobiia bacterium | reverse complement strand
GATGAAGCACAACGCGATCGTCGGCAACATCGGCCACTTCGACAACGAGATCGACATGGCCGGCCTCGCGCGCACGCCGGGCGTGGAGCGCATCAACATCAAGCCGCAGGTCGACGAATGGAAGTTCGCCGACGGCCACTCGATCATCGTGCTGGCCGAGGGCCGTCTGCTCAACCTCGGTTGCGCAACGGGTCACCCGAGCTTCGTGATGAGCAACAGCTTCACGAACCAGACCATCGCCCAGCTCGAGCTGTTCACGCACCGCGAGTTCTACGAGCGCAAGGTGTACACGTTGCCGAAGCACCTCGACGAGGAGGTCGCCCGGCTGCACCTCGACAAGCTCGGAGCAAAGCTCACGAAGCTCACCGAGCAGCAGGCGGCGTACATCGGCGTGCCCGTCGAGGGCCCGTACAAGCCCGACCACTACCGGTACTGAGCGCCATCCCGGCTCCACAACCTTCAACCGGCGTGACGGATACGTCCATGTGGCGTATCCGTCACGCCGGTTCGCTGTTGTCGTGAGGTTTCGCGGCTGCGCGAGACTGCGCGCATGCAGCAGATCGAAGGACGGGTCGCCGTCATCACGGGCGGCGCGAGCGGGATCGGCCTGAGCATGGCGCGCACGTTCGGTGCGAGCGGGATGAAGGTCGTGATCGGCGACGTGGAGAAGGACGCGCTCGACGGAGCCGTCGCCGCGCTCACGGCCGCCGGCGTCGACGCGCTCGGCGTCGCCACCGATGTGACCGACCCGGCGCAGATGGACGCACTCGCCCGAGCCGCGCTCGATGCCCACGGCGCGGTGCACGTGTTCTGCAACAACGCCGGTGTGGGTGGGGGAGGCCTCTCGTGGGAAGCCCCGCTCAGCACGTGGGAGTGGGTGCTCGGCGTGAACCTGTGGGGTGTGATCCACGGTGTGCGCACGTTCATGCCGATCCTGTTGGAGCAACCGGAAGGGCACATCGTCAACACCGCGAGCGTGGCCGGCCTGGTCGCCGCGCCGTTCATGGGTCCGTACAACGCGAGCAAGCACGCGGTGGTGGCGATCTCCGAGAGCCTGCACCACGAGCTCGCGCTCCAGGCCGCGAACGTGCACGTCTCGGTGCTGTGTCCCGGGTGGGTGAACACCCGCATCGCCGAATCGGAGCGCAACCGGCCCGCGCACCTCGACGACTCCGCCGCACTCACGGGCGAACAAGAGCAACAGCGTGAGGTGATGCAGGGCATGCTGCAGTCGATGATCGAGACGGGCATGTCGCCCGACGTCGTGGCCGCCAAGGTCCTCGACGCGATCCGCACCGATCGGTTCTGGATCCTCACGCACGCGGGCACCGACGACGACATGTGGACGCAGGCCGTCAACCGTCGCCTCGATTCGGTGCGCGACGGCACGAACCCCGCGCTCAACCTGCTCGTCTGAACCGCGTCGAGCGGGCGAAGACACGAATGGTCGATCACCTCCCGTCGCCGATCGAGTGGCGGCGCGGCTGCGTGCGGCTCCTCGATCAACGCGCCCTTCCGCATTCCGTGCGGTTCGTCGACTGCCGGACCGTCGAGGAGCTCTGCGACGCGATCACCACGCTCGCCGTGCGCGGCGCACCCGCGCTCGGCGCCGCTGGTGCGTACGGAGTGGCCCTCGCCGCGCACGGGTCGTCGTCGTCGTCGAGCGTGCATGCCGCCGCGGCGCGCCTCGCGAGCGCCCGCCCGACCGCCGTCAACCTGGCTTGGGGCGTAGCTCGCTCGTTGGCCGCCTACGAGCAATCGGGCGCCGCTGGTGCGCTGGGCGCCGCCGACGAGATCGCGGCCGACGACGTAGCCGCCAACGAGGCGATCGGCCGCAACGGCCTGTCGGTGATCCCCGACGTGGACGGCGGCGCGCAGGTGCTCACACATTGCAACGCTGGACATCTCGCCACCGCCGGCTACGGGACGGCGATCGGCGTGATCCGCGCCGGTCACGACGCGGGCCGCGTGGCCCACGTGTGGGTCGACGAGACGCGGCCCGTGCTGCAAGGTGCGCGCCTCACGGCGTGGGAGCTGCACGCGCTCTCGATCCCGAGCACGCTCGTGGTCGATTCGGCGGCCGGCTCGCTCATGGCGGCGGGCGAGGTCGATCTCGTGGTCGTCGGCGCCGACCGCATCGCGGCCAACGGCGATGTTGCCAACAAGATCGGTACGTACGGGCTCGCGGTGCTGGCCAAGCATCACGACATCCCGTTCGTGGTGGCCGCGCCGTGGTCGACGGTGGATCTGGCCACGCCCGACGGCCGCTCGATCGCTGTGGAGACGCGCGATCCCGACGAGGTCACCGAAGTGGCGGGGCAGCGCATCGCCCCGGTTGGCTTCAGGGCCCACAACCCCGCGTTCGACGTGACGCCCGCCGCGCTGATCAGTGCGATCGTGACCGAGCGCGGAGTGGCCCGCCGACCGCTGGTGCGGTCACTGCCCGCGCTGCGGCCGCGCTGAGGGCCGCACGCCGCGCGACGCGACCACGCGCCGCGCGGCGTGTCACAACCGCAGCGTACGGTCGGCCGTGTGCTGCGCAGCCGGGTCGACGCTCTGGGCCGGCTGCTCTTCCCGGCCCGCTGCTTGGCGTGCGGCGCGCCGGGCGACCCGCTCTGCGCGGGCTGCGCAGGTTCGCTGCGGCCCGCGCCCGGCGCCGCGGCTCCCGTCGGCGTCGACCACCTGGTCAGCGTCTTTGCCTACAGCGGCGCGGCGCGAGAGCTGGTGGCCCGCGTGAAGTACCGCGACGCGCGCCACGCGCTCGCGTTCCTCTCCGACGCGGTCGCCGTGCGCAGCCGTCCACTGCTCGCTGTCTCGGGCGCGGCCGACGCCGACGTTCGGTCGACGCGCGACTCGCCCGCACGGCCGCGCGCATCGGCCGTCGTCACGTGGCCACCCACCACGGCTCGGCGGCGCCGCGACCGCGGTTTCGATCACGCCGAGGCGCTGGCGCGGCGGGTGGCCCACCAGCTCGGGGTCCCCGCGGTCGCGCTCCTCTGCCGCCTCGACGACACCGCCCAGACGGGAGCCGATCGCGCGCGTCGGCGGGCCGGGCCCCGCTTCGCGGTCACCCGTCCGGCCGGCGGGCACGGGCGCACCGTGTTGGTCGTCGACGACGTGACCACTACGGGTGGCACGCTCGGCGCCGCGGCGCGGGCGCTGCGGGGCGCCGGCTGGGATCGGGTGGTGGCGGTCACCGCAGCCGGAACGCCGGCTCCGGGGTGACGGCGACGCGCCTCAGGGTGACGTGAGCGGTTGGTGGTCGGCGGCGTGGCGCCGCACCCAAGCTCGCTCCGTCACCTGGAACACGGTCCAGAGCGGGGCCACGAGCAACAGCAGCCGCAACGGCGAGTCGTGGTCGGGCAGCGTGCTGGCCAGGTAGGCCATCGAGCCGAGCCACGCAGCCATGAACAGCAACGACATCGTGCGCCGCTCGCGAACCTGCACGGGGTGGGGGAACTCCACCCGGGAGAGCGTGAAGCCGGCGATCACCCAACAGGCCACGAGGCTCACCCACGGTTCGGCGTGGAGCAAGTAGAGCGTGGGGATGATGAGGTTCCACTCGGCCGGAAAGCCGCGGAACCAGTGGTCGTCGGTCTCCATGTCGGCCCGTGCCATCCACAGCACGCTCGTGAACAGCACCACGCAGCCAGTGAGGCCGACGGTGTTGTCGGGCAGGAGGTTGAACCGGTCGAGGAAGGCGACCGGCACGATCACGCAGGTGAAGTAGTCGACCATGAGGTCGAGCGCGTTGCCGTCGAAGTTGGGGAGGCGGCCCTGCACGTCGAGCGCTCGCGCCACGGGGCCGTCGAGCCCGTCGACGATCATCGCCGCGATGAGCCAGAGGATGGCCGCGCGGGCATGGCCCTCGATCACCGAGTTCAGCCCGAGGATCCCGACGATCACACCGCTGGCAGTGAGTGCGTGAACCGCCCACGCCACCCGCAACTCCCGGGATGTGTGCACGATGGCAGGTCCCTTCGAGGTTGGCGACGGCCGGCCCGCAACGTCCGCCGCGTGCCTGGCAGCGGTCCGGGAAGTCTACGCGTGCTTCTGGGCGACACCTCACCCACCGCTACGGTGGAGGAGTGGCCAGCCCGCGCGCCCGCCGCTTGCTCGAGGCGTCCTGGGTGGTGCTCACCGTGGGGTACGCGGTGCTCCGCGCGGTCGTAGTGGCCCGCACGCTGCACAAGTACGGCGTGAACCCGTGGGTGTACGGCGGCATCGACGTCGCCACCTCGTTCCCGCTCGGGCTGGCGACCGCGCGGTGCGTGGGCGCGGCCGTCGATCACGACTGGACGTTGTTCCGTCGTTGGGCGTTCGTGGCCGCGCTCGCGTTCTTCGCCCCCGATGTCTCGATCCTCGTGATGGGCCGAGGCATGCCGATCCACGTGTACGTAGTGCTGGGCACCATCGTGACCGTCACGACCGGCTTCGCGCTGCGCTCGGTGTGGCGCAAGATCCGCGCCGGACACCAGCACCATCACCGCCACCATCACCATTCCGACCAAGAGCTCGAGCGCTTGTGAACGACCCCGTCGTCAGCGCGCTCGCCGGCCCGGATGGGGCCGAAGCAGGACCCGAGCGCATCCGGGTGGTGCTCGTCGACGACCAGGAGCTGCTGCGCCGTGGCCTCGATCAGGTGCTCGGCGCCACCGACGACCTCGAGGTGGTGGGCGAAGCTGTCGACGGCGACGAAGCCGTCGCGCTTGTCGAGGCGCTGCGCCCCGACGTGGTGGTGACTGATCTCGAGATGCCGGTGTGCGACGGGATCGACGCGACCCGCCTGATCCGGCGCGCCCAGCCGGGCGTGCGCGTCGTCGTGCTCGCCGACTCCGACAGCGACGAAGATCTGTTCGCGGCATTGAAGGCCGGCGCGAGCGCGTACCTCCTGAAGGACACTCCGGCCGAGCAGGTGGCCGAGGCCGTGCGGGCGGTCGCACAGGGCGGGGCGGTGTTCACGCCGCGACTCGCGGCCCGGATCGTGGAGCGCGCGATGGAGACACCGCGCGCGGTGCCGCTCGCGGCGCGCCTCACGCGCCGTGAGCGCGACGTGTTGGGCTGCCTCGCCCGCGGCCTGTCGAACCGGGCGATCGCCGCCGAGCTGTTCATCGCGGAGAACACCGTGAAGAACCATGTGCGCTCCGTGCTCGAGAAGCTCGGGGTGCGCACCCGGACCGAGGCGGCCGTGCTGGCCCTCGCCGAAGGGCTCACCGACGTGGCCGAGGTGTCGCCCGACCTGCGCTGATCGGGCCGGCCGGGCGCGCCTCCACGGGCAGGCCCACAATGCCCGCCAGTGCGTCCGGTGCCCGCGTGGACCGCAGGTAGCCTGCCCGGCGATGTCGTTGTTCCAGAAGATCCTTCGCGCCGGCGAAGGGCGCAAGCTCAAGCTGCTCGAGTCGCTCGTTCCCGAGGTTGCCGCGCACGAACCGGCCACGCAGCGGCTCTCCGACGAGCAGCTCGCAGCCCGCACGGTGGAGTTCAAGCAGCGGGTGGCCAACGGCGAAGACCTCGACGATCTGCTGCCCGAGGCGTTCGCCACGGTGCGCGAGGCCGCGCGCCGAGTGATCGGCCAGCGCCACTACGACGTGCAGATCATGGGCGGCGCCTGCTTGCACTTCGGCTGGGTGGCGGAGATGAAGACGGGTGAGGGCAAGACGCTCGTCGCCACGCTCGCCGCCTACCTCAACGCGCTCACCGGCCGCGGCGTGCACGTGATCACGGTGAACGACTACCTGGCCCGGCGCGACGGCGAATGGATGGGCCAGATCTACCGGTTCCTCGGCCTGTCGGTCGGTCTCGTGGTTCCCGGCTTCGAGGAGAGCCCCGCCGAGAAGCGGCGGGCGTACGACTGCGACATCGTCAACGGCACCAACAACGAGTTCGGCTTCGACTACCTGCGCGACAACATGTGCACGAGCATCGAAGACCAGACCCAGTGGGGCACGCGTGGGCGCGGCCACAAGGCGCACCACTTCGCCATCGTCGACGAGATCGACTCGATCCTCATCGACGAGGCCCGTACGCCACTCATCATCTCGGGTCGCGTCGCCGACGCGGCCGAGCTCTACTACCAGTTCGCCCGGATCGTGCGGGGCCTGCAGCCCGAGCGCGACTACGAGACCGACGAAGCCAAGAAGACCGTCGTGCCCACCGAGGAGGGCATCGAGCGAGTCGAGCAAGCGCTGGGCGTGAGCAACCTCTACGACAACGTCAACCAGAACTTCGTCCACCAGCTCCAGGCTGCGCTACGCGCCAAAGAGCTCTTCCACAACGACAAGGACTACATCGTCGCCGAGGGCGAGGTGAAGATCGTCGACGAGTTCACCGGCCGCATCCTCGAAGGCCGCCGGTGGAGTGAAGGTCTCCACCAGGCCGTCGAGGCCAAAGAGGGCGTGCGCATCAAAGAGGAGAACCAGACCCTGGCGACGATCACCCTCCAGAACTACTTCCGCATGTACGACAAGCTGTCG
>JADGOO010000111.1 GCA_017882905.1 Acidimicrobiia bacterium | reverse complement strand
GTACACGATGATCTCGTCGACACCCGGCAACGACCAGATCGGCCACGTGCGACTGGAGTCGCTCGGACCGAACCGCACGCGGTTCCACTTCGACGAGCGCTACAACATCGAAAAGGCGCCCTTCAAGTGGTTCGAGGCGCCGATCTACAAGTTCATCAACAAGAACAACGAAGACAGCATGCGGCGTGCATCGGCGTGGCTCAGCGCGCATCCCGAGTACCGACCCGACCTCGTCGACGCGTGATCGCGACTGCGTGATGGGCGGCTTGCTCGACGGTATGCGTGTGCTCGACGTGTCGATGTGGCGACCGATGCCGCACGCAACCCAGATCCTCGCCGATCTCGGTGCCGACGTGTTGAAGATCGAGCAGCCTGGTGGCGATCCGATGCGCGGCTACCCGGAGATCTTCGCGTCGCTGGCACGGGGCAAGCGCAGCATCGAGCTGAACCTCAAGGATCCCGAGCAGCACGCGCGGGCACTGGAGCTCGTGGCCGAATGCGATGTGCTGTGCGAGTCGTGGCGACCAGGCGTGGCCGATCGGCTGGGTCTCGGCGCGGCGGCGCTGCGCGCGGCGCGGCCCGAGCTCATCTACTGCTCGATCTCGGGCTATGGCCAAGACGGCCCGTGGCGCGACGCGCCCGGGCACGACCTCAACTACCAGGCGCTCGCGGGCGCGATCGCGCCGCGGCCCGGTCGCGACGAGGAACCGGCCATCCCGAAGCTGCCGGCGGCCGACCTCGAAGCGGGCACGCTCGCGGCGCTGCTCGTGTGCGCCGCCTGGGCGCGGCGCCTCGTCACCGGCGAGGGTGAGCGGATCGATGTGGCGATGGCCGACGTGATGGCGTGGTGGGTGGGGCCGCGCTCCGTCCCGACGGTGGGCACCGACGGTGCGCGCCCCGGTGGCTCGCCCGGCTACGGCGTGTTCCGCACCTCCGACGACCGGTTCGTCACGCTCGCGCCGCTCACCGAACCGCACCTGTGGCGGGCGATCTGTGATGCGCTGCAGCTCGACGACCTCGCTGAGCTGCCGTTCACGGTGCGCATCGACCGGCTCGACGAGATCGATCGTCGCGTGCGCACGGCGATCGCCACGTTGCCGTTCACGGTTGCCGTCGATCGGCTGCGTGAGGCCGGCGCGCCGGTCGCGCCGGTGCTGAGCCCCGAAGAAGCAGCCACGCATCCGCAGTTCCTGGCCCGCGAGGTGCTCGTCACCGTGGATGACCTCGCTGTTCCGGCGACACCGGCGCTGCTCGCGGTGCATCCCCGCCGCGGCGCAGGCCCGGTGCCGTCGATCGGTGAGCACCCCGACGGCTTCGCCCCGCGCGCCGGGCCCGGCTGAGCTGCCGCACCACTACGGTCTTGCACCGTGATCCGGCGGATCGGCAAGAACCTCACGGTGCTGTCCGGCGCGGTGCCGGTCGAGTCGATCGAGCTCGAACGTGACGGCTGTACGGTGCTGCGCGGTGCGTTCGGACTCGACGAGGTGGCTTCCATCGCGGCGGAGATCGACACCGCGTTCGCGCAATGCGCGCCGGAGCGCGCGCGGCCCGACAATGCCGAGTTCCGCTACGAGATGCTGAACCGCAGCGCCGCGTGCCAGCGTGCCGTCGGGAGCGCGGCCATCCTCGCGGTGATCGAACCGCTGCTCGGTAACGACTGTCACGTGATCGCGAACACGGCGTGGCGCAACCCGCCGAGCTTCGCGGGCGGCAAGTGGCATTGCGACGCAGGACCGCACGTGCCCCGCGCCGAAGCGGTTCCGTGGCCCGACGCGATCCCGTACCCCGTGTTCGCGATCGGCGCGCACATCATGCTGCGCGACTGCCGCGCGGGTGACGGGCCTACGGCCGTGGTGCCCGGCAGCCACCGCAGCGGCCGTCTCGCACCGTTCGATCGGGCCGACGACGTCGATCTCACCTACGACGGGCGACCTCCGCGTGTGCTCGAGGTTGACGCCGGCGATGTAGCGCTGTTCGTGTCGGATGCGTGGCACCGCGGACTTCCGGCCGGCAACGACGGTCGGGGTCGGTTCTTCCTGCAGGCGCATTACGGCCGGCGTGACATCGCGCAGCGGATCCGCACCACCGACGTGGTGAACCACCTGTCGCCCGAGGCGATCGAGCGGATCGAAAGCGACCGCGAGCGCGCGTTGCTCGGACTGCACCGCGCGATGTTCTACGACGCTTAGCCGAGCGCTTCGCTCGGAACATCGAAGTACTCCTGGTACCGGCGCGTGCGAGAGCGCCACTCGCGCTCGTCGAGCCCGGTCGCCGAGAACGTGTAGCGGTGGCCACCGAACTTGTCCTGCGGGTTCGCGGCGAGAAAGGCGCGCATGGCGTGCTCGGCCGCGTCGGTGAGCTCGAAGCCCAGCCGGTCGTAGATCTCACCGATCGTCACGAACGGATCGTCCATGAACGCGGCGAACTGCACGTCGACAACGCGGTCGGATGCGACGGTGCCGTCTTCGCGGGCTGTGACGGAGCGGTCGAGCCCGTCGACGATGTAGTCGACGAACTCGGCTGCCGCGTCGGGGATCGATGTGTCGTCGCTCGCGAGCGAACGAAGCCGTGCGACGAGTGAACCAATCGAGGCAACGATGCGCAGCGGATCGCGGTGCGTCTGCACCAGCAGCGCGTTCGGGTACTCGTCGAGGAGCGCACCGAGGCTCCAGATGTGCCCGGGCGACTTCAGCACCCATCGTTCGGCGGGGTGTTGCGATTGCAGGTGCTGCAGGAATGTTCGATGCCACTGGTAGGCAGGGCCCATGTCGGCTTCGTGGAGCAACCAGCGTGTATATGACGGCACGCGGTACTGCGTGGGGAAGATCATGCTGCGGAAATCGAGTGCGGTGATGCGCACACACTCTTGACCGAGGCGCGCACCCATGGGATGCATGCCGCGGAAGCCGGGCAGCACGAGATCCACACCCTCGAGCGTGGCGTCGACCTGCGCGATGCGCGGATCGCTGTCGTACGTGGCGGTCTGGGGCGGCGGGCACGGGTGGTCGACTTCCCACGTGAGCGGCACGCGCACCTTGGGATCCTGGGCGAGCAGGTCGTAGAGGATCGTCGTACCGGTGCGGCCCTGGCCCACGATCACGATCGGTGGCACCACATCGGCGACCGCGATCTCCGGGTGTCGCGTTCGCTCGGCAACGATGCCGAGACGGCTGCTCAGATAGGCGACGACCTCTCCTTCGACGACGGCGCGGCCGAGATCGTTGAGCGCCGCCTCGCGTTCGAGCGCATCGAGGAGCCGCTCGAGGCCCTCGTGCCACGTGTCCGGGCCGAAGTCGGCCAGCTGAGTGGCCTCGCACGCGGCGCCGATGAGCTGCTGTGGGTCGAGACCTCCCATCGCGCGGAGCCTACGAGGGTCAGCCGTTCCGCCGCGCCGTCAGCTCAGCGCGAGTCGCCACACCCGGACGAGCCGGCTGATGCCGCGAGGGTGTCGGGCAGTTAGTTTCGGCCGGTGGAGCTGAACCCCTTGACGAACCCGATGGCCCCCGGTTCCGATGCGAGCCGCGACGGGACCCGCGATCGGCAGCGGGCGATCGACCGCCTCGCGCGCCGGCTCCCGGAGCCCCTCGAGCCGCTCGCCGCGCTTGCTTACAACTATCTATGGTCGTGGACGCCCGGTGGTCGAGAGCTCTTCCGGGCGCTCGGCGCACACCGCTTCTCGTTGAGCGCCGAGAACCCGGTGCGCTTCCTGCGCGACCTCCCGGAGCGCACGCTGCTCGCGGCGGCCACCAACGACGAGTACCTCGCCGGCCTCGACGCGGTGTCCACGACGATCGCGTCGGATCTCGCTCGTCCGGTCGCGCCCTTGCTCGATGGTGGCCGCTCACTGGCGTTCCTGTGTGCGGAGTTCGGTGTGCATGCTTCGCTCCCCGTGTACTCGGGCGGGCTCGGCGTGCTCGCGGGCGACATCTTGAAGGAAGCCTCGGATCAGGCGCTGCCCTTCGTGGGCGTGGGCCTGCTGTATCGGCGGGGCTACTTCCATCAGCGCCTCGATCTCAGCGGATGGCAGCACGAGTACTGGATCGAATCCGACCCCGAGACGTTGCCAGCCGTGCGCGTCACCGACGCTCGCGGTCTGCAGCTCGTCGTGCGCGTTCCCGTCTGGGACAGCGAGCTCGTCGCCCACGTGTGGCGCGTCGATGTCGGTCGTGTCCCGCTCTACCTCCTCGACGCCGAGGTGGCCGAGAACACGCCGTTGCTGCGCTGGGTGAGCACGCGCCTCTACGAGGGCAGCCGCGCGATCCGACTTGCGCAGTACGCGTTGCTCGGCGTGGGGGCAGTACGTGCGCTCGACGCGATGGGCATCGAGCCGGGCTGCTACCACCTCAATGAGGGCCACCCTGCGTTGGCGGCAGTGGCCGAAGCCGCGCGCCGGGAGCAGCCCTGCACC
>JADGOO010000110.1 GCA_017882905.1 Acidimicrobiia bacterium | reverse complement strand
GAACCGCCCGCAGCTTGTAGACGGCCAGGATCGTCTCGACGAACTCGACACTGTTGAAGCCGTACACCCCCACGTGATCGAGGCGTCCGACGCCTTGCGCGGCGAGATGGTGCGCGAGACGATTGGCGTGCTCCTCGAGCTCGGCGTACGTGACGGTGCGATCGCCCGCGATGAGCGCGACCCGGTCGGGAACGGCGTCGGCCGCGTGCTCGATCAGGTCGGCGATGTTCCATGCCATGGTGCCAGTGAAACACGCCCGGCGGTCGCCAATCCACCTGCCCTTGCCCGCAGGCGGCTCGACCGACTTGACTCGCACCATGCAACTGAGCGATATCAACCTGCTCGACCGCGACCGATACACCCAGGGCGTGCCGCACGA
The DNA here is from genome assembly GCA_017882905.1 of Acidimicrobiia bacterium. Classification (GTDB taxonomy): domain Bacteria; phylum Actinomycetota; class Acidimicrobiia; order IMCC26256; family PALSA-610; genus Chersky-683. The sequence continues at coordinate 25,961 of JADGOO010000110.1, read as the reverse complement.
ATGGTTCACGTTCCTGCGCCGCGAAGCGCCGGTCTACAAGCACCCCGAACCCGACGGGCCCGGCTTCTGGGTGGTCACCAAGCACGCCGACGTGGTGACCGTCGGCCGCGACGGCGCCACCTACTCGTCGGATCAGCGCCGCGGTGGCGTGGTCGGGCTCGAGGAGCCCCCTCCCGGGACACCGGAGTTCACCGAGGGCGGGAACCTGATGCTCACGATGGACGCCCCCGAGCACACCCGCCATCGCAAGCTCGTGAACCGCGGGTTCACGCCGCGCCAGATCGGCATGCTCGGGACCCACATCCGCGAGATGTCGAACCGGATCATCGATCAGGTGATCGAAGCAGGCACATGCGACTTCGTGGTCGACGTCGCCGCCGAGCTCCCGCTCCAGGTGATCGCCGAGATGATCGGCGTGCCCCAGGAAGACCGCCACAAGGTCTTCGAGTGGAGCAACCGAATGATCGGTAGCGAAGACCCCGAGTACATGGTCTCCAACGCCGAGGTGCAGACGGCGCAGATCGAGATGTTCATGTACGCGAACGAGCTCGCCGCGCAACGACGCGCGACCCCCCGCGACGACATCATGACTGCGTTGCTCAACGCCGATGTCGACGGCGACAGCCTCTCCGAGATGGACTTCAACCTGTTCTTCCTGCTGCTCGCGGTGGCCGGCAACGAGACGACGCGCAACTCGATCTCCCACGGCATCCGCGCGTTCTGCGACAACCCGGACCAGTGGGCGAAGCTCATCGACGACCCCGCGCTCGCGTCGTCCGCAACGGAAGAAGTCGTTCGTTGGGCATCGCCGGTCATGTACTTCCGCCGCAACGTCACCAAGGACACGGTGCTGGGCGGCCATGCGCTGGCGGCCGGCGACAAGGTGAGTATCTGGTACGTGTCGGCGAACCGCGATGAAGACGTGTTCGACGCTCCGTTCACGTTCGACATCACTCGCAGCCCGAACGAGCACGTCGGATTCGGCGGCGGCGGCCCCCACCACTGCCTGGGGGCCAACCTGGCGCGCATGGAGATCCGTGTGCTCCTCGAGGAGATGGCGCGGCGCATCCCCACCATCGAGCTCGTCGGTGACGCCGCACCGCTGCGCTCGAACTTCATTGCCGGGATCAAGCACATGCCCGTCGCCTTTCCGGCGGGCAAGCGCGAGCTCAGCTGACGCCTCCCGCGTCGCGGCCGACGCGGCGCGATGATCCCTCAGAGATCCAGGTATCGGGCGCGCAACGCGGCGACCGTCGCCGCCGGCAGCGCGCCTGTGTCGAGCAGCGCCTCCACCGTCGTGGACGAGAAGCTGGAATCGTCGACGAGCAGCGATCGGTATCGTGCACACGCGTCGGCGAAGTCGGCGTTGGCGGCCGGATGGATCACGGCGAACCGTCCCCACCGCCACGCACGGTCGGGGTGCTGGAGCATCGACAGCACCAGCAGGTGCGCCAGCCAGACGTGGACGAGCTCGGTTCCGTTGACAGCGGGGAGTGCGCCGGCGCCGAACACGCCCGAGCGCTCCGTGATCTCGCGGTAGCGCGGCAGGCGGCGCGGTTTCGGAGCCTGCCGCCGGTTCACCTCGTGGTACGCGGTCATCACGCCGACGATCCCACGCGTGCCGTCGTGGAGGTCGAGCACGAACGCGGCGTCGAACGCCACGAGGTTGCCGAGATACGCGGGGTCGAGTCGCCCGGGCGAGTGCGCGAAGCGCACGGCGCTCACGGTGCCCGGCGCGTCGGGCCACCACGTGTGCACCACGCGGTCGGCGAGCGCGAGATCGGCAGCGAGATCGCCGAAGAGGTTGAACGTGAAGGCCGATGTCCACAGGAGATCGGCCCACAGCCGTTGATGGTCGAAGCTCTGGTGCGGTTCGACGATCGACGTGCGAGCCCGCGCGGCTTCGAGCGCGTGGACAGTGAGGAAGTTCGCGCCCGTCTCCTTCGCGAACGCGAGTGGAAGCCGGCTGCCCACGGGACGCGCCGGCCGAGCGCCGGCGGGTGGCGCGATCGGCTGCGATCCGATCGGAAGCCCGTTCTCTTCGCGCCACCGTGCCTGGTGGTACCGGAGCTGCCGGCGGAGCGCCGTCATCTCCGGCCGGCGCGCCACGACGTCGTCGGCTTCCCAACAGTGCGCGGCCTCGAGCTCCTGCTTCGACGGAACGACCGGCACCTCAGGACCGCGCTGCTCTGCGGCCCGCGGTCGACGGCCGCAAGATCGCGTCGACCGACTGGCACGCCGGCGTCGGGAGGCCACGCGCAGCGGCGCGCCGTACGACAGCTCCGTGCAAGGAGTCGAGCTCGAGGGGCCGCCCCGCGACGAGATCGTGGTACAGCGACGAGTACGAGCCGGAGTCAACTGTCGCGGCAAATCGCAGCGCGTCGTCGCGCACATCGTCGCCGAGCGGGATGCCTTCGAGACACGCGAGTGCAACGACTTCGTCGACGATCCGCACGAACATCTCGCGCGATTCGTCGCAGTTGTAGACCTCACGAAGCGTGAGGCGAGACGTAGCCGTCATGCCGGCGGCCGCGCAGATGAACGCGAACTTCGTCCACAGCACGCGCCGAATCTCCGACGTGAGCTCGGCATCGATCTTCGCCGCTCGCAGGTGATCGAGCAGACGTTCGGCGCGCGCGCTGCGCGTGCCGTCGAGCTCTCCGAAGACGAGGCGGGCCGGCCCTCCTGTGTGCTCCACGACACCAGGCGCCACGATCGAGGAGAAGATGAAGGCCGCCCCGCCGAGCACGCGTTCCGCACCAACCTGCGCCGCGATGAGGTCTTCGTTGTCGACTCCGTTCTGGAGCGAGACGATCGCCGAGTCGCCAGCGAGCATGGGGCCGATCGATGCCGCCACCGACGCCGTGTCATACGACTTCACACACACCAGCACCACGTCGCACGCGCCCACCGATCCTGGTTCCTCCGTGGCGGCGACCGCGACCACGGCGTCGCCTTTCGGGCTGCGGATGCGCAACCCGCCCTCGCGGATTGCCGCCAGGTGCGCGCCTCGGGCGACCACGCACACGTCGTTGCCGGCTTGAGCGAGACGCGCTCCGAAGTAGCCACCGACACCTCCGGCGCCGACGATACCGACCTTCATCGCGCCTCCTACGGCTCCGATCAGCGCGCCGCGGGCTCGGCCGGCGCGGGGGTCGGTTCCGGTGCGTCTGCCGCATCGGCTGCGTCGCCGCGCGCTCGATCAAGTGGGAGGAACGCCTCGGCACTGAGCGCGGCTACGGCTACCGGCACGAGGTCACCGACCGATCGATATGCGAGGTAGCGCGCGACCCACCGCGGTTGGAACTTCGCGTTGAACGTGAGCAGCGACTCGATCTGGAAGAACCCGTTGAGACGACGGAGCACCCAAGCCTCGGCCGCGGCCGCCGGACTCAGCTCGGCGCCTTCGGTGAGGATCTCACGCGCAACTGCGAAGTTGAGCGAGACCTCCTCGACCTGGTGAGCAGCCGCCCACGTGACAGTCTCGAAGATGAGGCGCTCGTTGACACCATTGACACCCACCTTGTCGCGCCGCATGGCATCGAGCGAGAGCGACGCACCACTCCGGCACGGGATGTAGCGCTGGAACGCGAACGGCGTGCCGTCGGCGTCGCGGGCGACGGCGACGACAGCTTCGGGGTGGCGGCCCTCGAGCAGACCATCGAGCGCCATGGAGAACCCACGCTCCGGTTGGTCGGCGCGGTGGCGATCGGCGATCCCGATCAAGGCGCGACGCAGGGTCGGATCGAGCTCGCCTTCACGGTGGATCTCACAGGTGACTCCGGCCCGACGAGTGCGGTTCACCGCCTGTCGCACGGCACGCATGGGCGGGCAGTCGAGCGTGAAGCCGGGTACGTCGACGACGGCTTCATCGCCGAGGTAGAGCGCCTTCAACCCCGCAGACTCGTAGATCGGGAGGCGATCGCGGCGCGCACCGAGCACCGCGGGGCGCCAGCCGAACGTGTCGCACATGTCGACGAACGCATGGACTGCATCGCTGAACGACGCCGGATCACCGACGGGATCACCCGACATGAGCCCGACACCCGTGACGCACCGATAGGCGACGGCCGCGTGCCCGTCGGAGGAGAACACGTAGTGCTTGTCGTGGCGGAGCGCGAAGCCGTCGAGCGTGTCACCGTCGCGGCGATCGAGCAGCTGCCGGACGCGTTCGCGCGCGGCTGGGTCGGCGATGGCTCGCGCGGCGGCGGGCGCGAGCACGCTCGCGACGATCCATGCCATCGCCAACATCCCGACGGCCGTGACCGACGCCGGGAACCACCGACCGAAGCGTCCGTGGATCGTGAGATCGCCGGACATCCCGACGAAACGGGCCGTCACCTCATGCAAGACGCTCGCGACGGTCAGTCGCTGCACGACATCGTCATGGCGGAGCACCAAGCCGATGATCCCGTACGAGAACGCGACCGCGATCACGATCGGCACGTTCACGACCGCCGTTCGCCAACGCGCCGGCGCGAACGACACATTGAAGATGTCGCGTTGGCTGATGAGCAGCGCGGCAACAGCCACGCCTGCTGCGGCCTCCTCGAAGTCGAGTCCCTTGGCAATGTGCGTGACCGCAGTCACGAGGAGCACCGCGAGCGCCAGCCAGAGCGCCACACGCCGTCGTCGCACGAGCCCGCGCCCGATCAGGAGCAACAACACGCCGCTGAATGCCGTGGCGCCCGCCGCGGCGTTGGCCAGCGCCGGCGCGCCGTACGTGTCGATCCACTCGAGGCGCCGATCGATCGGCGGGGTGAGCGCCGACAAGATGTCGAGGACACCGACGAACACGACCGCGAACCCGATGGCGCGCGCGCGAGTGCGAACAGAGAAGCGTCGCATCAACAGACGAGCGCGGCGCTGCATGGCGAGCTCACGCTAGTCACCCGACCGGCGCGATCCAGGTTCGGCCCGCAACCCCGGCTCGTCGCGGCGCTCGGCGACTGAGAGAGAACTGAGCCCGCGCCCATTTGGCGAACGTTGACGAGCATCCTGAACTGCAACGACGTCGTCTCGGGACGTGCCATGCGATTCATCGACGACATCTCACTCGTTGGGGGTCCGCTCCCCTGGCTGCTCAGCACAACGGCCGCGGCCGCCGGCGGTCGGGCGGCGTGGCGCAGCGTGCACCGGCGCTGGTGGCTGCTCCCGACCGCGCTCGTCGTGGTGGTCGTTGCCCTGCTCGTGACCGCAGCAGTCGTGCATCTCCCCGAACGACTCCACGGCACCTATCCGCCCACGTTCGTGCTCTGGGCAGCACTTCCCGTGACCGTGGCCATCGGCGCAGGGTTTGCTTGGCGTGAGTCGCGATTCCTCGATCGCGGCATCGCGGCGATCGCGGTAGTCCTGTTGGCCGCGTTCGCCGCTGCTCGCGTGAACGCGTTCTACGGCTACTTCCCGACGATCGGGGCGTTGCGCGGGGCGCCCGTTCCCGGACAGGTAGCGTCGGTGCCGCAGCTGCGCTGGGTCTGGAGCGACCGGGGGCACCACCGTCGCATCGTGCTCGCAGGCCCGTCGACGCAGCGCGACAGCAGGATCGGCACCGTGGTGCCGTTCACGATTCCTGCCACAACCTCTCACTTTGCCGCGCGCCAGGCAATGGTGTGGTTACCGCCGGTGTGGTTCTCGACACCGCATCCGGCGCTGCCCGCGATCGAGATGCTGGCCGGCGCGCCCGGCACTCCGGATGACTGGATGTACGGCGGCCACGCGATCGACACGCTCAACGCGTACGCGGCGACGCATCACGGCTGGGGACCGATCGTGGTCTTCGCCGACAACAACGGCTCGCTCACGGGCGATACGGAGTGCGTCGACAGCAAGCTCGGACATGCCGCGACCTACCTGGCGGTCGACGTCGTACGCGCGGTGAGCGAGCGGTTCGGCGTAGCTGCCGGCCCGCGACACTGGGGCGTCGTCGGCCTGTCGGAGGGCGGCACCTGCGCACTCGTGACCGCACTGCGCAATCCCGCGACCTTCGGCGCCTTCGGCGACTTCTCGGGAGACCCCGCTCCGACCCTCGGCTCGCCGTCGGTCACGATGCGCGTGTTGTTCGGTGGCTCGCGCGCCGTCGAGCGTACCTACGACCCCGCCGACCTCCTTCGCACCGTGCGACTGAACGGGATGCTGGCGTGGTTCGAGCTGGGGAGCCACGATCGCTGGGTCCGGCTCGGCGGGATGCGCGACCTCGCGGCGATGGCCCGACGCGATGGGGCCCGAGCGGTCGTCGCCACCACGAAGGGCGGGCACACCTTCTACGTCTGGTCGAAGTCCCTTCGCGACGCGCTCCCGGCGATCGTGGGTGCCATCACCCCGAGCAGCGGACAGGCCGCGATCGTGTGAGCGGGCTGCGTGGGAGGAGCCGGACCGACCTGGGTATCGGACGACATCAGCGTGTTCGACCGGTTCGCCGGCATCGTGTTGCGCAGCCTCGACACATGGCAGAACAGCCAGTCGACCGCTGGCCCGCGCTCAGCGGTAGGCCGCCGCCTGGATCGAATAGAGGTCGGCGTACTGACCGCGGCGTGCCATCAGCTCATCGTGCGAACCCATCTCGACCACGTGCGCACCGTCCATCACCACGATGATGTCGGCCATCCGAACCGTGGAGAAGCGGTGCGACACCAAGATCGTGATGCTTCCCGTATCAGGTGCGCCGCGGCGCGCCGCCGAGGAGTAGTGCTCGAACAACGCGTGCTCGGTCTCGGCGTCGAGCGCCGACGTCGGCTCGTCGAGCACCAGCACAAGGGGCTCGTCGCGCATGAACCCGCGCGCCAACGCGAGCTTCTGCCATTGCCCGTGTGACAGCTCGATGCCTTCGCTCCACGCCGGTCCGAGCTGCGTGTCGAGACCGAGCGCGAGGCGATCGATGACATCGGCCGCGCCCGCCCGACCCACCGCCGACTCGACCGCGCCACGATCGTCGAGACGCGGTTCATCGCCGAGTCCGACGCTCGTCTGTGCGACGAACTCGAACCGGAAGAAGTCTTGGAAGGCGCCGGCGAGACGCTCGCGCCATTCGTCATGGGGCATCCGCGCGAGATCGATGCCGTCGATCTCGATCCGACCCGACGTGGGCGCGTACATCCGGCTGAGGAGCTTCACGAGCGTGGTCTTGCCCGCGCCGTTCTCGCCGACGATCGCGACCACCGCGCCGGCGGGGAGCTCGAGATCCACATCGTCGAGCACGAGCCGCTCGGTGCCGGGGTACCGGAACGACACGTGATCGAAGCGAATGCCGCGCTCGAGGCGGCGCGGTACCGGAAGGTCGGCATGCGCATCGATCGCTGTCGCGTAGTCCTCGAGCCACGTGAGGCGGCGCGATGAATCGAGCCAGATACCACGGAGGAATCCGAGCTCTCCCACGGCCGCGCCGACATACTGCGAGAGGCGGCTGCCGGCGACTGCGACGATGACGACTGCACTCACGGGCGAGTGCAGTCCGGAGGCGACGAACACGATCGCCCCCACGTAGGCACTCCCGAAGATCGCCCACGCGCATGAATGCCACAGCGCACTCCGCCAACGCGCCGCGGCGACCGGCGCATACCACCGATCCCACGCGGCACGGCGTTGCGCGACGAGCTCGCTCGCATTTCCGGTGACCCTGATCTCCTTGCCGGGTGGCGCAGTCGTACCGAGCACGAACAGATGCCGAGCCAGCCGGTTGTGGGGAGCGCTTCGCTCTTCGACCGCGCGCTCGATCCCTGGCCGCCACGTTGACGTGTAGACGGTCGGCAGCGCGAAGACCACCAACACGATGAGCGCCGGATGGATCGACGCGAGCAGCACGACCGTGATCGCGAGTCGTACGAGCCAACCGCCCGTGGAGAACAGCGACATGAAGAGGTGGTCGAGCGCGAACACCTGGTCGCGCAGCACGGAGAGCCGGTCGAGATACTCCGGCCGTTCTTGGTGTTCGATCGTGGCGACCGACGCCTGGAGCCGGGCAACATGCGATTCGAGCGCGATGGCCACCCGATCGCGGAACCGCCTCTGCACTCGGTCGAACACGACCTGCAGGAACCACGTGAAGGTCGCGGAAACGCCGAGACCGATCGAGCCACCGATGATCAGCCCGCGTCGATCGTCGCGGATGCCCGCCGCCAGGATGCCGAGCCACAACGCGATGAGGGCGTCGGGCAACGCCGCGAAGAGCGTCATCGCGAACGACGCGACGAGGAGGCCGGGTTCGGCCTGGTAACCGATCTTCACGGTGCGCCACAACGACCGCATCGCCGGAGGAAGATCGCTCTGCGACGCTTGTGCATCAGAGGCTCTCATGCACCACCTCCTGGCCGGCGTCGTCGAGCTCCACGAAACGGGACGCCTGCAGCTCGAACATCGTGCGGTACCGACCATCGAGCGCAATCAGCTCGTCGTGCGAGCCGAGCTCGATCACTCGGCCGGCTTCAACGACGCAGATGCGGTCGGCCTGGCGCACCGTGGAGAAGCGATGCGACACGAGAATCGTCGTGCACGAACGAGTCGCGGCCAGGATGCGCTCGAAGATCTCGGCTTCGCCGCGTACGTCGAGCTGCGCGGTTGGCTCATCGAGCAACACGAGGCCGGCGCCGAGGCGCACCGCGCACAGCGCGCGGGCCAAGGCCACCCGTTGCCATTGACCACCGGAGAGATCGGTGCCGCCTTCATATCCTCGGGCGAGGATCGTGTCGAGAGAGGCGAGATCGTCGGCCCCCGCGTCGGCGAGCGCGGCGAGGATCTCTGTGTCGGGTGCGCCCCGCGGCGCCACGTTGTCGCGTAGCGAGAGGTCGTAGCGGACGAAGTCTTGGAACACCGCGGTGACGCGACCGCGCCACTCGTCGAGGTCGAGCTCGCGAAGGTCGACGCCGTCGATCTCGATCGAGCCCGATTGCGGGTCGTACAGCCGGCACAGGAGCTTGGCGAGGGTGGTCTTGCCCGCGCCGTTCACGCCCACGATTGCAAGGGACGACCCGGCCGGGATGGTCAGGTCGAAGCGCTCGAGCACGGGTCGATCGGTCAACGGATACGAGAAGGTGAGATCCCGGAATCGGATCTCGCGAGCCGGAGTGCCCGCCGCAGAGCGCGCGCCGCGGTGGAGCTCGCCGACGGGTGCCATCGCCGCTTCGAGTCGCAACACGGCCGCGACCGGCGCGGCGGCACCGTCGAGCGCCCAGCTGAGCCCACCGAACGCGATGGCGCTCGCGCCGACCGCCGTCTGCAGGTACACGAGCGCCGATCCGAGGCCGAGCCCACCGTCGGCCGCGCCGAGCGCAATGCGCCAGCACACCAGCACGTTCGCGGCGAGCACGATCACGAGGCAGCCGAGCACCGGCCGTTCGCGCAGCCGCGTCGCCTCCCAGCGCAGCTCGTAGAGCCGGCGCCGGCGGGCGGCGAAGCGGTCGACGACCCAGCCCGCGAGGCCGAACATCCGCAGCTCCTTGGCCGCTGGTGCATCGACCGCGAGGCGGTACGCATAGTCGGCGTGGCGTTGCGCGTCGCGAACCTCGTCGGTGTTGCGGTCTTTCCACACCGCGCTCTCGCGCAACATCCAGTGGGTGGCACCCCACCCGACGATCAGGAGTGGCGGCGCCCACCAGGCGAACGCGAAGAGCACGAGGGCCGAGGTGAAGCCGGCGACAAGGCCCACGAGACCGCTCGCGATGAAGTCCATGGCGATGCTGAGCGGCGGACCCATGATGCCGAGGTCGAAGTCGCGCGCCACCACGAGATCTTGTGCGAGGTCGGGTCGCTCCAGGTGCGCGATGCCAGGTGGTGCGGTGGTCGCCACCATCAGGCGATCGTTCAGCCACGCCGACGCCCGGCTGCCGAGATTCGAGCTCACGGCTTGCTGGAGTGGCGTCAGCACCTGGTACGAGACGAACAGCACGCCGAGAAACACGAGCGGACCAGCCAGCGAATGATGGTGTTGCACCGCGTTGACGAGCACGCCGGTGGCGATGGCGAGCGTGGCGGGGAGTGCGCCCCGCAACGCGAGCAACGCCCACCAGGAGGCCGACAGGCCGGGAGCGGCCCGCCGCAGAGCGCCGAAGAACGCCCACTCCTGGCGCGCTCGCAACCGTTGCATCACGCCGACATCCTGCCGTATGCCGAGCCCTCACCGCTGACCGCATCCGCGGTCGACCGATCCCGCCTGGCCGCCGGCACGAACCGGCTTCGGTGACGCGATCAGGTTGCGTTGGCCGCGACGATGCTCGCGGCCGACGCCGCGGCAGTCGTGATCGGCACGGCGAACCCGATGCCGGCATTGTCTCCGGAGGTCGAGTAGATGGCGTCGTTGATCCCGATCACCGCGCCGGTCGCGTCGACGAGTGGTCCGCCCGAGTTGCCGGAGTTGATCGCCGCGTCGGTCTGCACGTAGGTGCTCCCATTGAGCACGCGGGCGATCGCGCTCACGACACCGGCCGTGACGGTCGTGTCGAGGCCGAACGGGCTGCCGATCGCCACGGCGAGCTCGCCGACCTGCAGCTTGGTTCCGGTTGCCAGCACCGCGGGCGTGATCCCGGCGGGCGGCTGGATAGCCACCACGGCGACGTCGTTCGCCGAGTCGTCGCCGACGACAGTGCCGGCGATGCGCGTGCCGTCGGCGAGGCGCACGGTCACGCGGCTCACGCCCTGCACCACGTGGGCGGCCGTGAGGATGTGACCGGCACGGTCGTAGAGCACGCCGGAACCGAGGGCGTGGCCCGTGTCGATCTCGACGACGGCCGACTCGACGGCGGCTGCTGCGGCGACGACCGGCTGCGTGCTGTTCGAACCCGCGGCCGTCGACGCCAGACGCGCCACCACTGCGCTCGTCGGTGTGGCCGCCGTCTGCACGATCGTCGTCGTGTGCGTTGCGGATCGACCGATCGCGAAGCCCGTCGCGGCGAGCGACGCAGCGACGAGCGCCGCCGTGGCCGCGCGCCGCGAGCGCGGTGCTCTCGGCGCGGCCGGGTGCGCGACAACGGGCGCGGCGATCGGCTCGTCGCTCGCGCCCTCGTTCGCGACCCGCGTCGCTGCGTCGTCCCCCCACGGTCCGATCCAGGCTTGGTCCCAGTCCATCTCGCACTCCTTCGTCGCGGTGTCGAGCACAGCGTCGTGGAGCGAGATAAGAGCGGTGTCACCGTTGCATGAGAATCGCCGAAGCGAAGCTCTGGCGATTCTCAAAGTTCTCAGCGTGACGACCGCGTCGGAGACCGCCCCACGCGGCCCCGACGCAGCCTCACGAGCTCAGGGCTTCGGCGTCGGCGCAACGATGAACGTCGTGACCATGCCGAACATGCCGGTGTCGCGCTCGGCGTGCGGGAGGATGTGGCAGTGATACGCCCAGATCCCGAACGTCGGCGAACCATCCTTGGCCGTGCCGAGGTACTTGGCGTCAGCGTGGATCAGCACGGAGTACCGCTCGCCGGGAGCGACGAGCACCGTGTCGGCGCTGTACGGCTGCGGCAGGGGCAAGCCGTCCTTGGCGATGACGAGCTGCGGCAGGCCGTGCAGGTGCATCGGGTGCGCGAGCTGGCCTTCGTTCATGTAGTCGACCTCGACCCACTGGCCGGGGATCGCCACGATCGGCGCGGTGGCCGGGAACGACTTGCCGTTCAAGGAGAGCCCGATCGATCCAGAATCGTTGAGCATCATCGGCAGCCGGAGGTCGGGAACGGGCTTGCCGATGATCGACTGCACGGGCATGTCGCCCACGATGAACGCGCCCGCGAGACCGTCGGGAACCTGCGTAGCGGCGAAGTCGTGCGAGTGGTACATGCCCACCGCCACGTGATCGGTCACCGTGAACTTGTAGTCGAACGTGCCGCCCGGCGTAACCGGGTCTTGTGTCACGTCGGGAACGCCGTCCATCGAGTTCGGCACTTGAATGCCGTGGAAGTGGATGACGCTCGATTCCGGGAGCGCGTTCTTGTAGTGCACGAGGACCTTGTCACCGAAGTCGACGCGGATCGTCGGTCCGGGCACCATGCCGTTGTAGGCGAAGGCGCTGACGAACTTGCCGGGTTCGACCTCCCACTTGATGACGCTGCTCGTGAGGTCGAACTCCTTGGTGCCGTCGGAGAGGACCTTCGGTGCGAGCACCGGCGGGCCGAGCAGCGGGTTCGTCTTCATGGCGCCGTAGCTCGTGTTCGCCTTGTAGAGGCTCGGGTCGAGGTGGCCCGACTTCTGGAACTCGGCGATCACGGCACTCAGCTGCGCGACGTACTTCGTGGTCGGCGCCTTCATCGCGGCGTCCATCGCCTTGGTGGTGGCAAGCAGATCGGCCGCGGTCTTGCCGGTCGATCCGGCGAGCGAGCTGCTGGCGCTCCCACTCCCTGTTCCGCTGCCGACCATGAGCGTCGCGTGCATTCCCGCCGCTTTGTGCCCGGCAATCGCGCAGATGATCGTGTACGAGCCCTCCTTCAGCCCCTTCAGCGACAACGTCGCCGAGGCACCTGGCTTCAGGTCTTCGGTGTGCACGCTCGTACCCTCGACGGTGAGGTTGTGCGGGACGGTGCCGTTGTTGGTGACCGCCAAGGTGCCGTTGACCGGTGCGTTCACCATGTCGGGCGTGATCGTGAACTCCTGCAACGACACGGACGCGCTCGCGACTGCAAGGGAGCCGCTGCTCGAGCCTTTGTTCGTGCCCGCGGCGACGAGCGCGGCGAACGCAACCACGACCGCGATCAGCGCGAACGAAGCCGAAGCGGCGCCGAACGCCTCACGGTTGCTGCGACGGAAGATGGGCACTGTGCACTCCTTGGTGAGTTGAACGAAGGTGTTCGGGATCGCGACGGATCAGGCGTCGGGGAAGACGACGTCGATGCCGCGGGTGTCGGGATCGAGCTCGCGCAGCGCAGACAGCACGCGCACGGCCGCCATGCCGTGCATCGAAGACGGGAGGTGGGCCGCGTGCGCGGCGACCACGAGACGATCGCGCTCGCGCAGCACTTCGACGTCGGCATCGCTCGAGACGCCGTGCTGCACGCAGAACGCCTGGAGGGCGGCCGTTGCCGCACGGCTGTGCGGACCGAGCGGCGCACTTGCGACGCGCTCGCAGGTGAGCACGATGTCGTCGGTGCTGCACTCCACGACGTCGTGATCCCCCGTGTCGAACGGATTGAGGAGGGTCATGCCGGCGACCACGACGGGAATGTGCCGTTGCATTGCGCAGCTGATGCCCTGCTCGAGTGCCGTCGGGCGGATCGTCGGTTGGTTGCGGACCGTGAGCGCGACATCGATCGACTCGCCGCGCAATGGACATCCGTCGCCCGTGATCGCGTTGCACAGGTGCGCGTGCCCACCGGGTTCGAAGCAGCGCACGACCTCGTGACCGCTGCGCTGCAACGCCGCGGCCGCGAGGTCGCCGGCGCCGGTCTGTCCTTCGAGCATCATCACCCGCAACGATCGCATCGAGGCCCTCCTCAGGGGTCGCCTCGCATCATCCGCGCACGTCGATCAGGCGACCAGGGACGTTGCGCCACAGCGATCCAGGACCTATGGCCCAATCACACCGGCGTGCGCAGCCGCGCTGTCACGGACGGGGGATGCGACGACCACTCACGCTCGTGGGCGTCACGCGCACCCACACGGGATCGCCCGCGGCGATCCAGGTGGCGACCGGGAGCTCGGCGAGACGCGCGCGCTCGTCGTCGGAGGCGACCAGACTTGCCTGCCCAACGACGAGGACGCTCCATCCGCCGTGGTCGATGTTGTGCGTACCGTCGATCTCGAAGGCCACGGCACTCCCGATCGCCGCATGCAACTTCGTGCCGGCATCCGATCGGAACACGATCTCGTGCCCATCGAGGGCGTAGCTCACCGGCAAGATGATCGGTTGCGACCCAACCACCACGGCGAGGCGACCGAGGTGATGCGCCGCGAGCAAGCGCTCGCACTCCTCGCGACCGAGGACCTCGAGTCCGTGGCGATCAAACGCCGCGCCGTTCACACCAACGTCCCTCCGCTCACGAGCGCGGCATGCAGCGCGCGCAGCATGCCCCGCACGGCCACCGCGATCTGGCGCGTGACGTCGTAGTCGAGCGCCAGCGACGACGGGCGCGGGTAGCTCGCCGACACCGACACGTGCGTGCCGCCGTCGGGCAAGGGTCGGAGCTCAAGATCGCCGTTCAGGGTGGCGGTGACGCCGGCGTCGTCGACGTCGAACGTGAACGGCACGAGCACTGCCGTGTCGCGACGGCGCGGTGTCCCGACCGCGACACGACCCGGCACCGCCTGGCCGTGCAGCCAGCGCGCGGTCGTGACGCGATCGAGCACCGTCTCGATCGGCCTCGGAATCTCGATGAAATCCTGTACGAACACGGTGCGCCTCGCTGGTCCTGCGAACGTCTGTCCACAGGATCGTCGCCACCGGCTGATGGACGACAGAGGCGAACGTCACCTGCCCGACGAGGACTCCGGTGCTCCGTCGTGACCCGGCTCGCGATCGTGCAGCCGGACCGCGTAGACCGCCGCTTCCGTGCGCCGCTCCATGCCGAGCTTGGCCAAGATGTTCGAGACGTAGTTCTTGACGGTCTTCTCGGCCAGGAAGATGCGCTCGGCGATCTGGCGGTTCGTGAGACCCTCGGCGATGAGGTCGAGGATCTTGCGCTCCTGATCCGTGAGGCGGCTGAGACGGTCGTCGGGCTCGGGCGGTCGGCGCAGTCGCTCGAGCACGCGCGCCGTGACCGCCGGGTCGAGCAGCGACTGACCGGCTGCGACCCGCTCGATCGCGTCGACGAGATCGTGCCCGCGGATCTGCTTCAGCAGATAGCCCGCGGCACCGGCCATGATCGCGTCGAAGAGCGCTTCGTCGTCACTGAACGACGTGAAGATCAGGCACTGCACGTCGGGCGCCGTCGAGCGGACCTCCCGGCACACTTCGACGCCGTTGCCATCGGGGAGTCGCAGATCGACGACCGCGACGTCGGGGTGCGTCGCCGGGATGCGCGCCATCGCCTGCTCGGCGGTGCCCGCTTCACCGACCACCTCGAAACCTTCGTGCGCCTCCAGCAGCTCGCGCAAGCCGCGGCGCACGATCTCGTGGTCATCGACGAGGAAGATGCGGGTGGTCATCGGTGCTCCGTTCGGTCGGGGACCCGCGCCGGCGAATTCCAGCGCACAGCGGTCCCTCGCGGCTCAGCAGGTTCGATCCGGAAGCTGCCGCCGAGGGCCAGGGCGCGCGCTTCCATGTTGAACAGTCCGTTGCCGCGGGGGGAACCCGGCATGATCCCACGGCCATTGTCGCGCACGTTGAGCTCGAGGAGTCCGTCACTCACGATCAGCTCGACCTCACAGCGGGTGGCGCCGGCGTGGCGGGCCACGTTCGACAGTGCCTCACGGGCGACCGCGAGCATCTCTTCACCGACCGTCGAGTCGACCGCGGCGTCGATCAGACCGTCGAGGTGCAGGTTCGGCTCGAAGCCCAGCACCTCGCCCACTTCGCCGACGGCCATGGTGAGACGGGCCCGCAGGCCCGAAGAGGCTCGAGCCGACTGCAGGCCGAAGATGGCCGACCGCACCTCGCGGATCGTCTCGTCGAGATGGTCGACCGCCCATTGGACCCGGTCCTTGATCACCGGGTCGGTGGCCTGGGCTTCGGTGGCCTGCAGGTTCATCCCCACCGCGAAGATGTGCTGGATCACGGTGTCGTGGAGGTCGCGAGCGATCCGCTCGCGCTCTTCCAGCATCGCGACGGCATCGTGCGCCTTGCGCAGCTCCTCTTCGGCCCGCACGCGCTCGGTCGTGTCGCGCACGGCGGCGATCACGTACGCGCCGTCCTCGGTCTCGAACGGGCTCAACGAGATCTCGACGGGCAGCAGCGAACCGTCGTGGCGGCGCCCCTCGAGCATGAGGCCGGTGCCCATCGGCCGGGTGTGCGGCGCGCGAGTGAACGCGGCGCGTTGCCCACGATGCGCGTCGACGAGCTCCATGGGCACGAGCGTCTCGACGGACCGGCCGACGAGCTGGTCGCAGTCGTAACCGAACATCGCTGCGGCTCGACCGTTCACGAACACGATCACGCCCTCGATGTCGACGACCACCACGCCGTCGGGAATCGCGTCGACGAGCTGGCGGCCAACCGCGTCGCCGAAGGATGTCGCGCCGTGCGGTCCGTCGTCACCGACGGACCGCACGGGCTCGACCTTGGATTCAGGCCGCATTGCTGGAGCTCTTTCAGCCGACCGTTGCCGCGGGGCGCGGGGTGGCGCCGTCGGCGGGCACCGATGTGCTCGTGGTGAGATCGACCGAGCGCACAGCACGCGTCTGGCGCTCGTGCATCACGAAGCCGAGTGCGAGCGCTCCGAGCACGGCCAGCGCACCGAGCAGTGCGGCGATGCCGACCCAGAAGGCGATGGCACCCATGGTGGCCCAACCCCACACGTTGAGCAGCAGACCACGCAGCGTCTCACCCTTGAAGAGCGTGTCGACCTGGCCGACGAGCTTCGGGTCGGGAGTCTGGCCCTGCGCGAGCGCGGCCTGGACCTTGCCACTGGCCTCCGAGTAAGTCATGCCGATCGCCTTGAGGTGCACGCGGATGAACTCGTCCGCGTAGGCCTTCGCCTTGGGTCCATTGTCGACCGTCTGGCCGGCGTACTGCTGCAGACCCGGGAACTCCTTGGGGTCGAGACCCGGGCTGCCCTTCGGCGGGAACGAGACCTTCTGCTCGCTGAGCTGCGTGTGCACGATGTGATCGGCGAAGTTCGATCCCCACAGCAGCAGCCCGCCACCTACAGCCAGTACCACGAACAAGATCGTCCCGATGATGGCGAGCGCCGGCACCGTCTTGAGCCAGTTCCTGATCTTCATGTCGTCTCCCTTGCGATCCGTCGTGCCGAGCACGTCGATGGTTGCTGCCATCTTCCGGTGCGGGAGGGTCATTGGGTCAGTGCCGATGGGCCGCGATGGAACGCCATTGGTCCCGAGGGCCGCTGGGACCAACGGCCCTTCAGATCTCGAGCGCGCAGCCTTCGCTGATGCCGAGCACCTCGAGTGTGCGCCCGAGGCCCACGAACACCGCGCAGCACAACGTGAGGTCGAGCACCTCCGCGTCGGCGAAGTGCGCACGCAGACGAACGAAGAACGCATCATCGATGTTGCGATGGTCGGCGGCAAAGCGCTCGGCGAACTCGATGGCCAGGCGCTGGCGCTCTGTGTAGCCGGGCCACGTGGCGTAGTCGTCGAGATGGGCGTAGAGATCCTCGGTGACTCCTGCCGCCACCACGGAAGGGGCTCGGAAGGTCGCACAGGCGTCGCACGCGTTGAGCTGCGCGATGCGCATGCGGGCCATCTCGCGCTCGGCTGCGGGCAGCTCCGAGCGCTCGTAGGCGGTGGTGATCATGCGATCGACCATCCCGGCCATCTGCGGGCGCAGCGTCCAGACCATCGCGGCGTCGCCGCCGGGGCCGTCTGGGACGTCGATGCGGGCCACGAGCACCGACTGTACGCGATTCACGACGAGGCGAGCTCGCCCAGCCGCCGCGAGAGGTAGCGACGTTCGGCATCCGTCGCGGCCATCGCCAACGCGGCCCGATAGGCATCGACGGCCTCGGCCGTGCGGCCCATCCGCCGCAGCAGGTCGGCGCGCGTCGCCGGCAACAACCGGTACCCCCGAAGCCGGCCCGACGCGTCGAGCGCGTCGACGAGCGCGAGACCCACCTCCGGACCTTCGGCCATCGCGATCGCCACGGCCCGGTTCAGCTCCACGACCGGTGACGGCGTGAATCGTGCGAGCGTGTCGTACAACGCGGCGATCTCGTGCCAGTCGGTCGACTGCGCGTCGGGCGCGGTGGCGTGGCACGCGGCGATGGCGGCCTGGACTTGATAGGGGCCGGGTTCGCTGCGTCGCAACGCCGCGTCGAGCACCGCCACACCTTCTTCGACGGCGCCCCGATCCCATCGCGTGCGATCCTGCTCTTCGAGCGAGACGAGATCTCCGAGCTCGTCGACTCGCGCGTCGCGGCGCGCGTTGTGCAACACCATGAGCGCGAGCAGACCCAGCACCTCGGGCTCATCGGGCATGAGCGCCGCGAGCGTGCGGCCGAGCCGGATGGCCTCGTCACACAAGGTCGATCGCACGAGATCGTCTCCGTCGCTCGCCGCGTAGCCCTCGTTGAAGAGGAGGTACACCACGCCAAGCACCGCGCCAGTCCGTTCGGGCAGCATGTGCGCCGGAGGCACGCGGTACGGGATGCCCGCGTTGCGGATCTTGTGCTTCGCGCGAACGAGCCGTTGCGCCATGGTCGGCTCGGGAACGAGGAAGGCCCGCGCGATCTCGGGCGTGGTGAGCCCCGCCAGGGTGCGCAGCGTGAGGGCCACCCGCGCGTCGATCGACAAGGCCGGATGGCAGCAGGTGAACATGAGCCGCAGCCGATCGTCGGCCACGCCGCTGGTCGCCGCCGGATCGACGTCCAGGCCGTCGTCGTCGTCGTTGTCGTCATCGCCCCGAAGCGAACGCATCCCGAGCTCCCGGATCTTGTTCGCGCCCGTGGCCGCCCGCCGCAAGCGGTCGAACGCTCGATTGCGCGCCGTCGTCGTCAACCACGCGCCGGGTCGTTCCGGTATCCCGTCGGTCGGCCATCGCTCGAGCGCGCGGGCGAAGGCTTCCTGCGCGCACTCCTCGGCAAGATCCCAATCGCCGGTCGTGCGAATCAGCGTCGCCACGACGCGACCCCACTCGCTTCGGAAGGCCTGCGCGACCGCAGCCTCCACATCGATCGACCGACTCACGTGCCGATCTTGGCAGTCATCTTCGACTTGAGCGTTCCGTAGCCGATCTTGTGCGATCCGTCGAAGCGCTCAATGCCCATCTTGCAGAGCCAGTTCGTGTTGTCGGTGCACTTGTCGCGTTGCGCGTAGATGAACACCGGCCCGGCGTATGGATACTGGAACCAGGTGTGCACGATGTCGACGAGCTCGTAGGCCTGGTAGCCCTCGGTACCGACCTGCGTGCCGTCACTGCGGATCGTCTGTGGAGATTGCGACGAAGTCGGCCAGCCGGCCTCGGTGGCCCAGATCTTCTCGCCCGGATACCCGGCATTCGCGATCAGCTTGTACATCGCCGGCACGGCCTGGACCATCGGGTTCCAGTACACCGGCTCACCGGCCCATGCGGGGAAGGTGTACGGGTGCATGCCGATCCCGTCGATGTGAGCAAGCACGCCGGTCGGGATCAGACCTTGCACGAACGAGACCGGCGAGTAGTTGCCGTACTGGTTCGCGGCGGGCGCCATGCCCCCGCTGATCACGATCGCGCTCGGATCCACCGTCTTCAACGCGATCGCCGACGCCTTGAGGAAGTTGCCGTACACCGTGGGGTTGGGAGGCGTCCAGAACCCGAACAGGTTGGGTTCGTTCCAGATCTCCCACTGGCGAACGGAGCCCTTCAGCCCGGCGGGCCGCTTCGTGCCGACCGGCGAGTAGCGCTGCGCGGCAGCCGTGACGAAGTTCGTGAAGTCGCTCGTCTTGGCCGGCGCCACGTGCGACGGATCGCCCGTGCCCGCGGGAAGCGGGTTCGGTCGGGCCCACGGCGGCGTGAACCCAGCGACGAACAGCACCTTGATCCCGTCGGCGCCCGCCGCGTTCACGACGTTGTCGTAGATCGACCAATTGAACGACGTTCGGCTGTACGGCTGCACCGTCCACCAGTTCAGATCGCAGCGGATCCGTGTGACACCGGTGGCCACGACCTCCTTCATCTGCGCGGCCACGAGCGCGGCACTCGGATCGCCGCAGGTGCCGTCGCGCGGCGTGATTCCCGTGACCGTGGCATAGGTGCCCGCGACCGCCGCGGTGTGCACGACGACAGGGTCGGACGAGACCTTCGCGGTGGAACGCGACGCGGCGCCGGCCCAGGTCGCGTTGGCAGCCATGCAGACCGCCACCAGTGTCAGCCCGCGCCGCAACAACACAATGGTCCCCGATCAGATCCCACTCGTCCGCCGTCGCCAAGGCTAGGGCGTGGTGGGCGGCCGCTCAACCGCGCCAGGCCGAATGGACTGCGCACTCAGCAATTTCACAACGAGTGATCTCAGGTTCGTCGGTCACATGTCCCAGATGGGCCGCACCTCGATCGTGCCGAGGCTCGCTCCGGGGATCTTGGCCGCCACTTCGATCGCCTCGTCGAGATCCTTGCAATCGACCACGTAGTAGCCGCCGATCTGCTCCTTCGTCTCCGCGAACGGACCATCGGATGTGAGCACTTCGCCGTCGCGCACTCGCACCGTCGTCGCGTCGATGGTCGGGCGCAGTCGCTCGCCGGTCTGCAGGACACCACGCTCGGTCATCTCCTGACCGAACGCGGCGTACTTCGCCATCATCGCCGCGCCCTCTTCCTCGCTCATCGCCTGGATGCCGCTCTCGTCGGCGCAGATCAACAACACGTACCGCATAGGTGCCTCCTCATTGGATCGGACATCAGCACGACGAACAGGATCGACCGGATCGACAGCGCGACGGCCAAGATCTCACACCTTCGCCTCGGACGGCTCGCTCAGTGCAAGGCACGCGCCTGTGAGCCGACGAGGGCGACAAGATTGCCGAGCGTGAGGTTCACCTCGTCGAGGTGGTAGCCCCACGTTGGTCCGAGTGTCTCGACGACCTTCGGCCGCACATCGCCGGCTCCCCCGATGTGATCGACCTGCAACCAGGTTGCCCCGCCGGCGTTGCGGCACTCGGCGCGGTACATGTGCGGATACGTCACCCAACGCGTGTGGATCGTGAGCCCGCCAACAGGGCGACTCGTGGACAGGAAGTACGGCTGCAGCTCACCGGTCCCGCCGCCGAGCGCCGCTGGGTTCGTGCAGACCACACTCTGACCCGCGACGGCGCGCTGGCCCGATTGGAGACTGATCCCAGTGCCGGGCCGCGCGAACAGGGCTGATTCCGGCGGCGACTCACCGAACGCCGAATACGCGATCACGCAATGCGCGTCGGTGGCCGATCGGCACGCCGCGATGTGCTGGAAGCTGCCACCCACATCCGAACCGGACGCCACTTGCACGTTGCCTCCGAGCAGGATCGCCGAGAGCATGCGCGCTCGGAGCTCTGGATTCGGATCGATCTCCTCGCTCAGCAGCCGGATCAGGATGGCGGCACCTTGCGAGTGCCCGATGAACACGATCGGCCGCCCACGGTTGTCGTGTGCGAGGTAGTCACGCCACGCCGCGAGCGCGCTCGTGTACGCAACCTGTTCGACAGCTGGGTTGCCGCTGAGGCCCTCTCGGTTGAGATCGATCGAGGTCTGTTGTCGGTACATCGGCGCCCACACCCGGCACACTGCCGAGAATCGCGCCGCCTGCGACGCCGCGACCTTGATCTCGGCCCGCTGGATCACGAGATCGGCGTTCGCCGTCGTTTCACGACTCACGGTGGGATACAGATAGAAGCAGTCGATCGACGGCGCACCACCTGCCACCGAGGGAACCGCGGCAGTGCTGCCGTCGGCGAGCTCGCTCGTGGCGTGTCGATCGCCAGCGCACGGATCCGGCAGACTTCCCGGGCGGCACAACCACACTGTCGCTTCCGACCGCGATGGGGCCGAGACCGTCGATGAGGTCCCCTGGCTCGTTGTCCGACTCGGCACGCTGCTGCGCGGTGCGCCGCTCGAGCAGCTCGTCATTCCCACGCACGCGCCGAGCGCGCTGGCCGCGAGCGCTCGTCGGACCGCTCGGTGCAGGCCGCGCCGCGAGCCAACTGCTGTTGCACCACCCACGAGGCCACCGTAGGCGTCGCGCGTGGCTACGCCTCCGGCAGCACCGGCATGACGAGCACGGGGCAGGACACCAATGCCACGGTGCCCATCGCCACGCTGCCGAGCGCCACACGCGCCAACGCGTGGCGCGTGTGGCTCGACATCGCGACCAGCGCGGCGGGCAAGGTCGCGGCATGGTCGGCGAGCGCGCCGGGCACGAACGACGATGATCTCAGCACGGCCGACTCGGCACGAAGGCCTTCCGCGCGGAAGCGTTCACAGATCGCTTCGACGGTGGAATCTGGATGGGTCGCGCCCTCCACGTCGAGTGGGTGGATCGCGTGGGCGACGCACACATCGAGCGCCAGTGCCTTGGCCCATCGGATCGCGCTCGGCACGATCGGGTCGGCCACGGTCGATCCGTCGACACAGACCATCAGGTGCTCGAACGATGTCGGCCACTCCGGGTTGCAGTGCCGGCCGACGAGCACGACCGGCGCCGGGGCGCGTCGGACCACTTCTTCGGCGACGCTCCCGACCGCAGCCCACCGCAACCGGCCGCGCCCGTGTGTGGCCATGCACACGACCGCGTTGCCGATCTCGTTCGCGACCGACCAGATGGCGTCGGCCGGCGCTCCGCTCGTGACGTACCGAGTGTGCGCGGCCGGTTCGAGCTGGGCACTCAGTGCCTCGAGCTGCGCGAGCGTCTGGGCCTCGTCGACGGCCCAGCCGGCGGACATCACTTCCACGCGACCGTGCAGCCGTTCAGCCAGTGCGCTTGCGACCGACAGAGTCCGTTCGGCCGACTTGGATCCGTCGACAGGGACGACGACCGTCGCGCCGAGCGGTGAGCTCGTGCCCGCGCCGAGATCGGTTCCTGCTGCTTGCGTGATCGTCGTGTCCATGGTCGCTCCTGACATCGGAAGACTCTCAGCTCGAGGAGCCCGAGGGCCGCACGCCTTGCTACGACCGTAGGAGCACGGCAGCCCGCGGCGAAGGGTCGAACGCAATTGCCCGCAGTGCCGTTAGGCCCGTGCCGGACGGCTGTGTGGCACTTCTGTGAGGTACCGCCCGCACGCGACAGTCAAACAGCGAGCACGCACTCGTGGGCGACGGCGACGCAATCGACCGTCGAGGTTGGGAGATTGTGATGAACGGCACGCCGCGCGCTACCGGCGCAATCGATCGCCGCACCTTGCTGCACCGCGGTGGCATGGTCATCGGGGGCGTGACCGGCGCGGGATTGCTCGGCCACGCGTCGGCCGCGGGCGCGCTCGGCACCGTCGGCCGCGACGCCGTTGCCGCGCCGCACGTTGTGGTGAGCACGCTCACAGGAACGGCGATCCAGGCCGCGCTCGACGCACTCCCCGTCACGGGAGGCGTGGTACAGCTCGTGGCTGGTACCTATGCGATCACCCGCCCGCTCACCCTCAGGAGCAACTGCCAGCTCGTCGGCGTCGGGCGCGCGGTGACGACCCTGCAGCTCGCCGCGGGCGCCAACAGCACCGTGATCAAGAACTTCGACCCGGTGAAGGGCAACGCGCACGTAGCGGTGCGCAGCCTCACGGTCGACGGGAACAAGTCGCACCAGGATGCGACCACCGACCACAACGGCGTGGAGCTGCACAAGTGTGCCGACATGCTGCTGGACGACCTCGAGTGCCGCGACTGCGCCGGTCACGGCATCCTCGTGTCGGGCGACGGAACCGTCACGCGCGTCGGACGGCTCTTGAGCATCGACTCGCACAACAATGCGCTCACCGGCATCTACGTCAGCTGGGCCATGCGCGAGATCACCTACACGTCGGTCACCGCCGACGTGAACGGCCAGGACGGCGTGATCATCGACCACTCCGAGGCGATCGTCACCGGCATGCACTGCAGTCGCAATGCTCGCGACGGGCTGCACATCACGAACGTGATCGCCGACAACCTCACCGGAGTGACCGCCGACCTCAACGGTCGGTACGGAATCCATGTGATGGGGTTCATCAACAGTGCGGGCGCGGCGTGGTGCGCGCACAGCAACGGACAGACCCAAGCGGCGAGCGACGTGTACTTCTCCGGCGCGACGGGGAGCTACGGGCTGACCGATCACGCGATCGTGAACGGCATCGAGTGCGGCGCCGCCCAGAAGAGCACCTGGGGTGGCGGCTATCCCGTTCCGCCCACGCCGACCGAGACGTTCGGGCTCACGATCGATCCTGTCGTGGTCGGCAACGTGACGTTGATCGGCGTCCGCAACACGGGCGGCAAGTCGGGCCCGTACTCGATCCCGCCGGCCGGGCGCAGCGGCCGCCTTGTGCTCGTCGACCACCCGGTCGGCACGGCTGAGCTGCGCGTGCTCCGCGGCAGCCTCGACGTGGTCGCCGGCGACATCGTGCAGGGTTCACCGACGGCGCGCGTCGGGTTCTACGGCGTAGCACCGGCGGCCAAGCCCACCGTCACGGGCAGCAAGAGCGCGAACGCGGGCCTGGCGTCGCTCGTCAAAGCGCTCGCCACACTCGGGCTCATCACCGACGCCACGAGCTGATCCTGTGCGATCCTGAGGCCCTTCCGCGGCCCGCCGCAACCGGAATCCTTGCCGTTCGCCTCTGGCGGGAAGCCGCGGCGTGGAGCATGCTCGCGCCGGGCGTGACATCTCGTGACCACGGAGGCCGACGATGACCACGATCGGATGTGTTCCCACGGTGTTCCTGGCCGGAGACATCCCGACCAGCGATGTCACCGATTTCGTGACCCGTCTGCAAGCGCTGGTGCACGAGCACACGGAGGCCGGCAACGTGACGGCGACCGTCGACCGCACACCGACCGGAGTGGTGGTGCGGATCGAGTGCACGCGCCGGGGCGCGACCACGACGATCGAACATGCCGCGGCGTCCCTCACCGACGCGGCGGCGGCCTGCTTCGCCGCGATGCACCGCGATCTCGGCTACTGAGCGCGCGCTGCCACACGGGTCTGCAACCGCGCGGGAATGGCGCGGACGATCAGTTGAGACCGAGCGGGATCGTCCACTCGACGACGGTGCCACCGTGCGCGCGTGGTCGGATGTCGAACGCTCCGCCGAGGCGCCGAGCGCGCGTCGCCATGTTCTCGAGCCCGTTGCCCCGATGGGAGTCGGCACCCGCCGGCCCGATGCCGTCGTCTTCGACCCGCACCACGATCGCGTCGCTCACGAGCACGTGCACCTCGACGCGGCGGGCCTGCGCGTGCCGAGCGGCGTTGCTGAGGCCCTCGGTGATCACCGCGGCCAGCTCGTGCGCCACCGGACCCGTCACGCGTGCGTCGACCGGCCCGTCGAACAGCACGGCCGGCTCGAAGCCCAACGTGGCCGACGCCTCGGACGCCAGCTTGAGCACCAGCATCCGGAAGGCCGGCATCAGCCGGCCCGCGCTGGCCTCGAGACCGAAGATCGCCGAGCGGATGTGCTTCACCGTGAGATCGAGCTCATCGATCGTCGATTCGATGCGCGCCGTCGCCGCGTCGGGGTCGGACCGCACCAACCGGCTGGCGCCCTGGAGTTGCAGACCCACACCGAAGATGCGCTGGATCACGCTGTCGTGCAGATCGCGCGCGATGCGCTCACGATCTTCGACCAACACGAGGTTCTGCAGCCGGTCGTGCAGCCGCGCCTTTTCGATCGCGATGCCCGCGGCGGCGGCCAGCCCCACCACGAGCTCCTCATCGACGTCAGTGAACGACTCGGCGGAGATCTTGTCGGTGAGGTAGAGGTTGCCGAAGACGCGATCGCCGACTCGCAGCGGCACCCCGAGGAACGCGGTCATCGGGGGGTGGTTCGGCGGGAAGCCGAACGTGGCCGGGTGCTCGCGCAGATCGGGAAGCCGCAGCGGCGTGGCGTGGTCGATCACCACGCCGAGGATGCCGTTGCCCTTCGGGAGCGACCCGATCGCGTGGTGGGTCTCGGGGTCGATGCCGACGGTGATGAAGTCGTCGAGCTTCGTGCCCGCTTCATCAAGCACTCCGAGGGCGCCGTACCGTGCGTCGACGAGCTCGCGCGCGGATTCGACGATGCGCCTCAGCACGGAGTGCAGATCGAGGTCCGAACCCACAACCAGCACGGCGTCGAGCAGCTGTCGAAGCCTGCGGGGCCCGGCCATCTCGACCATACGCACGTGACGTTAGTCCCAGGTCAGAGTCGCCACAAAGAAGCCGGCCGGTGGCGCATCAGTGGACCGGGGGATTCAACGCACCGGAGCGAGGGTCACCGGCGCCGCGAACCGGCGGCGGACCGCCGCGACCGCTGCGCTGCCGACCTCCACCGGCGATCGCTCGCCG
>JADGOO010000109.1 GCA_017882905.1 Acidimicrobiia bacterium | reverse complement strand
GTTCGGCGGCCAGATCTCCTGGCTGTTGCCGGCGGCGCTCGTGCTGCTCGCGGGCGGGTTGGTGTGGAGCGCCCGTCGGGCGCGCACCGACCGGCTGCGCGCCGCGCTGATCGTGTGGGGCGGCTGGCTCGTGGTGACCGGAGTCGCGTTCAGCTTCGGTCAGGGCATCATCCACGAGTACTACTCCGTGGCACTCGCGCCTGCGATCGGCGCCATCATCGGCATCGTCGCGACGCAGCTGTGGCATCACCGCGACGTCGCGGCGCGGATCGTGCTGGCGGTCGCCCTGGCCGTCACCGCGGTGTGGACAGGCCAGCTGCTCGACCGCTCGCCGAGCTGGTATCCGTCACTGCACTGGCCCCTCGTGGTCGCCGGTTGCACCATCGCGGTCGTGCTCGCCCTCGGCGCGGCGCGTGTGCGCGGCGGGTTGGCCACCGCGGTCGGCGCGGCGGCGATCGTGATCGCTTTGGCGGCACCGGCCGCGGCGACGCTCACCACGGTCGACACTCCGCACGCGGGAGCACTTCCGCTGGCGGGGCCGGCCAGCACGGCCAGCCGATTCGGCGGCGCCGGCGGCGGCCCGCCGCGCGGCTTCGCCCGGCGCTTCGGCGGGTTCAATCCGCCCAACCAGAACGGGGCCCAGAGCCCGTTCGGCGCGCCTGGCGGCAACCTCCCGTTCGGCCCACCGGCCGGCGGCAACGTGCCGTTCGGAGCGCCCTTCGGCGGGCGCGGCGCGAACGGGTTCGGGCGCGCACCCGGCGGCACACGCAGCTTCGGCGGCGGCCTGGGCGGGTTCCTCGATGCGGGCAAGCCCGACGCGGCGGTGACCGCGTTGCTACGCACCGGCAAGGCCGGCCACCGTTGGGCGGCAGCCACCGTCGGCGCGAACAACGCCGCGGGCTACCAGCTGGCGTCGGGTGAACCGATCATGGCGATCGGCGGCTTCAACGGCAGCGATCCGGCTCCGTCACTCACGCAGTTCGAGACCTACGTCGCCAACGGCGACATCCACTACTACATCGACAGTGGGAGTGGCTTCGGTCCGGCGCAGGGCGCGAACGGCACGGGCACGTCGATCAGCACCTGGGTGCGCCAGCACTTCGCGGCCACGACGGTCGGCGGTGTCACGGTCTACGACCTCACGCAGTCGAGTCTGGTGAGCGAGTGACCGTGACGGCACGCGCTACGCGCTGACGCGCTCCGCTTCCACCGGCTCGTCGGCCACGGTGCTCAGGCGCCGTTCCGGTCGGGCCGCGGAACGCGGCGCGAGCACACGCACGAGCGCAAGGAACGTCACCATCATCACGCCGACGAGCGCGAGCCATTCCACGAGCGTGTTCCCGCGGTCGGCGCCGGCTTGGAAGCCGTGCACCGTGGCCGCGCCGAACAGCGCGAACGACGTGAGGTGCACGGTGCGCCACAAGCGTCGTGGGATGCGCCGCATCAGCAGCGATGTGATCTCGATCGCCATGAGCAGGTACAGACCGACGATGCCCCATGCCACCGCGCCGGGGCGGTAGGCGGACGCCA
Organism: Acidimicrobiia bacterium; assembly: GCA_017882905.1. GTDB lineage: Bacteria > Actinomycetota > Acidimicrobiia > IMCC26256 > PALSA-610 > Chersky-683. The sequence goes on along the minus strand of JADGOO010000109.1, from coordinate 18,545 downwards.
TCGGTACGAACAGCTCGCGCGGCCCGAACGGCAAGAACTTGTCGAAGTACAGGCCGAGCATGTGCACGCCGGTGAAGATGAGCGTGAGCGCACCGAGGAAGCGGTGCAGGTCGAGCAGCCACGCGGGGATGCCGCGCCGTCGCACGATGCGCGTCGACAGCAACAGCCCCCACAGGATGCTGGCGGTGCAGGTGGCCCAGGCGACGAGACCGCCGGCGCGAGCGACGTACCACGTGAGCTTCGAGGTCACCACGGCAAGCGTTGCGGTGGTCAGCATCCCAGTCCTCCCAGCGGACATGACAGCTGCGATGTCGGGTTCATTGCTGTGCCGCCACGAGCGTGTCGGCCACGGCTGGTGTTGTGAGGATCTCGCCGTCGGCGCAGAAGAGCCAGCCGTCGAAGCCGCACCGCGCGAGCAGCGCCATGCCATCGTCGACGCCCGCGATCAGCGTGGCCTTGGCGATCACATCGGCCTGCCAAGCGTCGGGTGCAGTGGCGACGGCACTCACCACACCCCGCCGTGCAGGTTCACCCGTGCTCGGATCGATCAGGTGGTGCTGCGGGCGACCGTTCGCGTCGATCCAGCGGCGCATGCGCACCGTCGACTGCGCGATGGCTTCGTCGACCAGCGGAAACGAGAATCGCGTCGCGCCCGTGGTCGCGTCTTCCACGGGCACGAGCCACGACGAATCGATGTCGGGACCGGGCCCGGCGACGCGGATGTCGCCGCCGAGAGAGACGCACGCCGACGTGGCGCCGCGCGCGATCAGGCCGTCGACCACGACGTCGGCGCCGAGCCCCTTGCCGATGCCACCGAGATCGATGGCGACATCCGCGGGCATCGTCACTCGCACGATGCCGCCGTCGTGGTGCACCTCGACCGACCCGAAGCCACGCGGCCGCGGGAGCACGCGCGGCGACGTTCCCGCGGCGCCGGGCGCGTTCGAGGCGGCGGCGATCGCGCTGAACGTGCGGTCGTAACCCAACGCGGCGAGCGTGGGTAGCACCGTCGGATCGAAGCGGCCTTCGGTGAGCGCGTGAGCATCGTGCGCGCGATCGAGCGCGAGCCCGAGTGTCGTCGACACCACCACGTCGGGCGTGCCCGCCCAACGGTTCAACGCACTGAGCTCGCTGTCGGGCCGAAAGCGCGACCAGCACTGCTCGAGCCGCTCCACTTCGGTCTGCGCCCACGCCACGAGGCTCTCGGCGTGCGGCGCCCACACGAGCACCGTGGCGATCGAGCCCATCGCAGCCCATTCGCGCACGGCCCACGTGTGCTCGTCGTGGCCAACGTTCCCGTGCCCCTCAGGTCGGTCGGGTCCGATCACGGGCACTTGCTGCCCTTGCACGGCGGCACGGTCGTCGGCGGGGGCGGAGGAGGCGGCGGGGGCGGGGGCTGGGTGGTCGGCGGCTGCGTGGGCGGCGGCTGCGGGGGCGGCGGCGTACCACCGCCTCCGCCGTGACCGGCCGTGGGCGGCGGCGTCGATCCACCGCCGGCTGACGGCCCGCCGCCCGACGACCCACCGCCGGTCGAGGGCGGCGGCGAGCCGGCAGGCGGCGCACCCGCGCCGGAACCCGAGCTCGAGGCGGCACCGCCACCCCCGGTCCACGCCGGTTGCGCGCCAGCACCGCCGCCAGTGGGCGCGGCACCGGCCGGTGACCCCGGCGCAGTGGTCGTGCCAGGCGCCGCGCTGGCCGGGGCGCTGATCGGGTGGCCGAACTGATCGACATAGACGATCCGCGGCACGTTCTTGACGCGCACGATCGTCGAGCGGGTCGTCAGCACCGTGGTGGGCGGGGTGGTCGACGGCGACGACGACCACGACGCCGGCGCTTGGGCGGCCAGCGCGCCGACCGTGCCCATGAACGCCGACGCCGAGATGCCGGCCGCGAGCACGCGAGCCGCCTCGGCAGCATGGCGACGGCGGCGCTTCGCCTTCGACTCCCCCGCGTGGCGCGTCGTCGGCGCCGGCGCCGGCGCGAGCAGCGGGGTCGCGATGAGCGACGACATGCCCGTCGCCGGCGGGGTCGCCGCGCCGACCGGCGCAGACGACGAAGTCGTCTTCGGGGGCCGCCCGCTGCTCGCCGCGCGCCGCGCCGCGAGGCGGGCCAGACGTTCTTCTTGCTCGCTCGCCATCAGTTGTCCCCCTGGATCACGTTCCACTGCAGCTGCCCGTTGTGCAGCGTGATGTCGAGCTCGAACTGGTTCGACTGCGACTGGAACTGGATCTGCCAGTACGTGCCGTGCCCGCTCGTGTCGACCTGATAGCCGCCGTTGCCGTGGACGGCGAGGATCGTGATGGTGCTCGCCGTGTAGCGCACGTCGACCGAGCCGCCCGCGGTGGGGATCGTCTTCAGCTGCGCGCCGGTCGTGGTCGGCGGTGTCGTGGTCGGAGGCGTCGTGGTCGGTGGCCGCGTCGTCGGCGAGTTCGACCCTCCGCCGCGTCGCGTCGTGTGGTGGACGGCTGGAGTCGTGCCGCTCGTCGCCGGCGTCGACGGCCAAGACGAACCGGACGTTGGCGCGGGCGTGCTGCCCCACGAGCTGCTCGACGACGACGAACGTGTCGGTGCGCTCGCCGCGGCCGCACTCGTGGGAACGACGACCTTCACGTCGTGGTACTTCGTTCGGGTCACCACGATCGGCGCGCCCGGACTCGTGGCGCCCGTGGCGCCCGCGGCGCTGTGCGTCGCGGCCGACGCGCCACCGAGCCCGAACAGGTGACCGCCGGTGACGGCGACGGCGGCGACAGTTCCCGTCGCGGCGACAGCCACAGTTGCGGCGGCCACGGCGAGTGCAGTGCGTTGACGCATTCGAGTCCTCCTGGATCGATTCGCCGTCAACACGCTGGCCCGGTGCGCCAGGTTTGGGACGATTGTCACTCGAATCGTCAAGATTCGATCTGGTCCGTTCGCACAAACTTGGCGCGATTCGAACCTTCGTCCGAGACCTAGTAATCGACGGCGGGATGACCGTTGTAGAGCTGGATCTGCACGCTCGTCGTGCTGAGCGAAGCGTTGTCCATGAAGAAGACCTGCACCTCGTCGGGGCCGTCGTACTGCGTTCCGGCCCACGAATAGCCGGCGTTCGTCACGACGAGATCGACGTGGAGATGCGTGGCGTCGTAGCTCACGGTCACGTGACCGAACGGCGCTGTGGTGAGCACCGTCGACTGCATCCCGGTGTTCGTGGTGGTCGTCGTGGTCCCGGTCGACTGCGGCGTGGTCGTCGACGTGGGACCCGTGCCCGTGCCCCTACCGGGCGTGGTACCCGGATCGGTGGAGTCGGTCGCCGGCGGCGTCGGGTGACGCGGATCGGTGGTGTCGGTCGTGGTCGAGCCCCAACCCGACGGCCCGCTCGTGTGCGGCGGACGGCCACCGATCGGGGTGGTCGGTATCGGACCGATCCGACCCGGCACCGTGATCCGCGTGGGTGCCACGGTGGAGGTGGTGGCGCGGTCGGCGACCGATGTGGCGCTCTGGGCCGCGGTGGCCGACGGCGCCTGCACCTTCAAGCGTCCGGCGGGCGTCGTGGCGTGCAACGCGGCGGTGAGCCCGACCGCGGCAACGAGCACCGACGACACCGCGGTGGCGCGCATGGCCACATGGCGTCGGCGCGCCGACGTGAAACGCGACCGAAGCTCGTCGAGCACCTCCGTCGGGCGAACGTCGCGCGCGCCACCCGACGCGGCGCGCACCGCGCGGCGCAGGTCGTCGTCGTCGAGATCGCCGAAGTCGCGCCGGTTGGTCATGACGCGTCCCGGTGGGCTCGCAGCGCGGGATGCTCGCGCAGCGCGGTGCGGGCCTGGTGCAGGTGGAACTTCACTGCGCCCTCGGAGATCGACATCGCCGCGGCCACGTCGTGCACGCTGAGATCGTCGAGATAGAAGAGCGCGACTGCGAGTCGCTGTTGCGGTGGGAGCGTTGCGACGGCGCGCGCCATCTCATCGGCGGGCTGGCGGTCTTGCGGCCCAGGATCGACGGGTGGCGCAAGGAGCGCGAGGCGCTCACCGGCGCGCCGTTGCCGGTCGTCGCGACGGATCTCGTCGAGCAGGAGGTTGATGGCGACGCGGCGGACCCACCCGACGGGGTCGTCGAGACGGGACACTCGGCGCCATCTGCTGTACGCACGTACGAAGGCCTCCTGCACAGCCTCTTCGGCACGGGAACGGTTCGCGAAACCTGTTGCGAGCGAGCGAACGAGCCCGTCGTAGCTGGCCACGAACACGGTGTCGAAGTCGTCGACCGCGCCGCGCCGCAGCTCGCTCGGGCTGATGCTCGAAGCCACAGTTCGGTCAGGACACGCCGGCGGGCCGTCGGAGGTTTGGTCAGACACCGGGGTCTTCATCGGCGTTCGGCGCTCAGACGTCAAGCGCGGCGCGCGGTTGCCCGGGCACCCTGTCGGTCGGCATGGGTCATTGTGCGACCGCGCCACCTGTGCTCGTGCTTAACGCAGGATTCGAGGCGCGCAAAGAATCGGCTCGCGCGCGTTGACATGTGACCAAAGAGTCACGTATTCTGGAGCGGTGGACGAGGTCTTCAAGGCACTCGCCGACCCGACCCGGCGCAGCCTGCTCGACGAGCTGTTCCGGGCCGACGGCCAGACGCTGAGCCAGCTCGAGGAGCGCTTCCCCATCACCCGCTTCGGCGTGATGAAGCACCTCAAACAGCTCGAGGACGCGGGGCTCGTGGTCACCCAGCGACGCGGCCGCGAGAAGCTCCACTTCCTCAACGTCGTCCCGATCCGACTCGTCCACGACCGGTGGGTGAGCAAGTTCGCCGAGCCGTGGGCCGCCGGGCTCAGTGAGCTCAAGCAACGACTGGAGAAGCCAATGGAAAAGGTGTTCGAGATCTACATCAAGACGACCCCGGAACGGCTCTGGGAGGCGATCACCGACTCCGAGACACGCGCCAAGTACAACTTCGGCGCCGGCGTCACCTCCGACTGGACGCCCGGTGCGCGCCTCGAGATGGGCTCGCCGAACGCACCCGGCCTGCTCGGCGAAGGTGAGGTGCTCGAGATCGACCCGCCGCGCCGTCTTGTGCACACGATGGTGGCGCTGTGGGGTGACGACGTGAAAGCCGAAGGCAGCTCGCGGGTCACTTGGGAGATCCAGCCGGTCGGCGACTCGTGCCGGCTCACGGTCACCCACGACCAGATGCGCGAAGGCGCCAACGACCAGCTCTACGGCGGTTGGCCGATGATCCTCTCCGGCCTGAAGACGTGGCTCGAGACCGGCGAGCTGCTCACCACGCCCGGCTCGTTGATGTACACCTGAGCGACACGACTCACGACCGGCGCTCCATCTCGATCTCGGCGACGCCGTCGCGATCACGCACGAACGACGAGCCCGTGCGCACGAAGCCGAGGCGGCAGTACAAGCCTTCGGCCCGAACATTGCCGTCGGTCACGTGCAAGCGAACGACCCGGCGACCATGTGAGCCGGCGCACTCGAGGGCCTCGCGCACGAGTGCGTCGGCGGCGCCGGTGCCGCGCACGCTCGCGTCGACCCACATGCCGACGAGCCACGCGATCTGCGGATCGCTCTCGTCGAACGCAACCGCGACCATGCCGACGGCTTCGCCGTCGTCGCGGGCGCACACGAAGTGTGGGTGACCGTCGGGGCGCAGGCGATTCGCCCACACGTCGTCGGGGAACGCGACCTCACGCTCGTAGGTGGACCCGAAGGCCGACGGCGCGTCGTGCAGCGCCTGCAGCCGAAGCACGCGCACGAGGTCGAGGTCGTCCGGCGTGAGGCGACGAACCACGAATGACATTCCGCCATGATGGCCGACGCGCGCGTCGCGTCACGGTGAGATGTTCGGCGAGCGTCAGTCGTTGGGCGTCGGCGGATTCGTGCTGCGCGCCGGGTCAGGTGGACTCATCAGACCGACCGGGTTGCCGTCGGGATCGACGACGATCGCGTAGCGCGCACCCCAGAACGCGTCGTAGGGAGGTTGCTGGCTCTCGTAGCCCGCACCGACCAGGTCGTCGTACGTCGCGTTCACGGCATCGGCCGACGGAAGGCGAAAGCCGAGCACCGGACCGGTGCGACCAGCCGGCCATCCCTTGTTCCATTGCTGCGCGAACGTCGTGCTGTCGAGATCGAGATCGAGTCCCTCGGCCGTCGACAGCGTTCGGTGGTGACGCTGCCACGGATCGATGGTGGGCGCGACCTCCACACCCAAACGCTCGTAGAACGAGACCATCTGCTCCATGTCGCGCACCACGAGATTGACCTGGTTGAACACCGGGCGCTCGCCGGTCATGTGAGACCGCCTTCCGTTGCACGAGCCGTGTGGGCACATCTTGCCCGCCGCGCTCCGAATCGCAAAGCCCGGACTCGTCGGCCCGGCGTGCTCAGGGTCGACCTCGCCGATCAGCGCACGACGCGGAACCAGAGGTTGGTCGCTGACGGCGCGTGCGTGAGGCTCAGACGCTCGAGCTTCACGTCGGTGCCGCCCGGATGCTCGAAGAGGCGCACGCCGTCGCCGAGGAGCAACGGGGCGATGCACACGAGGACCTCGTCGAGCTCGCCCGCCTCGAGACATTGGCGAGCGGTATCGGCGCCGAGCACGTTCACGTACTTGTCGCCCGCGGCCGCCTTCGCCGCGGCGATGCCCGTCTCGAGGTCGCCGACGAAGGTGATGCCCGGCGCCGGCGAGGTGTCGGGCGCGTGGTGGGTGAGCACGAACTGCGGGCCGTCCCATCCACCACCGAACGGCTCGCCTTCGTGCTCGGTGCCCTTGTGCGGATCGTCGCCGCGAAACGTGCGGTTGCCCACGAGCAACGAGCCCGTCCGAATGATCACGTCGTCGACGGTCGGGTTCGGGCCGATGTACTCGGTCAACCACGACATGTCACCGCCCGCGCCCGTGATGAACCCGTCGAGCGACATGGTGGCCGAGTAGAGCAGCTTCGCCATCGGTGGACCTCCGTCGAGCGCGTGTCGTTCAGCTACGGCCGCGCAGGATCCGAGCGATCGCCTCGTTGTCCGGATGCCCCCACCCGAGACAGAACGGGTGCCCCGCAGGGTCGGCGTACACCTGGTGCCCCTCGCTTGCGCTCAGATCATCGGCTGCTTGCAACAGGCGAGCGCCGAGCGCGACCGCCTCGGCGTGGGCGCTCACCGGGTCATCGATGTGCAGATCCAGATGGACCTGCTGCGGGTTGCCGTCCGGCCAGTCAGGAGGGACGTGGTCGGGAGCGAGCTGAACGCCGATCACCCATTGGCCGTCCCTGCTGATGACGCTGTGCCATGTGTCGTCGGTGAAGACGCGACCGCCGAGCATTCCCGCCCAGAACGTGCTCTCGACGGCCAGGTCAGCCGCGTCGAGCACGACCACCTGTCGTGTGATCTTCATGGAGACATCCTCGCGAACGCGCGCATCCCCGTTGAAGCCGGGTCTCTCTCGGGTCGTCGCGCCAGTCGCGAAGGTGGCGCTCGCCGTCACGAATACGCCCCGAAATGCCCGCTCGGGGCGTGTTACGTCGAGCGGGGTGGGTCGGTGTTCGGGTGGGGTGCGACGGTCGAGATGGGTTGGCCGTCGGGGTTGGTGATGGTGAGGGTGTGGCCGTCGAAGGTGGTGGTCCAGCCGGGGCGGTGGATTGTGTGGTGGTGGAAGGAGCACAAGAGCACGAGATTGTGGATCGCGGTGGGGCCGCCGTCTTCCCATTCCCACACGTGGTGGGCTTGGCAACGGTTGGGTGGCCGTTCACAGCCCGGATAGCGACAGCCGCCATCGCGTTTGGCGAGGGCTTTGCGCATCCATGTGGGGGCGGTGCGTTGCTCGCGGCCCACGTCGAGGGGTCGGCTGTCGGGGCCGGTCACGATCCGGCTCACATTGCAATCGCAGAGCAGCTGGCGGAGCTGGACGGGTGAGAGCGTGGGACCGAACACCGTTGGCTGTTGTGCACCACCGGTGAGGGTCGTCCAGTCGACGACCACACTCACGTGCGGGGCTTCGCCGGCCTCCAACGGCAGGTCGGCATGGTCGAGGTAGAAGCGAGCCACATCCACCAGCGCATCGGCGCGCCGCTTCGCCGGCGTGCGCTCGTCACCCTCGAGCGGCTTGCCCATGGCGGCCGAGATCGCGGTGCTGATGACGTGGCCGCCGAGATCGTCGTAGTCGCCCACCTGCGCCCACCGACCCAACGTGTTCGACAGGTGCAGGCCGTTGCGGTCGGACGGTTCGCGTTCGTCGAGCGCATCCACATAGCGGCGGTAGTGACGCACCACCGCATGCAGGCTGCGCCACTCGTTCGCCGCCGCGTACTCCACCAACGTCTGTTCCATCTCCCCATACACATCACCATGCGCATCGTCACGGCCGGCGCCGATCGCCGCCGCGGCGGAAGCGGAGATCTCGCCCTGCGCCCACGCCTTCGCCACCAACGGCAACACCGCACAGGCCAGGCCCGCATCCAACGACAGCTTCGCGTCACGCCAACGTTGCCCGGTCTGCCACTGCACCCAAGCGGGCGTGGACGACGCACCCGCGGCGCACGGGATCCCACGTTGATGCACCGCGACCAACAGGGCGGCGGCGCGGTGTTCCTGGCGGTCGATCTCCCGGCGGAGTGCGATGAGCTCGCCGTGGATCGCGGCGTCGGTCATCGTGCCGACACCGACGCCGATGAGCTCGTCGACTGCGGAAACGAGACCTTCGAGCATGCGCTCATTCTATACGAACATACGTTCGCTACCAAGAAGAATCACCAACAAAACCTGGGGTGATCGAGCAGGTCAGCGCAGCACGTAGTCGTCGGGATCCGGCGTGCGCGTCTGCTGCCAGTACTCGAGCAGCGAGAACGGCCAGTTCTGCGCGACACGGCCGAACTCGTTCTTGTACCAGCTGCTCACCTTCGACACGCCCCACGCCATCGAACGGTTGCCCGCGTCGACGCGCTCGTTGTACGCATCGTGCACCTTCGTCGTAGGTGCCATCGACCGGGCGCCGCGCTCCAGCAACATGCGGATGCTCTCGACGACGAAGTGCGCCTCGCACTCCGAGAAGTAGATGATCGAACCGTTGATCACGATGTTCGTGTTCGGCCCATACATCAAGAAGAGGTTCGGGAAGTCGGGCACCGTGATCCCGAGATACGCCCGTGCGTCGCCATGCCAGCGCTCGTGCAGATCGGCACCACCCACACCGGTCATCTGCATCGGCGTGAGGAACTTCGATGCCTCGAAGCCGGTGCCGTAGATGAGCACGTCGAACACGTGGTCCACACCGTCGACCGTGCGCACGCCCTTCTCGGTGATCTCTGCGATGGCATCGGTGACGAGCTCCACGTCGTCGCGCCGCAGGGTGGTCACGTAGATGCCGTTGTCGAGCACGACCCGCTTGGCGATCGGCGGGTACTGCGGCAGCGCCTTGGCCACCAGGTCGGGACGATCGGCGAACATCAGCTGGTAATACATCGAGAACAGGTCGCGCAGCACCTGGTTCGCTTCGCTCACCGACAGCTCGCCGCCGTCCCACTCCGGATCGACCTCGGCCATCTTGAGCAGGCTCTCGTGCGTGCGCCAGAAGACCCAAAGGCGATCCCAGCGGCCGTAGTCGGGCACGTGGCGCAGAAGGGTGCGCAGGGTCGCCGGCACGTCGTCCATGTAGTTCTCGACGGGGAGCAGCCACGGCGGTGTGCGCTGGAAGATCGTCGTGCGCGCGGCCTCCTCCGCGACGACGGGGATGAACTGCGCGGCACTGGCGCCGGTGCCGATGATGCCGACGCGCTTGCCGGTGAGGTCGACGGCGTGGTTCCAGCGCGCCGAGTGGAACCATTCGCCTTCGAAGCGGTCGATGCCGGCGATGTCGGGCATCTTCGGCCGGTTGAGCTGACCGACTGCGCTCACAACCGCGTCGACGACGTGCGTCTCCTCGCGGCCGTCGCCGTGCCGCACGCACACATGCCATTGTTGGGTTGATTCGTCGAGGTCAGCGTGCAGCACCTCGGTGCTGAGCTGGATGTGCTCGCGCAGGCCGAGCTCGTCGACGCAGGTGCGGAAGTAGTCGAGCAGCACCTGTTGCGTGGAGAAGAAGCCCGGCCACTCGTTCGTCTGCGCGAACGAGTAACTGTAGAAGTGGTTGGCGATGTCGACACGGCAACCCGGGTAGGTGTTCTCCCACCACGTGCCGCCCACCTCCGAGTTCTTCTCGAAGATGACGAACCGGATCCCCGCCTGCGCAAGACGGTGCGCGGCGACGATGCCCGACATGCCGGCGCCGATGATCGCCACACGGAAGTCTCGATCCGGCGCGACGTCCGACTTCGTCCACGTGGGCGCGCGGCGGTCTTCGCCCTCGAGCGCCAGCTCTTCGGTGAGCAACGGCACATAGTCGTCGTCGACGGTGGCGCCGCCGATGAAGTCGATCAGGGTGCGCAGCGCCGCGCCCGCGGGTTCGGGGGCGGCGTGGCAGCCGCCGTCGCGGTAGCGGATCAGCGCGTCGGCCGAGAGTGCACGCGCGCGCCCGAGCTGCTCGTCGGAGTAACCCGCGTTCGGCTCGAAGATCTTGGTCATGTCGGGCCGCAGATCGTCGTGCAGGATCGACTGATCGCCCGTGAGCTGCGCGACCGCGCAGAGCAGTGGCGCGACCGTTGCGTCGGCCACTGCGGTCCGGATCTCGTCGTCGGTGAGATCGATCGGCACCGGCTTCGGGTTGAGGCGCATCAGCGCCAGTCTCGCGCGCCGAGCTCAGGCGGCGCCCGGGTCGCCGAGCAGCGCGGCAGCCGCGGGGGCTGCGAGATGGTCGGCGACGGCAAGTCCGTCAGCGACCGCTGCATCATCCGCTCGCCTCGCGAGGTGGAGCGTGTCGAAGAGCGCCTCGAGGGGCAGCGGCCGCCCGTAACGGAACCCCTGCGCTCGCTCGCACCGCAACGCGCGCAACGCGGTCTCCTGCTCGGCTTCTTCCACGCCTTCGGCGATCACGGCCAGCCCGAGTCGATGGGCGAGGTCGGTGACCCCAGCCACGATGGCTGCGTCGGCGGGGTCGTGCACGAAGTCGCGCACGAAGCTGCGGTCGATCTTCACCTCGTCGATGGGCAGCTCGCGCAGGAGCGTCAGCGACGAATGCCCGGTGCCGAAGTCGTCGAGCGCGACGCGCACGCCGAGTCGGCGAGCCACGGTGAGCTCGCGTGCCGCTGCCTCGGTGTCGACGAGCACTCCGGTTTCGGTGATCTCCACGCCGATGCCGCTGGCATCGCAGCCCACGAGCTCGAGGAACGTCGCCAACCGTTGCACCGGCTGGCCGCGTGTGAGCTGGCGGGGCGAGATGTTGCACCACATGCGGAACGACGGGTCGACACCGGCCTCGGCGAGCGCCACGCGCGCGCGGATCGCCTGTGCCATCACCTGCTCGTCGATGTGGACGATGAGTCCGACCTCCTCGGCGAAGGGAAGGAACTCCGGTGCACCGAGCAGGCCGCGCTCGGGATGCTGCCAGCGCGCCAGCGCCTCGGCACCGACGACCGCTCCCGTGTCGAGATCGATCTGCGGCTGGAACCACGGGATGATCGCACCGGTGCGCAGCGCGTCACCCAGCTCTCGTTCGAGATCGAGACGGCGCTCGACACGGGCGCGTAGGTCGATATCGAAGACCTCCACGCGGTCACGGCCGCCCTGCTTCGCGCTGTACTGCGCGGCGTCGGCGTGGCGCAGCAGGTCGGCGGCCCCATCGCCCTGGTGCAAAGTGGTCGCGACACCGAAGCTCACCGTGACGGGAACGGCGCGCCCGCCGAGCTCGAACGGTGTGCGCAGCGCATCACGGATCCGGTGCGCCACGATGACGGCCTCGTACGAATCGGCGAGGTTGTCGAGCAGGACCACGAACTCGTCACCGCCGAGCCGTCCGAGCACGTCGTTGGGGCGCAACACCGATTGCACGCGCTGCGCCAGGCCCACGAGCAAGTCGTCGCCGGTTCCGTGACCGAGCGAGTCGTTCACGATCTTGAACCGATCCACATCGAAGTAGATGACGCCCACAACGTGCTGCGAGCGCCGCGCCATCGACATTGCCGCCTCGAGGCGTTCGAGGAACGCGGCGCGATTCGCGAGACCGGTGAGGTGGTCTCGCATCGCGAGCTCGGTGAGCGCTTCGTTCGCCTCGCGCAGCTGCAGGTTCGCTTCGTCAGTACGAGCCTGCTGCGCGGTGAGATCGGCGATCAGGTCGGCGTTCACATGCTTCAGCTCGATCTCGCTCACGACGGTGCGATTCACTTCGAGGTAGAGCACGATCATGACGAGCAGGTAGATCGGCATCGATACTCCGAGCAGCCGCGTCACCCGCTCATTGCTCGCGAGGTAGATCACGGTGGGGATGCCCACGAGTGGGAGCTGCGTCGACCAGAACAACGAGCGCATCCCAGCCGCCGACACGATGTTGGTGGCCGACACGCCCGCGATGAAGAGCGCGATCACCGTGCGGAGCTCCACGTGATGCGCGCTCGGGAAGCCCACGAGCGCGATCGACGACCACGCCACGCCGAGCGCGAAGCCGTAGGTGGGTGCCGCCCACCGCTGGCTCGACCCACCACCGGCGCGGCGCCGGCGCAGGTAGAAGAGGGCGGAGACGAACCCGAACACGTTGACGAGGCTCACGGCGGCCACGAACACGAGGCGGCGCGACCACGGCACGGCGTCGCCGAGGGTGAGCGCCAGCACGAATGCCGCGGGCGGTCCGACCGGCGCCGATCGCAGCAGCGACCGGTTCGCCTGGTCGAGGCACTCGTCGCGGGTGCGGCCCTCCGTCATCCATCGCATATCGACTGCGCGACGGGCAGTCTGGAGGGCTGAGTGGACCGGGTCACCCGCCCGTGGTTCAGGTCACGGCGTCGAGGAAGCCCACCACGGCGTCGTTGAAGAGGTCGTTGCGGTCACCGGCGACCATGTGCCCGGCGCCGGCCACGTCGACGAGCTGGGCGTGGGGCACGAGCTCGAGGTAGTCCTTGGCCCCCTGTTCGCTGAGCAGGTCGCTCTGGCGGCCGCGCACGAGCAGCGTCGCCAGCTTGCGCGCCGCGATCACTTGCGCGGCTGCGACGAGGCGGTCGGGGTGCGTGAGCGACCGCGTCTCGTCGGTCGACGACCGGCGGCCGTTGATGAACGCCGGATCCCAGTGCCAGTACCACCGCCCGTCGCGCTCGCGCAGGTTCTTCTTGAGACCCTCGAGGTTCGACGGTCGGGGCCGGTGCGGGTTGTAGGCCGCGATCGAGTCGGCCACCTCTTCCAGCGACGCGAAGCCACTCTCCATGTTCTGCATCATGAACGCGCCGATGCGATCCGCGCCCTGCGTCTCGATGCGAGGGGCCACGTCGACGAGTACGAGCGCGCTCGCAACCGGCGTGTCGGTCTCGGCGATCGCTGCGAGCGACGAGATGCCGCCGAGCGACGCGCCCACGAGCGCCGGAAGTCGATGCTGCGGGTCGTGGGCCGCGACGTAGGCAGCAACCGCACGCACGTCGGCCGCGAACGCGTCGAGCGAGTAGTCGCCGTTGACGGCCCACCCACTGTCACCGTGGCCACGCAGGTCGAGGTTGTACACGCGCCGCCCGCGCGCCGCGAGCGCAACGGCCGTGTGATGCCACGAGTGACGGGTCTGGCCGCCGCCGTGCAGCAGCACGACCGGTGCGCCGTCGACCGGTCCGCTGACGTCGGCGGCCAGCGTCACGCCGTCGCCCTCGATCGGTGTTGCTGTCTCGGTGTCGTCGCTCACGCAGTCAGTCCAGCCGTTGAGTGGTGGGGAAGCCAAAGGCCACAGGCCGTTTGGCGAGCTCAGGTGCCACGCGGGGTCATCCCGGCGGCGCGGTAGATGTCGTCGATCACGCGCATGTTCGCAATCGATTCCGACGGAGGCGTGAGCGTGGGCGCGCCGTTGAGCACCGCGGCGCAGAACGCTTCGAGCTGGAACTCGTAGGTGGGCCGCCGCGTCACGCGCTCGATGCGCCGCGCGCCATCGACCGTGACCTTCATGCGGTGATACAGCTGTGGCGTCGTCGGATTGAACACGCGCAGCTCACCGCGCTCGCCCACCACACGGGCGTGGAGGCGCAGGAGCCGCTTCGACCACATCGAGCACGTGATGCTCCCCGAGCACCCGTTCGGCCACCTGAGCTCGGCTCGCATCGCGCGATCGATCTGTGGGGTGCGCAGCGTGGGCGTGGCCGACACGACCTCGGGTTCCTCGCCGCCAGTGCCGCCGAGTGTGCGCGCGATGTGCACCGTGTAGCAGCCGGCATCCATGAGCGCACCGCCGCCGAGGTCGTACTGGTAGCGGATGTCGCTGAACTTGGGGAGCGGGAAGCACAGCGCGGTGTCGATGCGCCGGATCGCGCCGAGCTCGCCGCTGTGCACGATCTCGACCATGCGCTTCGCAAGAGGGTGATAGCGCCAGTGGAACGCCTCCATCACCACGAGGCCGGTGCGCGCCGCCACATCGGCCACCTGTTCGGCCTCCGCCGCGTTCGACGCGAACGGCTTCTCGCACAGCACGTGCTTGCCGGCCTCGAGCGCGGCGATCGTCCAGGCCGCGTGCAGCCCGTTCGGCAGCGGGTTGTACACGGCGTCGATGTTCTCGTCGGCCACGAGGGCGGCGTAATCGGCGTCGACGCGCGGGATGTTGTGGCGTTCGGCGAACTTCTTCGCCCGCTCCTGGTCGCGCGCGGCGACGGCCACGACCTCGGCGGCCGCGACCGAGCGCGCCGGCTTGATCAGCGCCGACGGCGTGATGCGCGCCGCACCGAGCGCACCAATCCGAACGACGTCGTTCACGGCCACACGTCGCCGAACTGGGTGGAGTCGACAACGCGACCCGTGAAATCGGTGTTGATCTGCTGGGCGAGGAACGCGACGGCGGGGACAACCGCATCGGGCGTCTTCCACGCCGACCAGTCGAAGTCTTCGCCGAGCTCCCGCGTGGCCAGCTCGGTCTTCACGGCGCCCGGCCGCAAGGCGTTCACCGTGATCCCGAACGGCCGTAGCTCGGGAGCGAGCGCCGAGCTGAACCGCTCCATCGCAGCCTTCGCCACCGCGTAGGTGAGGAAGCCCGGTGGGAGGTGCGGCTGCGAGGCGTGCTCGGCGCCTCCCGACGAGATGTTGATGATGCTGCCGCCGCCCTGCGCCGTCATGTGCGGCACCACGGCCTTCACGAACACGAACAAGCTGCGCACGTTCACGCGCATCGACTCGTCCCACTCTTCGGCCGTCGCGTCGGCGAACAGCGCGCGCGTCGGCGCCATGGCGTTGTTCACGAGCACGTCGACACGCCCGAGCTCTTTGACGGTGGTGTCGATCAGCGCTTTGATGTCTGCTTCGACACCGATGTCGCACTGCACGGCAATTGCTTCACCGCCCGCCGCCCGCACCGCGTCGACGGTGGCGCCGATCGTGCCTGGGAGCCCGCCCGGCTCTTCACGCACTGTGCGGGCCGCGCACACGACCCGGGCTCCGAGTGCGCCGAGACCGATCGCCAATCCCTTGCCGATGCCGCGCGACGCGCCCGTGACGATGACGACTCGATCGGCCAGCTCCCTCATGGCGGCGCACGCTAGGTGAACGTCACCGTCGGGTGTCGAGCGGGCACGCGCCGAACGACGCCGTCAACGGATCGGGTGCGCTCAACGATCAGCTGACCGCGCCGAGCCGAAGAAGTCGACCAGGATGCCGGTCGCGTCGAGGTTCCGAGCAACCGGGCCGACGACGCGGACGGGCAGGTACTGCGGACCACCCGGCCAGGTGTCGCCGCCTCCATCGATGCGGTGGGGCACCACGGGCACGGCACCCGGCCAGGTCAGCCGCGTGACCGGCAGGTCGGCGGCCACCGAGACGGTCGACGGCGTCGCGGCGCAGCTGTTGCCGGCGGCCCACTCACGAGCCACCTCGAGCGCGCCGATCGCCAGCCCGCGACCCGAGCCCGGACCGGCTCGGCGTTGCGCGACGCGACCGAGTGGGCCGATGGGTCCGCCCTCGAACGGCACCCACCGGTCGGCGGTGCCGTGAAACATCACGACGGCGACAGGTTGCGCGGGCGACGCGCGGTGCGCGTAGTGCTCGGTGAGGAAGCCACCATTCGAGATGCCGCACACGTAGAGCGCGTCGGGCGCGGCAACCCGGCGGCGAGCAAGATCACCGACGAGCGCGTCGAGGAACGCCACGCCGTCGACGCCCGAACGGCGCGCGACGCGTGCGCTGGACCGACCGTCGTTCCAGGCCCGTTGCCGGCCATCGGGGAACGCGACGGCGAAGCCGGCGGCGGGGGCACGGGTCGTCAGGCCGGTGAGCCACGCCATGCCGGCGCCTTGACCGCCCGCGCCGTGCAACGCGATCACGAGCGGCGCGTCGGGCTGCGGTCCGGGCACGTACCAGAACGAACGTGCCAGCCCACCGACGTCGATGGTTGCCTGCGTCGCGCCTGGTGGCGGTCCCGGCCCGCGTTCGACAACCCGCCAGCCACGGTTCCCCATCCCCACATGCTCGCGCCGCAGCCGGTCAGCTGTGTGTGCAACCCGCGGCCACGCTTACGGCAACTTCGACACCGTCGAAGTCGGCGAGCGTGCTGATTCGGAACCGACCGTCGCGCGCGGTGGCGTCGGTCATGACCGCTTGACGGGCGCCGTAGTAGTCGTCGCGCGTGTAGTCGTGTCGCGTGGGCGAGTAGCTCGCGATGAAGACGCGGCGCTGCGCATCGGTCGCGTTCGCGCTGCTGTAGTGCGGCGCGCATCCGGGGATGCACAGCACGTCGCCGGGTGCGAGCTCGGCGGCCTGCCATTCGAGTGATTCGGCGACATCGGCCCGCACCACTCCCCGATCGTCGACGGCGAGCTCGCGATCCACCTGGGGCGCGATCCACAGACAGCCCGACTCGACGGTGCACTCGTCGATCGCGAGCAGCAACGACATCACGTCGCGAGCGCCCGGATAGGCGACCTGATCCTGATGCGGGCGGAAGCCGGCGCCGCCGGGCTGCTTGTAGTTGATCTTGTCCTTGAACGCCGTGGCGGGCGCGCCCAACGCGCTCGACGCGATGGCCGCGAGGTCGCCGGCGACGAGCTTCGCAAAGCCGGCGTGGCACGCCGACACGTTCTCGGTTCGACAGATCACCGGCCCACGGTCGGTCTCTTCGGCGTACTGGCCAAAGCGATGGCTCCCCGCCGGCCACCGCTGCACCGTCTCGACCCACTCGGTCAGTGCATCAAGGGTGTGCGCGTCGACCGCGCCGTGCACGACGAGCTCACCGCACGCTGCTGTGATCCTGCGAGCCACGCCGCAACGCTAGGACATGTCCCGTTTTCAGCGCGTGGTCCAGATCTGGTCGGCGTAATCGGCGAGCATGCGCGTCGCGCAGAACCGCGGCCCCAGCGTGCGCAGCGAGGCCCGCACCCGGTGCAGCCACGCCGACGGGAGACCGCCCGGGTCGGTGGCATAGAACTCGGGCTTCACCTGCTGCTGCACCAGGTCGTAGAGCGCACGAGCGTCGCGCTCGTCCTTCGCGCTCTCGTCGGGGTCGGCCGTACCATCGATCGCCCATCCGTTGACGCCGTCGTATGCCTCGGCCCACCAGCCATCGAGCACGCTGAGGTTGAGCGCACCGTTGAGGGCTGCCTTCATGCCGCTCGTGCCGCTCGCTTCGAGGGGCGGCCGAGGCAGGTTCAGCCACACGTCGCAGCCGGCGACGAGCGTGTTCGCGACCCTCAGGTCGTAGTCCTCGATGAACACGACGCGGCCACGCGCTGCGGGTTCGCGCTTCAGTGCGAACATGCGCTGCGCAATGCCCTTCGCCTCGTCGTCGAGCGGATGAGCCTTGCCGGCGATCACGAGCTGGATCGGTCGCTCGGGCTCGAGCAGCGACAGTGCCTGCGCGGCGTCGTGCACGAGCAGGTTGAGTCGCTTGTACGTGGCGAGGCGGCGGGCGAAGCCGATGGTGAGATGCTCCGGATCGAAGGCGCTCGCCGCGGATTGCACGAAATCGATGGCTTCACCCCGGGCGAGACGGTCGACGACCGCTTCGCGGCGAACCATGTCGACAAGACGACCGCGCAGCTCACGCCGAACCGCAAACAGCTCCTCGTCACTGATCGCGTCGATGCCCTCCCAGAGGGCCGGATCGCCGGCCCGACGTTCCCAACCGGCGCCGAGGTGGCGAGTGAGCAGTGCGCGCATCGGAGGCGCCATCCACGTGGGCAGATGTACCGCGTTCGTGACGTGCGTGATCGGAACCGAGTCCACCCCGGGCAGATCGCGCCACATGTCGCGAGCGACTTCGCCGTGGCGCGCGCTCACCGCGTTGGTCGACCGCGCCGCGCGCATCGCGAGCGGTGTGAGCCCCGACGGCTCGTCCGCGGCATCCGGGTGCAGCCGCCCGAGCGCGAGGAGCGCGTCGCTGTCGACCTGGAGCTCGTCGGCGAGATGCCCGAGCACCGCGAGGATCTCGTCGGCCCCGTACGTCTCGTTGCCGGCCGGCACCGGCGTGTGCGTCGTGAAGACGCTGCCGGCCGTCGCCAGCTCGCGCGCCTCGGCGAACGACAATCCCCGCTCGCGATTCTGACGAACCCG
>JADGOO010000108.1 GCA_017882905.1 Acidimicrobiia bacterium | reverse complement strand
GTACGGGTTCAACAGCGTCGAGTTCGTCGAGACGATCTTCGCCGCCTACAAGCTGCGCGCGGTACCGGGCAACGTCAACTATCGATACGTCGAGGCAGAGCTCCGCTACCTGTTCGACGACGCCGATCTGGTGGCCTTGGTGCACGATGCCCGCTTCGCGCCGCGGATCGAAGCCGTGCGCGATTCATTGCCGCGGCTCCGGCACCTGATCGCCATCGACGACGGCACGGCAACGAGCTGCGCCTCGATCGGATCCGTTGACTACGCCGACGCGCTCGCGTCGGGCTCTCCGGTGCGCGACTTCGCGCCGCGCTCCGACGACGACATCTACATCCTCTACACGGGCGGAACAACCGGCATGCCCAAAGGCGTCGTGTGGCGCCACGAAGACGTGCTGCGCGTGCTCGGCGGCGGAATCGTCTTCAGCACCGGAGAGGTGATCGTCGACGAGTACGCCTTCGCCAAGGCGGCGCCCGACGACACGAGCGGCAAAGGCATCGTGATCGCGCCGCTGATGCACGGCGCCGCACAGTGGGGCACCCTCAACGGGCTCTTCAACGGGCGCACCACCGTGCTCATGCCGAAGTTCGAACCCACCGAGGTGTGGCGCGCCGTCGAGCGCCACCGGATCGCGAGCCTCAACATCACTGGCGATGCGATGGGCCGCCCGCTGATCGAGGCACTCGACGGTGCCGACTACGACGTGTCGTCGCTCGTTGCCGTGTCGAGCACCGCAGCCGTGTTCTCGCGCTCGGTCAAGGACCGCTTCCTCGCTCGCTTCCCGGAGCTGATCGTCGCCGACGCGGTCGGGTCCACCGAGACGGGGTACAACGGCATGACGCTCGTGCAGAAGGGGGGCGGCCAACAAGAAGGGCTCCCGACCGTTCGGATGGGCCCCGACACGGTGGTGCTCGACGAGCACCTGCAGCCGGTGGCGGCCGGATCCGGGATCGTCGGCCGGATGGCGCGGGGCGGCAACGTGCCGCTGCGCTACCACAAGGACCCCGAGAAGAGCGCGGCCACGTTCGTCGAGCTCGACGGGCGCCGTTACGCGGTGTCGGGCGATCATGCCGTCATCGAAGCCGACGGTTCGATGACGTTGCTCGGGCGGGGCTCCGTCTGCATCAACTCGGGTGGCGAGAAGATCTTCCCCGAGGAAGTCGAAGCGGCGCTGAAGGCGCACGCCGATGTGTTCGACGTGATCGTGGTCGGCGTGCCCGACGAACGCTGGGGCGAGCGGGTCGTGGCGGTGGTGCAGCCGCGGGCTGGTCGCGTTCCCACACTCGAGGATCTCGCCGTGCACGCCCGCACGCTCGTCGCCGGGTACAAGGTCCCGCGCGAAGTGCACCTCGTGGCGCAAGTGGAACGGTCACCGAGCGGTAAACCCGACTATCCGTGGGCAAAACGGGTCGCTACGACCGCGGCGAGCGAGCCGCAGTAAGCGCGGGCTCTGCTCTCGGCGACATTCATGCAATCTTGACGACCAGGGTGCCCGAGACCGCGATCAGGGGGTCCTATCGTGGCCGGTAACGATGTCTGTCGAATGGCCACGCAACGGGTACACCTTTCGGGCTGACGGGGTTCCTGCTCTCGATCTCGCAGATTTCGCGAACCCGGCCCGCCACGCGCAGGAGCAGGCGTCGCTGTTCCGTCCGGGTCATGGGCTGCTCTACCTCGGCCACGACCTGTTGCTCCCGGGCAAGGGACACCGGCGCGCCGACGGCGACGAGCGACTCCTGCTCACGCGCGACGACGACGGCCGCGTGCGCGCGGTCAGCAACTTGTGTACGCACACGTTGCGCCCGATGGCCCGCGACGACGAGTTCATCGACCGCTCGTGCATCACGTGTCCGTATCACCAGTGGTCGTACCGTCGCGATGGCTCGCTGATCGGTGGGCGCGACATCTCGTTCAACCGCGAGGAGCGCGCCTCGCTCGGGCTCGCGTCGTTCGAGCTGCTCAGCTGGCGCGGCTTCCACTTCGCTGTCGACCCGGCGCGCCGCCGCGAGTTCGATGCAGAGTTCGCCCGCCTCGAAGACGACTTCGCCGCGCGTGGCCTGAGCGACTGCCTCGACTTCGATGGCTGGACGGTCCTCGCTACCGAAGACACGCCGTACGCGTCCGACTGGAAGACCTTCATGGAGGTCTTCGGCGACTGCTACCACGTTCCGCCGTACCACGACGGCCTGGCGTCGTTCTCCGATTGCGACACGCTCGACTGGACGTTCGGCGAGCATTTCCACGTGCAGTTCCTGGAGTTGCACGAGGAGCGCGGTGGTCGGTCGGGCCTCTACGCGCAGTGGGTGCAGGGTCTCGAGCAGTACCACGCGCGCCGGGAGGAGCCGATGAGCTCGTTCGCGGTCGCGTGGGCCGGCATCTACCCGAACTTGATGATCGAGCTCTACCACGGGCTGCGCGTGATCTCGGTCGTGTTGCCCACGGGTAACGGCACGCATGTGAACCGCGCGCATTACTGCGTGCCCGACGACATGGAGACGGTCGTTCCGGGCTTGCCCGCGATCATGAAGGCCGCGTTCGACGAGACCGGCGTGGAAGACGCGATTCTCGTCGAGTCCCGTCAGGTCGGCATCGATGCAGCGCGTTCGCTCGGCCTCGAAGTGAAGCCGTACCACGTGAACCTCACGGGTCTCGCGCCCGAGGCGGGTACGGCACACTTCTACTCGTGGTACCGCCGGGAGCTCGCTCGGAGCCCGCACTAGCGGTGCCGGAGCGCGCGCAGGTCGTCGAGCGCTACCTACAGTGCATGGTCGCGAACGACTGGGACGGGCTCGCCAAGACGCTGCGCCCCGACGTGGTGCGCAAGGGTCCGTATCGCGACGACTTCGATGGTCGCGATGCGTACGTCGAGTTCTTGAAGGCGACGTTCGCGTGGATGCGCGATTACGACATGCAGGTTGTCCGCATGTTCGGTGATGGCGCAGGTCGAGTGTGTGTGGAGCTGGCGGAGACGGTCACGCTCGACGGCGCCCGACTGCGAACCGACGAGGCCATCGTGTTCGACGTGCACGATGACCTGATCGCTCGCGTGCAGGTCTTCCTCCAGCGCAGCTACGACCCCGAAGCCTGATCCTCCACCCCAACCGGCGTCGCTCGTGCGCGTGGGGCGCCGATCTGGGACGCCGGTTCGAGTGGCGGTGCGGGGAGTCGGCGGGCGACGAGGGTGCCGGCGAGCGCGATCGCGAGCGGGAGCGCGAACGCAAGCTGCACGCCAGTGCCGTCGGTCCAACCGCGGGCGTGGGCGAGGCTCACCGCAGCACCGCCGATGCCCGTCCCGACCGCGAAGCCGAGCACGTCGGTCAGGCTGAGCGCGGCGCTCGCCGCGCCCTCGCGGCCGGTGGCCTGGCTGAGCATCGTCACCGACACCGGTGAGTATCCGAGGCCCATGCCGAACCCGGTGACCGTCGCCGCGGCGACGGCGATCGCGACGGGCGTGGCGTCGAACGCACCGAGGATCAGCGCGGCATTGCCGGTGGCGATGGTCGCGAAGCCCGCGATCACCAGAGGCCGCGCTCCGTAGCGGCCCATCAGCCGCGCGTTGACCCACGACGCGGCTGTCCACGCCAGCGTGCCGCCCATCACCGCGATCGCGAGGATCGCGTACGACTCGCCCCGCGCGTCCTGGATCAGGCGCGGAACGAAGAAGTCGGCCCCGAAGAACGCGAAGGTCTGCAACCCGCGAACCGCGATCGTCGCGGGCAGGCCCGCGCTCGCGCGCAGTGTGCCTCGCGGCGCGAGCCGGAGGTACGCGCGCGCGGCCATGATGGCGCCGAGCGCGACCAACGGCACGGCGATCACGATCGGCGCACCGTCGATGGCGCCGAGCACGAGCGCAACGCCGATGGTCACTCGGACGGCGGCGGCGGTGCTGATCACCGCGCGGTCGGCGCTGTCGCCCACCGGCGGGCCGAGCGCACGCAGCGGGGGCACCGTCAACACCAGCGCGGGCACCACGAACGGCAGCAGGCCGGCGAACACCCAACGCCAACCAACCGTCGAGGTGATGACGGCGCTCACCGCCGGTGCCACGACGCCGGGTATCACCCAGGCGCTCGACATGATGGCGAATACGCGCGGCTGCAACTCGGTGGGGTAGCCCCGACCGGCGGCCACGTACGCCACCGCCGGGATCGCACCACCACCGAGTCCTTGTACGAAGCGCGCCGCGACGAGCACGGCCATGCTCGGTGCGAGCGCGGCGACGGTGAGGGCCACGGCGAAGAGCACCAAGCCCGTCGCGAACGGCCGTGACGGACCGCGCCGGTCGGCCGCGCGTCCGGCGTACACGATCCCGAGCAGGCTCCCGAGCATGTAGGCGCTCCCCACCCACCCGTAGAGCCCGACACCGTCGAGATCGCGCGAGATCGACGGGAGCGCGGTCGATACGGCGAGCGTCTCGAAGCCCACGAGCGTGACCGTGAGCACGAGGCCCACCGTGAGCGCGCGGCGCCCGCCGTCGAATGCTCCGGTCATATTCGCAAGCCAATACTTGTGGAAAGTTGGGTTCGAGTCAACGCCCCGGCGACGATTCGTCGCCCGTCTCGGTGCAGTCTGCGGCATAGGGGACCGCGTCGCGCGGTTGGCGAGTGCTAGTGACTCGAGCGGACGCTCCGCGTGGGTGGGTCCAAGGAGCTGGTGTGCAGTGACAGCGGTAGTGATCGTTGTGGTCGCAGTGGTTGCGTTCATCGTCGTGGTGCTTGCGCTGAACTCGTTCAAGAGCATCGGCCCCACCGAGGTGGGTCTCGTCACCAAGCGCTTCGGCTTCAAGAAGCTGAAGAACGACAACCCGATCGCGTTCAACGGTGAAGCCGGCTTCCAGGCTGATCTACTGATGCCGGGATTGCGGTTCAAGCTGTGGCCGATCTACGCGATCAAGAAGTTCCCCTGGGTGCAGGTGCCGGCGGGGGAGATCGGCGTGGTCATCGCCCAGGTCGGCAAGCCACTCCCCATCGGCGCGAAGAGCGCGCGCTACGACAACGCGTTTGGCAACTTCTCCAACGTGCGTGCCTTCATCGACGGCAACGGCGAAAAGGGTGTGCAGCGTCCGGTGTTGCCTCCGGGCACACTCGTTCCGATCCATCCGGTCGCGTTCTTGATCCTCACCGCGCGCCAGGCGTACGGCCTGCCGGTGTCGCCGGAGCTCGCGCACGTCTCGAAGGCGAGTGGCGGGGTGATTCGCGCCGAGAGCTTCGGGCTCACTGCCGAGCAGCTCCGCGTCGTGGTCATCGCACCCGTCGGGCCACAAGACATGATCGGCATCGTCACCGCGCTCGAAGGCGAACCGTTGCCGTCGGGCGACATCGCCAGTCGCCTGGGTGCGTTCGCCGACGTCGTCGAACTCGAACAGCGCCAGGCATCTGACGCCGACGTGATCGAGGTGCTGCTCGGCAACAAGAACAACCTGCACAACAACTACCAAGATTTCCAGGAGTTCTTGGGCCACGGCGGCAAGATGGGTCTGCAACACGACCCGCTGCTCTACGGCGCCTACTTGCTCAATCCCTTCCTCGTTCAGGTGGAGCTCGTCCCGATGCTCGTCGTGAACCAGGGCGAAGTTGCCGTGGTGAAGGCTTACGTGGGCCTGCCCACGAGCGACACGTCGGGTACCGAGTTCAAGTTCGGCTCGATCGTGCGCCCCGGCCATCGTGGCATCTGGCAGGAACCGCTGCGCACTGGCAAGTACCCAGTGAACCCGCGCGTCTACGCGGCGGAGATCGTGCCCACGTCGATCCTCACACTCAACTGGAGCGACACCGTCAGCCAGGCGCACAGCCTCGACGCGAACCTGAAGCCGATCGAGGGCAAGAGCCGTGAAGGCTTCGTGTTCCGCATCGAGCTCCAGGTGCAGATCC
This sequence comes from Acidimicrobiia bacterium, assembly GCA_017882905.1. Lineage (GTDB taxonomy): Bacteria > Actinomycetota > Acidimicrobiia > IMCC26256 > PALSA-610 > Chersky-683. The sequence continues at coordinate 43,643 of JADGOO010000108.1, read as the reverse complement.
ACGTGCCCGACACGAAGGCACCGAAGGTGATCTCGATGGTCGGCACGATGCTCAACCTCGTGAACGAGGTGCTGCAGAGCGCGGTCGGCAACCACTTCCGAAACACGCTGCAGGACCTCGAAGCCGTGCGCTTCATCGAGACCCGCATGCAGGTGCAACAGGCCGCGTTCACTGCGATCACGCAGTACCTGGGCGCGTACGACGTGGAGACGAAGGGCGTCTACATCCAAGACGTCGTGTTCCCGCCCGAGCTGGTCGAAGTGCTCACCAAGCGCGAGATCGCCAACCAGGAGAAGGCGACGTTCGCCGAAGAGGAGCGTGCGCAGGTCGCCCGCGTCGAGATGGAGAAGGCCAAGGGCACGGCCGACATGCAGGCCAAGCTCGCCCAGTCGCAGGTCGGCATCCAGATCCAGAGCAACGAGGCCGACGCTCGTGCGGCCCAGGCCCGCGGCGAGGCTGCCTATGTGGAGCTCACCGGCCGCGCCCAGGCCACCAAGACCGAGGCCATCGGTCTGGCCGAAGCCAAGGCCGTCGAGGCTCTCGGCCTCGCCCGCGCGCAGGGCTTCGACGCGCAGCGCCGGGCGATCGGCGAGCTGGCCACCGCGCTGGTCGCGGTGGCGAACGCAGTCGCCGAGGGCCACATCACCGTGGTGCCCGAGGTGCTCGTCACCGGCGGGGGTGGTGCAGTCGAGGGGCTGGCCGCCACCATCATGCGCACGCTGGCGCAGGGCGGCTCGTTGCTCAACGGCAACAAGGACGGCGCCGCCGGTGGTGGCGGTGTCGCCGCCGGCGACGAGCCCGATGCCATGCCGGCCACCGTCGGCGCGGCCGGCGAACCGATCGGTGACACGACGCAGAGCTGAGTGGCGTTCCCGCCGCGGCGGGATGAACAAGGCGCACCAGACCCACTACGGTCCGGGTCGTGACTGCGGCACGGGGTCTCGACAGCGAGAGGCTCGACGCGCTCCTCGAGCGGGTCCAGCGCGAGATCGACGAGAAGCGGCTGCCGTCGGCGCAGCTCGCCTTCGCCCGAGACGGCGAGGTCGTGTTCGAGGCGACGTTCGGCGCCGCCGCGCCGGGCAGCCGCTACGTGATCTTCTCGGCGACCAAGCCAGTGGTCGCGGCGGCCGTGTGGTTGCTCATCGACGAGGGCGCGCTCCGGTTGGATCAGCCGGTCGCCGAGGTGCTGCCGGAGTTCGCGCCGAACGGCAAGGAAGCCATCACACTCGAACAGGTGATGCTGCACACGAGCGGGTTCCCGCGTGCGCCGCTCGGCCCGGGTTCGTGGGAGACGCACGAGCAGCGTCTCGAGATGTTCGGCAAGTGGCGGCTGAACTGGGAGCCGGGAACGCGCTTCGAGTATCACCCCACTTCGGCGCACTGGGTGCTGGCTGCCTTGATCACTCGTGTCACGGGCGCCGATCACCGCGACTTCATCCGCGAGCGCGTGCTCGAGCCGCTCGGTCTCACGCGGTTCGCGCTCGGCGTGCCCGAGGCCGACCAGGGCGACATCAACGAGCTCATCTCGGTCGGCACGACGGCAACTCCCGACGAGCTGGAAGCCGTGCTCGGCATCCGTGAGCTGCCGTTGAGCGAAGTGACCGAAGCCGCCTTGTTGCAGTTCAACCGGCCCGAGGCGCGAGCGGTCGGCGTACCGGGTGGTGGCGGCGTCTCCGATGCGGCCGACCTGGCGCGCTTCTACCAGGCGCTGCTCTCCGGCGGACGTGGGCTCTGGTCTCCGGCGGCGATGCACGCGTTCACGGCCGAGGTGCGCAATCGCTTCCCCGACTGGGCTGGCACGCCCGCGAACCGTGCGCTCGGCACGGTGATCGCCGGCGACGACGAGCGCAAGGGCATGCGCGGTTTCGGCCGCACCGTGTCGGCCCGAACCTTCGGCCACGATGGCGCGGGTGGCCAGATCGCATTCGGTGATCCGGACAACGGCGTGTCGTTCGTGTTCCTCACGAACGGTCTCGAACAGCACGTCGTGAACGAAGCGAGACGCTCGGCCGCGATCGCGAACCGAGCCGGTCTGTGCGCGAGCTGAACCAAGCAGCTGATTCAGGGAGACGACCATGAGGGTCGAGCTGACCGTCAACGACTTCATCGACCGGGCCGAGGCGGTCTACGGCGACCGGATCGCGATCGTCGACGAACCCGACCAGCCCGCCGCGCCTTGGCCGCAGCTCACGTGGCGCGACGTGGCGGCGCGCGCCCGCGCGCAAGCAGCGGGGCTCGACGCACTGGGCGTCGGCGAGGGTGAACGAATCGCGGTGGTGTCGCACAACTCGGCGCGGCTGTTCACGAGCTTCTTCGGTGTGAGCGGCTCGGGTCGAGTACTTGTGCCGATCAACTTCCGGCTGAACGCCGAAGAGATCGCCTACATCGTGGAGCACTGCGGCGCCACCATGTTGCTGATCGACCCCGAGCTCGAAGACTCGTTGCGCGGCATCGACGCCAAGCACCGGTTCGTGCTCGGCGCCGAGTCCGACGCGATCCTGTACCGCGACGGCGTCGAGCCGCGACCGTGGGGTGCGCCGAGCGAAGACGCGACCGCCACGATCAACTACACGAGCGGCACGACGGCGCGCCCGAAGGGTGTGCAGCTCACGCACCGCAACATCTGGATCAACGCCACCACGTTCGGTTGGCACATGGGTGTGAGCGACCGCGACGTGTACCTGCACACGCTGCCCATGTTCCACTGCAACGGCTGGGGCATGCCGTTCGGTGTCACCGGCATGGGCGCGCAACACATCGTCCTGCGCAAGATCGACGGCGCGGAGATCCTGCGCCGCGTCGACGCGCACGGCGTCACCTTGCTCTGCTGCGCGCCGGCGGTGCTCGCGGCCGTGCTCGACGCGGCGGGCGAATGGTCGGGCGCCATACCGGGTCGGGGCACGACGCGGCTCGTCGCCGCCGGTGCACCGCCGCCCACCCGCACGATCGAACGGGTCGAGACCGAGCTCGGGTGGGAGTTCAACCAGATCTACGGCCTCACCGAGACGTCGCCGCTCCTCACGATCAACCGGCCACGCGCGGAGTACGACGACCTCACGCCCGCCGAACGCGCCGGGCGTCTCGGCCGCGCCGGCTCGCCGGCCATCGGCGCGCAGCTTCGCACCGACGAAGAGGGCGAAGTGCTCGCGCGCAGCAACGTGGTGATGGACGGCTACTGGCAGCAGCCGGCCGAGACCGACAAGGCGATCGTCGACGGCTGGTTCCACACCGGCGACGGCGGGCGCATCGACGGCGAAGGCTACCTGTCGATCGTCGACCGCAAGAAGGACGTGATCATCAGCGGCGGTGAGAACGTGTCGTCGATCGAAGTCGAGGACTGCCTCTTCTCGCACGCGTCAGTGGCCGAGGTTGCGGTGATCGGTGCACCCGACGAGAAGTGGGGCGAGACCGTCGTGGCCCTCGTGGTGCTCGCGCCCGGCGCGGCCGCCGACGAGCAAGAGCTCATCGATCACTGCCGCGCGCATCTCGCGCACTACAAGTGCCCCACACGGGTCGAGTTCCGCGACGTGCTGGCCCGCACCGCTACCGGCAAGCTCCAGAAGTTCAAGCTGCGGCAGCCCTTCTGGGAGGGCCGCGACCGATTGGTCAACTGAGCGTGCAGCTCGCGCTGCCGGATCGCTACGACCTCGCCATCGTCTGCGGCCCGCTGGCGCGCGGCGCCAACGACCCGAGCGCGCGCATCGGCTCGCGCGAGATCTGGCGCGCGGCGAACACTCCGCACGGCCCGGCGAGCTTGCACGTGTGCGTGCGCGGCCGCGTCGCTCACGCGCAGGCATGGGGCGACGGCGCGGCGTGGACGTTGGCGCGCGTTCCGCAGATGCTCGGGCTCCACGACGAACCCGCCGCCCTCGTCACTGATCACGCGCTCGTCGGGTCGTGGCAGCGGTCGGCGCCGGCCTTGCGGCTCACGAGTGGCGCGGCTGTGTTCGACATCGCCGCTCGAACCGTGATCGAACAACGCGTCACGGGGCTGGAGGCGGTGCGCACCTGGTTCGGGATGGTCCGCCGTCTCGGTACCCCGGCGCCCGGCCCGACGCCGGGTCTGCGGGTGCCGCCCGCGCCGAGCGTCGTCGCCGGCCTCGGCGATCGGGAGCGGCGCGCGTTCGGTCTCGAAGCGCGCCGGGGCGAGACGCTGCGGCGTGTCGCGGTCGAGGCCGGCAGGCTCGACCGTGCTGCCGCCAACGGTCCGGGAGTGCTCGACCGTGTGCTGCGGGCCATCGGTGGGGTCGGCGCGTGGACGTCGGCCACAGTGCGAGATCTCGCGTTGGGCGACCCCGACGCCGTGGTCGTGGGCGACTGGCACCTCGGCCGGCAGGTGGTGTTCGCGTTCACCGGCGATCGCCGCGGCGACGACGCCCGGATGCTCGAGCTGCTCGCCCCCTTCGCCGGTCAGCGGGGGCGGGTGGCGCGCCTCGCGCTGGCCGCCGGACCGGCACTCGCGCGGCGTACGCCGCGCGCCGGCATCCCCGACCTGTTGGCCCGCGAGCGGTCTGGTCGTCCGTACCGTGTGCGCAACGGGCTCCGCGGAACGATCCGACCCGATGCCGCCTAAGGTGTGCGTCAGGTAAGGACGTTCTCCAGGGGGGCCCATGGCCATCGAACACCGTCGCCGTTTCGTTCGGCGCACTCCGATCGTGGCCGCCGCCGCAGTGCTCGCGCTCGCCGCGGCCTGCTCGTCGAGCGGCACCAAGAGCTCTTCGTCGACCACCGTCGCGAAGTCGAGCTCCAGCGGCACCGTCGCCAAGCCTCCGGCCGCGGCCACCACCGCGGGTGTGATCGTCGGCAGCGCCAACGGCAAGTCGCCGTGCGAGAAGGCACTCCCGGTCGCTGCGTCGCCGGGCGAAGTGGGCACCGGCACAGGCGGCTCGGGCGGCACTGCCGACGCCGAGCACGGACCGCGTGGCGCGCTCGTGCAGCTGCCGCTCACGCACGCCGAGCGCACGCAGCTCGCTGCGCAGATGAACCAGGCCGCCACCACGTGGTCGAAGTACCCCACGGTCAAGCAGGCCGAAGCGGCCGGCTACGCGGAGTCGACGCCCTACGTGCCGTGCATCGGCGCTCACTACACGAACGTGGGCCTCGCGGGCTCGTTCAACCCCGCAACGCCGTCGGAGCTGCTGTACGACGGCACCACTCCCGACTCGAAGCTCGTGGGCCTGAGCTACCTCGTGAACCACAACGACGGTCCGCCCCCCGGCTTCGCCGGTCCGAACGATCACTGGCACCAGCACAACGCCAACGGTGGTCTGTGCCTGAAGGGCGGCTTGGTCGTCGGTGGCGAAGAGACCACCCAGGCCGAGTGCGCGGCGCGCGGTGGCCACAAGACGATCCTCGCCAACATCTGGATGCTCCACGCCTGGATCGTTCCCGGCTGGGAGTGCAGCTGGGGCGTGTTCTCGGGGGAGTGCCCCGAGCTCGGCGGCAAGATCGGCGTCAACGCCTGGACGTCATAACCCCGCTCGGCCTGCGCCTGGCGCCCCAGGGCGTCTGGCGTTGATGCGGCGCGGACGCTTCGGGCACTCGCTAGTTCGCACGGCGTGACGGCTCGCTGGCGCTCGCACGTGCGGCCCTGCTTCGTGTGGCCCGCGTGGACGGAGATGCACCCGCCTCTACTGAAGCGGGCTGTGCTTGCAGGTTCTGAGTAGGCGGCTCTCCCAGTCGTCGCGGACCTGGAGCGCGTCGTGCATCCACGTGCCGGGTGCCTTCACGTGCGCGGGGAGATCGCGCGTGAACAGGCCCGGGAGCCGCTCGGGGAACAGCACGCGCTGCCACAGCACCACCTGCCGGCGGCGGGGAGCGCCCAGCGCGGCCTGGAACACAGCCGCGAGCTCGAGGAGCGACCGCTCGGTGCGCGCTTCCAGGCTCGGTGCGTAGTGCGTGCGAGCCGCGTCGAGGTAGTCGTCGAGCTTCGCCTCGTACGGCCAGGCGGTGTCTTCCATGAACAGCACCGGGTCACGGTCGGCGCCATCGACGGGAACATCGTCGAAGTCGAGCTCGGTGAGGGGCGACCACGGCACGGCGAGGAGCAGCGTGCCGTGCACTTCGTGGCGCATGCGGTCGGCTTCCGCGGCCCACGTGCGCAGGTCGCCACTCGCCACACGGCTCGCGAGCGACTCGTAGGCGTTGCCGTCCCGCAGGGCGGTGATGGTCACGTGCATGTACGCGCGGTTGGTGCCGTGCGCGAGCTTCAAGTGCCAGGCGAGCCGCGCGTCGTCGCTCTTGGCCAGCGTCGCGAGCCATCCGTCGCGCACGTGCGCCTCGAAGTCGTCTTCGCGGGCACCGACGAGATGATGGACCTCGTGCAGGAAGAGCATGGTTTCCTCAGCTTCTCGAACGATCAGTTCAGGGACTCAGCGCGGCACGCAGCGATGCGATTGCGCCATCGGCGAGCGCGCGCAGCTCGTCGTCGGTGCGGTCTTGGATCGGATGGGGCACGAACACGCGCGCCGGATCGGCGCCGAGCGCGGCAGCTTGCGCGGCGGCCGCCGTCTCGAACTCGCTCGACGCGACGAACACCATGGGAACTCCGACGGCTTCGAGATTGACGGTGTCGTGCACACTGCACGACGTGCAGCTCCCTCAATCGGCGAGGGCTTCGATCACCACATCGCACGTGTTCGCGATCTCGTGGCGGAGATCGACGGGCGCGGGCTTCGTGAACGTGGGCTTGCGGTAGCGCACGACCTCGGCACCGTCGGCGCGTAACAGCTCTTCGATGCGATCGAGGAACACGTTGCCGCGCGCTTTGGAGATGTCGAGCAGACCGACGGTGCGCCCCTTGAGCGAGTCGGGCCGGCTGGCGCGCGGCCGGGTGGCCGCAGTGCGCTCACCAGTGGGATCGAGGAGGATTCGTGTGGTCATGTGCCGATCTCCTTGGTGACGATCTCGCTGCCGATCTCGCCGCTGGCCCAGCCCGCGATGATCGCGCTGAACATGCCCGCGTCGCCGCCGGCGTGCACGATGAGCAGGCCGCCGTCGCGGAACTTTGGCATCGTGGAGGTGCGGAAGCCTTCGGGCAACCCTTCGGCGATCCCACCCGCACCCCGCACGAGCTCTTCGCCGGGGATCTGCAGCAGCTCGCCGAGCTCGGCGCGCAAGCGGGCTTTCGACCACCCGGCTGCGCGGAACGTGCGGGCGTGCTCGGGCGAGACGACCAACATCGCGTCCCAGGCGATCACGTTCTTGGTGTGACCCACCGAGCGCAGGCAGGCCGCGAAGCTGCGGGCGAGCGACTCCGGCGTGCGCGACAGCTGATCCACCACACCTTGCACGCCGGCACCCGCGAAGAGGGTGAGCGCGTTGCCGCCCGGCGCGACGCCTCGTTCGACGGCCAACGGCTCCCACGGAGAGTCGAGCTCGCGCTCCGCGAAGCAGAACGTGTACTTGCCGGGATTCCCGAGCGTGGCGCGGTCGACCTCGCCGGGACGCCCACCGCCCACGTTGCGGATCACGAGCTGCAGCGCGCGCCCGATCGTGGCGTTGGCGCGATTGCCTTGGCCCAGCGCGTTGACCCCGGAGTTCATCCCGATCGCCCGCGTGATCGGTCCGTTCACCACGATCAGGGGGCCGCTGAACCAGGTGGTCGCAAGCAGCCCGTGCGCATTGAACTCGTCGGTGCACGCAGCTTCGACGGCGGCCAAGACAACTGGGAGGTACTGCGGTTCGCAGCCGGCGAGCACCGCGTTCACCGCGACCTTCTCGACGGAGCATTCCACGAGATCGGGCGGCACGACCGCCACGATCTCGTCGGCGGCTCGCGTCGTGCCGAGCAGCATGCGCCCCACGCGCTCGGGTGTCGGCGGTACGAGCGGTAGCCCGTCGCTCCAGCCGCGCGCGTACATGGCTTCGATGTCGTCTTCGGCAGCACCGAGCTCCACCCGCCGGCTCCGGAGCGCGGCGACGGTTGCGGCGATCGCGTGCGCTTCGGCGATCTCGGGTTCGGTCGTGCGCGATCCGCAACCGGGCCGGAGCTCGGGCAGGTCGGGGCCGAGGCCCTCGACGCCGGTCAGCGCTTCCCAGCGGTCGCGCGACCAGCCGATGGTGCGGGCCACCTCGCGTCCGGCTTCGAGCCGCAGCAATGTGGGCACCGTGTCGATGTCGAGCGCGAACGACATGGCGAGCGTGCGGTCGTCGACCACCGGCAGGTCGGGTGGGAACTCGGGGTCATCCTGACTGAACACGGCGGCCAGACGGCCGGCCTCGGCGAGCTGGTGCAGGACCGGCGCGACGAGCACGCAGGTGGGGCAGTCCCGCTTGACGATCGCCACCAGGCCATCGGGTGCTGCCGTGCTCACCCTGCGAGCCTCGCCCACCACCACCATGCCGGTCAACGCCGAATCCACACCGACGGGCTCGATTTAGGGATGTTGCGGGCCGGCCCGCTCGACGATGTAGTCGATCGCGCGCGTCAGGATCTCGATGTCGCTGGTGTCGATCGCGGGGAACAGCGCGATGCGCAGCTGGTTTCGGCCGAGCTTGCGATAGGGCTCCACGTCGACGATGCCGTTGGCGCGCAGCGTCGCCGCGACCGAGTCGGCATCCACGGCTTCGAAGTCGATCGTGGCGGTCACGTGGCTGCGGGCGAGCTCGTCGGCCACGAACGGCGTGGCGAATCGCCGGGTTGCGGCCCAGCCGTAGATCGTCGCGGCCGATTCATCGCAGCGTCGTGCGCAACCTTCGAGCCCGCCGAGCGAGAGCATCCACTCGACCTGTTCGGCCATGAGGAACAGCGTGGCGAGCGCGGGCGTGTTGTAGGTCTGCTGGAGCCGTGACTGCTCCACCGCGATCGACAGGTCGAGCGAGGCGGGAATCCAACGGCCGCTCGCCTTGACGCGGGCGATGCGTTCGATAGCCGCAGGTGAGCAGAGCGCCAGCCAGAGGCCGCCGTCGCCGGCGAAGCACTTCTGTGGTGCGAAGTAGTACACGTCGAACTCGCGAGGGTGCACGCGCAGACCGCCTGCGCCAGAGGTGGCATCGACGAGCACGATCTGCCCGTCGGTGGCTCCGGACGGTCGCGTCACCGGCATCATCACGCCGGTCGACGTCTCGTTGTGGGGGAAGCAGTAGGTGTCGACGTTTGAGTCGGCGTAGCAGGGCACCGGCGTCGCACCTGGCGCGCTCGCCACGACCTCGGGTGCCTCCAGGTGTGGCGCCGCGGCCGTGACCGCGGCGAACTTGCTCGAGAACTCGCCGATGGTCGCGTGCTGCGCGCGCCGCTCGATCAGGCCGAAGCTCGCGGCATCCCAGAACGAGGTCGTGCCGCCGTTGGCGAGCAGCACTTCGTAGCCGTCGGGGAGTGCGAAGAGCTCGCGCAGGCCGTCGCGCATGCGGCGCACCACGTCGCGCACGCCGGCCTGGCGGTGGCTCGTGCCGAGGTAGCTACGGCTGGCTCCGGCGAGCGCCGCCACCGCCTCGGGCCGTACCTTCGACGGGCCCGAACCGAAGCGGCCGTCACGGGGCCGAAGCTCGGGCGGAAGGGTGATCGCGGCAATGGTGGATGCGTCGCTCACCGCAGCGAGGCTATCGACGGGCTGAGGCGGTTCCCGAACGATTCTCGTGCTCGTCGTCCTCGGCGGCACTGGCCTCGAGCAGCATCTCCGCGTGCCAGCGCGGTCGTTCGCGGCGGGCCCATCGCTCGCTCACCGTGCCCCGCACCATGCCCCGCAACGCCTCGTTGTCGGACAGTGCGAAGAGGATGTGACCGGTGATCGTGAACAGCAGCCCATAGGCGAACCAGTCGTGCATCGCCGTGGCGCCCCGCCGCATCGAGTTGCTGAACGGATCCGGGAACCGCAACATCCAGCCGGTCACGGGCATCACGATCAGCGACGCGCCCACGAACGCTGCGTTCAGCTTCTGGCCGGGGTTGAACTTGCCGAGCGCGACACCGCCGCGCCGGCGCCGGTTCCACCACCGCCGGTCGTCGAGCGTCCAGCGCCCGAGCCGGCTCAGGTCGTCGCGCAGGCGCCGGCCGGCGCGCCGCATGCACAGAGCGGCGAGCAACGGCAGCGGGAGCAGGAGCCCGCTCCATACGTGGATGTTCTTCACCAGCTCGCGTCGCCCGACCCATTGGGTCCCGGGGAAGCCTCGCAGTGTGAGGCCCGTGGCGAGCAACAGGAGGAACAGCGTGGCGTTGAGCCAGTGCACGCTGCGCTCGACGCGGTCGAAGCGCATGAGCGTGCGCGGCGCCGCGGCCACGTCGCTAGACAGGCTTGTCATCGCGACCGTTCGAGTGGCCGATCCACGCATCGACGTCGTAGCCCTCGTTCTCCCAATAGCCGGGTTCGACGGCGTCGACGACCTCGATGCCGTCGAGCCACTTGCACGACTTGTAGCCGTACATGGGCGCGACGTAGAGGCGGACAGGCCCGCCGTGTTCGGTCGAGACGGTCTTGCCTTCCATCTGGTAGGCCACGATCACGTCGGGGCGGCGCGCCTGATCGAGCGTGAGGCTCTCGGTGTACACGCCGTCGAAGCTCGTGAAGCGCAGCGCCTTACCCTTCGATTGCACACCGGCCTCGTCGAGAAGGTCCGACAGCTTCACGCCCGTCCAGTGGACACCCGTGACGCGCCACCCGGTGACGCACTGGAAGTCTTTCGTGAGATGCGTTGGTGTGCGCGATGCGAGATCGGCATAGCTGAGCTTCAGCTCGTGGTCGACGAGGCCGTGCACGCGGAGCTGGTACTTGGCAGTCGATCGCGACGGGAAGCCGTCGGTGACCGTGTAGTAGCGGAAGGCTTCGCCGAGCGGGATCAGATCAGCCACGCCGGCGCTCGAAGCGGCGCGCCCGATCGGGCTGCGATTGACCCAGTCCGCGACGGCGCCACCCACGGCGATGCCGGCGACGCCGAGCGCGCTGAGCCCAAGGAACACACGCCGTGTCACAGGGGTCGACGGTTGCGCCCATTCGGGCGCCAGGTCCTTCAGCGGCTTGTCGGCCATGTCACTTCGTTCTTCGAGCAGTGCGAGCGTTACGGATGGTTCGGCATCTCTCAGGTTCCCACCGCGACGATCTCGTCGAAGCCGGCCCGCAGATCGCTGACGAGTGCGTCGGGGTCGGGTACCGCAGCGGTGTCGGTGACGACGCCGACGCAGCACGCGTCGACGTGCGAGAGCAACGTGACGTTGAGCGCCGCGCCCGACGGTGGTCCGAAGGCGTAGAAGCGCTCCACGCGGCCGCCGGCGAGGAACACCGGCACGGGCGCGCCCGGAACGTTCGAGGTCACGAAGTCGACGCACTTCAACATGCCGCCGAACAGCGCGGTCGTGGTCGACGTGGGCAGTCGGTTCAGCACGCCGGCGAGCGCGCCCGTGAAGCCGAGCGCCGGCTCCATGCGCCAGGTGCGCACGAGCGCGCCGAGCGCCCGCATCCGTTCGATGGGATCAGCGATGTCGAGGGGCACCGCGAACCGAGCGGGCGCGAACTGGTTGCCGCCTGCGGCGTCACCGTCGCGACGCAGGTTGATCGGCATGGTCACGCGCAGCTCACCCGCGGGCGCGCCGTACCGACGGTGATATCGGTCGAGCCCACCCACGACACCGGCGACGAACGCGTCGTTCACGCTTCCTTCGGCCATCTTCGCGGCCCGTTTGAGATCGTCGAGAGGCACGTCGAACGCATCGAGGCGCCGGCCGAGGCTGCGCTCCAGCAGCAGTGGCGACAGCGGTGCGGTAGCCGGTGCGACGATCTTGCCGATCGACTGCAACGTTGCGGCGGCCTGCACCGCGGTCCCTGCCGGATCACGACGAGCGGCATCGAGCACGTTCCATGCGCTTGCCGGCACGCGCCGGGCGATGCCGAGGAGACGTCGTGCCGTGTGCGCGGCCGACTCGAGCACGAGGTCGAGCGCGTCGAGCGGCTCCGACGGTGGCGAGAGTGGCGTCTTGGAGCGGGGCGCGACGTCGCGTTCGAAGTCGACGAGGTGCGTGAGCAGCTCGATCCCGCCGACGCCGTCAGTCACAGAATGGTGCACCTTCAGCACCACTGCCGAGCGTGTGGCCGTACCGCTCGAGGCAGGATCGGGCGCGAGTCCGTCGAAGACGGTGCACTCCCAGAGTGGACGAGCCCGGTCGAAGCTGGCCTGCGCGATCGGCGCGACGGCGTCGAAGAGCTGACGCTCGGAGCCCGGTGCCGGCAGGTGGAGGTGGCGAACGTGGAAGTCGATGTCGAAGTTCGGTTCGTGCGCCCAACGCGGCGGGCCGAGGCGCATCGGAGGCGAGAGCACGCGTTGACGCAGTCGCGGGATCGCGCAGCTCGCGTCGGCGAAGCGGGCGCGGAGCGCGCCGATGTCGGGCGGCGAGTCGAGGATGGCCACCGCCACGATCGTGGAGCGCAGCACGGGGTCCTTCTCGATCAGCCACATCAGGGCGTCGGCGTCGCTCATGTGCGCTTCGAAGCGCTGTGTCATGGCCCACCTCCGTAGCGAACGCTGCTCCACCGTACCGATGTGAGCGTGGCGCGCGCCCGCAGTCGGCGATGAGCTTGGAGCCGGCTTCGACCCCGCTCGCCTAGGGTTCCGCCGTGCGGGAGCGCTACGTGGTCGCCGACGGGATGCGCCTGTACTGCCTCGAGTCGGGCCGGCCCGACGATCCGCTCGTGCTGCTCCTGCACGGCTTCCCGGAGCTCGCCTTCTCGTGGCGCCACCAGGTCGACACCCTGGGCGGCGCCGGGTTTCACGTGGTGGCGCCCGACCTGCCCGGTTACGGACGCAGCGACAAGCCCGACGTCGACTACGACATCGTGTTCCTCAACGGCACGCTGCGCGCGCTCGTCGCCGCGCTCGGCCACGAACGGGTCGTGATTGCCGGTCACGACTGGGGCGGGATCCTCGTGTGGCAGTTCGCGCGCATGCATCCCGACGCGACTGCCGGTGTCATCGGCCTCAACACGCCGGATCTACCCCGTCCGCCGATCCCGCCCGTGCAGCTGCTGCGTCAGATCTTCGTCGACAACCCGATCTACATCATCCAGTTCCAGGAGCGGGGTGTCGCCGAGTGGGTCTTGTCATGGGGACGCGGCGCGGACGACTTCATCGAGATGATGTTCGGCGCACCGGTCACACACAACCTCGCCGCGTTCCCCGACGCCGTGCTCGATGTGTACAAGGCGGCGTTCCGGCCTGCGGGCGCGCTCACGCCGCCGATCGAGTACTACCGCAACCTCGACCGCAACTGGGCGCTGTCAGTGGAGTGGGCCGATCGCACGATCGACGTGCCGTGTCTCATGATCAGCGCGGCCGACGATCCGGTGCTCGTGCCTGCCATGACCCTGGGCATGGAGGAGCGCGTCCCCGCGCTCACGCGCGTCGTCATCGAGCAGTGCGGGCACTGGACGCAACAAGAGCGCCCCGAGGAGACGAACGCGGCGATGCTCGACTACCTGAAGAAGCTGCCGGGCTGGTGAGACAGCGCCGCGTCGGGCGCGCTCACGTACGGCTGCCCGATCGGGACGCGCGGCGTGGGCGCGACCGTCGGTTCGAGGGGGGCGACTTCTCGGCGATCCTGGAAGCGCGTCGCCACGACCACGAGCGAGATCATCGCCGCCCACATCAGGCATCGGCATGCGGCTGCCGCAGCCAGAAAGCCGCGGTAGTCAGCGAAGTCGGACGCGGTCCGCGTGGTCTGTGTGATGGCCTCGCGCGCGGCAGTCGTTGCCATCACCGCACCGACCAGACCGGCCAGCACCGTCGTGAACAGCCGGGGAGACAATGCGCTGAGTCGCTGCTCCACACCGGCTTCGCCATGCTGCATCAGCCGCCGACGGGAGCGGCGTTGTACGAGCCACACCACACCGAGCACCGCGGCACCGATGGTTGCGAACGTCGACGTGACGCTCATCGTGTGGATGTGCGCGATCGCCGTGTGCACCGCGCTCGCGGTCACCGGCTTGCCCGCGCTCACGCCTTCTTGGAAGCTCCGCTCGACCAGCTCGACCAGCTCGAGCACGACGAGCGCCACGTTGGCGGCCAGGGCGACACCGCCCGCCAACACGAACCACGGCGCCACGCGGGCGGCCGGCGCCGGGCGGGGCCCGGCATAGCGGGTGGCAGCCTGCGTTCGCGACACGACAGCGTGGCGACGACCCACCCGGCCCTGTTGGCTACGGGCGAAGCGCCTCCTGTGACATGTTGCATCGGTGCCGCGGCTTGACTCGCGCCGCGGGTGTCGACGGTCGACATCCGTCGCATGGCCGACGACGCGGCACTCGGGCTCACGATCGGTGTGACGAACACGCGTCTCAACGCGGCCAAGCGCGGCATCGCCGTCGAGCTCGCATTGCGGTTGGCTTCGGCAACGGGTGGCCCGGTGTGCGTGGTCGGCGCCGACCCGACCGACCGCGATGTCGAACGACGAACTCCCGGCTTGGTGGCCGGCGAACCCGGGCGCACCAGCCTGCGCCTGACACGTGGCCCGCACTCGCTCGGCGTGTCGGTGCTCCCGGCCCGTCGTCTGTGCGTGGTGTCGGTATCGGATCGCGCCGCAGCAGTAGCCGCGCTTCCGGAGCTGCGCGGGATCTTCGACATCGTGGTCATCGACGCGCCGTCGGGTGTGGGCGGTGGCGTGGGAATCGCGCACGTGCTGCTCGAGTCGCTCGACGCGTTGTTGGTGGCATCGCCTCACGCGCCCGGCGATCTCGCCGACACGCGCCGTTACGTCGAACGCGTCTCGGCGCTGCCGAGCGGGCGGCGGGTCGCGGTGGGCGTCGTGACGAGCGGTGATCCTCACGAGGCCAAGATGTCGGCGCGGCAGCTCTCGGCGCGGCTGTCCACACTCCCGACCGTCGCGACGCTGCCTCAGCTGTGGGGACGCGGTGCGGCGAGCCACGCGGCGAGCGCTCTCGATGCTGCGTTCGCGCCGCTGGTCGGCTGGGCGCTCGATCTCCCGTTTGCCCCGGCCGTGGATGTGGCGTCGGCCGACGCCGAGACCGGTGTCTCGTCGACGGCGCGCGCGAGCGCGGCGTTGGCGCTCGGCTCGGCCGGGTGAGCTCTACGCCGTCTGGCCGTGCGCGAGGCGCTGCAGGACTGCGATGCGCTGATCGATGGGTGGGTGGGTATCGAAGAGACGGTGCGACCAACCCTCGTGGTGTTGCAGCGGATCGTCGATGCACATCGCCGCCGTGCTGTGGTTGAACGTGGCGAACGGCTTGTCGTTTCCAGCCAGCTTCTGCAGCGCGTGGATCAGGCCGTCGGGGTTGCGCGTGAGCTGCACGCCGCTGACATCGGCGAGCTCTTCACGCGAACGGGAGAGCGCGAACTGGATGAGCGGACCGACGATGAACGCAACGACGGTGAGCAGCGCGCCGGCAGCGAACAGGACGATCGTGATCTGTTGGCCATCGCGACCGCGCGGCCGGGAGAAGAATGCTGCGCGCCAGATCAAGCTCGCGAGCAGTCCGGCGAACCCGATCAGCGTCGTCACGATCAAGATGAGCCGCACGTCGTAGTTGCGGATGTGGCTCATCTCGTGCGAGATCACGCCCTCGAGCTCCTCGCGGTTCATCATCGTGAGCAGACCGGTGGTGGCCGTGATGGCTGCCCGGTTCGGGCTGATCCCCGTGGCGAAGGCGTTCGGTGAGGGATCGTCGATCACGTAGACGGCAGGCTTGGGCAAGCCCGCGCTGATCGCCATCTCCTCGACGATGTTGTGCAGCTGGCGGTATTGCGCGGGGTCGGCGGGCTGCGCTTTCGATACCGACAGCACGAGCCGCGACCCCGACGCGATGGCGAACGCGGTGGCCGCGGCGGCCAGCAAGACTGCGATCAGCACTCCCGACGCGATTGCCGAGCCTCGCGACGACGTGTTGCCGAACAGGGCTCCGAGCAGCGCGCCGATGCCCGCCCAGACGATCACGAAGAGTGTGATGAGGATGACGCTGCGGCGCTTGTTGCGGGCGATCTCCTCGAACACACCACAACGCTAGAGCGGCGCCAGACGGGTCCGTGACACCGTGCCCCGCGGTCTCAGCAAGCGGGCGCGACCCTGTCGGCGAGGCTGTAGAAGCCCACTGGCGTGTCCCAGAGCAGCCGGTCGAGGTCGGCGGCGGCCAGATCGGGGTTGTGGTGCACGAACTCGTCGACGGCATCGGGGAAGGCGGCGTCGGGGTGCGGGAAGTCGCTGGCCCAGACCACGTGATCGGCGCCGACGGCGGCGCACGTCGGGGCGACGAGCGGGTCTTCCGGGTCGGTGGAGATCACGCACTGCCGGGCGAAGTACTCGGTGGCCGAACACGACAGATCGTGCGTCTCGGAGCCGGCCATCCAGGCGATGTGGTCGTCGAGGCGGGCGAGCCAATACGCGAGCCAGCCGGTACCGGATTCGAGGAACGCCACCCGGAGATCGGGATGGCGTTCGAGCGCGCCGTCGATCACGAGGCTCGCGAGCGCGGCCATCTGCTCCATGGGGTGGCAGCACAGATGCCGCAATGTGAATCCGCCGAAGCGCTCGGCAGCGAGCGTGGGCCCGGCCTGAACGCCGAAGCCCTCGTGCACCGCGAGCGGCAGACCGGCGTCGCAGAGCGCCGCATAGAGCGGATCGAAGAAGCGATCGCCGAGATTTCGGCCCCACAAGTAGTTGGGGCGCACCATCATCGCCACGATGCCGAGTGACCGTGCCCGCGCGACTTCGTCGACGGCGTGGTCCATCTCGAGCACTGGCGCGATCCCGACGCCGAACAGCCGCCGTGCGTCGGTCGTGCAGTAGTGGGCGATCCAGTCGTTGTAGCCCCGGCACGCGTCGCGGTGCTCGATGGCGTTCAGGTCGCTCTGGTATGGCACGAACAAGCCGACCGACGGGTAGAGCACGGCCGCGTCGATGCCCTGGGCGTCCATCGCGCGTAGGTACGACGGCGCGTCCCAACCGTGTTCCCACTGGTCGGCGAGATCGGCGCCGCCGCACGATTCGAACGGCGTGTTCGGCGAGATCGTGATCGGGTTGTGGTCGCTGCGCTGCGCCGCGCCGAAGATGCCACCCGGCTCGATCACGTGGCCGTCGGCATCGAACACGCGGCGACCGTCACGCATGACGATCGCCGGCGCTCGGAGCTCGCATCGTCAGGGGCGGCGCGCGGCCATGGCGCCGTCGAGCGGGATGATTGCGCCCGAGATGTACGCGGCACCGGGGGAGCAGAGGAATGCCACCGTGGCGGCGACCTCGCCCGCGGTACCGAGCCGTCGCATCGGCGAGCTCCGCGTGACCATCTCGATGACCTTGTCGGGCTCAGGAGCGCGCGCCGCCATCTGCATGAACAGGCCGGTGTCGGTGGCCGATGGTGACACGACGTTCACCCGCACTCCGTCGGCGGCGTGTTCGATTGCCGCCTGCTTCGCGAGGTTGTTCAGCGCGCCCTTCGACGCGCAGTACGCGGGATAGCCGGGCGCGCCGAGTGCGCCCAGGACGGATCCCATGAGCACGACGGCGCCACCGCCCGTCGCTGCGATGTGCGGCACGGCGTGCTTCATGCACAGGAACGGGCCCTTCACGTTCACGTCGAGGATGTGCTGCCAGTCGTCGTCGGTGCAGTCGACGATCGACGCGCGCGCCTCGACAGCTGCGCTGCACACCAGCGCGTCGATGCGACCATGGTGCTCCATCGTCGCGTCGACCATCGCCGCAACCTCGCCCTCGTCGGTGACGTCGACCGTCATCGGTTCGACGGCGCGGCCCGCGGCCCGCAAGTTGTCGGCAACCTGTTGGGCGAGTCGTTCGTTGATGTCGGCGACGAGCACGGTCCACTGATCGCGAGCGAGTCGCCCCGCGATCGCTTCGCCGAGCCCCGACGCGCCACCGGTGACGATGGCCACTCGCGACGCGCTGCTCCCGCCGTTGGCGCCGCTTCCGAGGTCGGCTCGAATGGTCATCGCATCGCCGCCAACCCGCCGTCGACCGGGACGACCGCCCCCGACGTGTACGCCGACTCTGCGCTGGCGAGGAACAGGGCGGCGCGCGCGATGTCGTCGGCGGTGCCCAGCCGCTTCAGCGGCATGTTGCCCATCAGCATCTCGAGGAACTGATCGGCGCCCGGAGTCGACTCGAGCACCTTGCGGAACCGAGGCGTGTCGATCGAGCCCGGCGCGATCACGTTGGCCCGCACGACCGGGCCGTACTCGGCAGCGATCTGCTTCGTGAGCGCGATCAACCCAGCCTTCGCTGCCCCGTACGCGGCGTACCCCTCACTGCCGATGATCCCGAGCGTCGACGACGTGCTGATGATCGACCCGTAACCGGAGTCGAGCATGTGCGGAATCGCCGCGCGACATGCCCAGAAGATCGCCGTGAGGTTCGTCGCGATCGTGAGATCCCACTGGTCCTCGGTGCACTCCGTGACGCGACCCGACATCTGCACCGCCGCGTTGTTGTACAACACGTCGAGACGACCGAACCGCTCGACCGTTGCCGCGATCATCGCGTCGCATCCCGCGCGGGTCGACACGTCGGCGTGCAGCGCGAACGCCTCGCCGTTGCTGTGTTCGACGAGCTGAACCGTCTCGTTGGCGCCCGCGTCGTTGATGTCGATCACCGCCACGCGCGCGCCATGCTCCGCGAAGAGCACCGCCGCCGCGCGACCTTGCCCGGAACCAGAACCGGTGATCAACGCGACGCGACCCTCGAGGAGCCCATCTCTCGACACGGCGGGCACGGTACGGAAACCTGACACACGTGTCAACGTGGCGCGAGTATCCGATTCGATGAACGCCCCGCTTGCCGGACACGACGCGCTCTTCCTGCCCGACGGCACCGGAGTGCTCGCCACGCCGCTCGCCCGCGGACCGTGGGACCCGAAGGCGTTGCATGGCGGGCCGGTCGCCGCGCTCTGCGCGTGGGCTGCGGAACGACACGATCCGGGGCCGGCGATGTTCGTGTCGAGGCTGACTGTCGAGCTGCTGCGACCGGTACCGCTCGGGCATCTGGAGGTACGGGCGACGACCATGCGGCCGGGCGGTCGCGTCCAGTGGATCGATGTAGAGGTGCGCGACGTGGACGATCGCCTCGTTGCGGCCGCACGCGCGTTGCGACTGGCGCGCTACGACGACGCCCACTTCGACGTCGGCGACGCGCCCGTCCCGCTTTCGGAACCGATGCCCCGCTCGCCGCGCGACTCTCCCCGCCAACCGATCGGCCTCCCCGAGCGGGTCGGGTTCTGGATGGCCAACGAGTTCCGGATGGCCGCCGGCGACTGGCAGACGCCCGGGCCGGGCGCCGCGTGGCTGCGACTCGCCGTTCCCGTCATCGCCGGTGAGGAGGTCTCGCCGCTGCAGCGGGTGGCGGCCGCCGCCGACTTCGGCAGCGGCGTGGGCAACTCCGTGCGCATGTCGTCGACCGGCACGATCAACCCCGAGCTGACCGTGCACCTGCACCGGCCCGCCGAAGGTGCGTGGATCGGCCTCGCCTCACGAGCCTGGGCGCATGCCCAAGGAGTGGCGATGTGCGAGACCGAGCTCCACGACGAACAGGGCCCGATCGGCCGCGGCGTGCAATCCCTGCTCGTCGTCAGCCATGTGCCCTGGACAAGGTGAACGCTGTCTTCTGCGACGGCTTCGCCTACCGCGGCGAGTGGCTTGCCACCCGTGTCGCTCCTTCGTCGCTCCCGGGCTGGCTTCGCCACCGCGGTGTCGCGGAAGCCTGCTTCGACAGGCGCAGATCAGTCGTCGTCGGGGGAGCGGTCGACGTCGGCGGCCCAGAGGTGGAACTCGCCGTTGCGGAACACGAGCATCGCCGGGCGGCCCTCGAGCGGGGGGCGCAGGCCGCCGCGTGCCGTGTCGATGCGGATCCGGATGGTGCGCCGGCCCTTGGCGGTGGGCATCGCGACCTTGCCGTCGGAGCTCCACCGGAACGCGCCCGCCGGCAACGTGAGCGCCTGGTAGGTGGAGAACTTCGGCTGCTTGCCCGAGCGGCGAGCGAGCGACGCCTCGACACGGTCGGTGATCGCGGTGACGAGCGCATCGGGGAGCTTCGCGGCGTCGACGACGCCCTTCACGAGCTCACGTAGCTCACGACCCGAGAAGACCTTGGCCTCGAGCGCGGCCGCGCGCGCCTGATTGCTGGCCTTGTTGACCCGCTCGAGCGTGGTGGCGAGCAGTTGATGGGTCTCGGGGTCGGGGAGAACCTCGACCTCGTCGACGGTCGCCATGGAGGGCTCCGCGAGAGAGGGAACGCCGAGCGCGCGAGCGCTCGTCAGGACTTGCGGCCGGCGAGCGGCTTCTTGCCGTGGTTCGCCTTCTTGCGCTTGGCGTTCAGTTTGCGCATCTTCGACTTCTTGCTCACGAAGGAGACACAGTAGCAGCGTCGCCAACGCCTGCTCCTGACGACTTCTTGCCACGAAGAGCAGGCGCCAAAGACACGGCGCAGCCAGCCCGGGAGCGACGGAGGAGCGACACGGGTGGCAAGCCACTCGCCGCGCCGGGCGGAGCAGGCGCAAACGAAATCGCGGTGTCGCAGCCAGCCCGGGAGCGACGGAGGAGCGACAGGTGTGGCAAGCCACTCGCCGCGCCGGGCGGAGCAGGCGCAAACGACACGCATACCCTGCTGGGCGATGGAGCACCTGGGTCTGGTCGGCTGGTCCGATGCCGGTTCGAACCGGCTGTTCAGCGCGCTCACCGGCCTGGCCGACCCCGGCGTGTACGAGTCGGCGATGGGCGTGGCGCAGGTCGCCGACGAGCGCCTCGAGCGGTTGGCGGCCATGTCGCACTCGAAGAAGGTGGTGCCCGCGGGCTTCGAGCTGGCCCAGATCGCGTTGCCGCCGGGCACGAAGCCCGGCGAGGGTCTCGGCGCACGGTTCCTCGGCAGCCTGCGCAACTGCGACGCGCTGTGCTTCGTGCTGCGGGCCCACGAGCACGCCTCGCTCGGCCCCGCCGATCCGCACGGCGACCTCGACGGCCTCGAGCTGGAGCTCGTCGTCACCGACCTGGCCACGGTCGAATCGCGCGTCGACAAGCAGCGGCGCGCGGCCAAGAGCGGCGACAAGGCGATCATCGCCGAGGTCGCGGCGCTCGACGCGGCAGCGGCCGCGTTGGGTGATGGTGTTCCGATCTACCGCAGCGGGCTCGACGCGCAGGCGCGCGAAGCGCTCGCGCCGTGCTTCTTGCTCACCACGAAACCGGCGTTCGTGTTGCTCAACATCGACGAGACGCAAGTGGCCGACGCCGAGGCCATCGCCAAGGACTTCGGTCACGACGCGCTGCCGGTAGCCATCGATGTGGAGGCCGAGATCGCGCTCGGCGATCCTGCTGAGCGCGCCGAGATGCTCGAGACGTTCGGCATCGCCGAGAGTGTGTTGCCGAGGGTGGCACGCGCCGCGTACCTGCTGCTCGGCCGGCGAACGTTCCTCACCACAGGCGACAAGGAATCCCGAGCCTGGACGTACCGCGCCGGGGCGCGAGCTCCGGAGTGTGCCGGCGTGATCCACTCCGACCTGCAGCGTGGCTTCATCCGCGCCGAGGTGATCCGCTGGGACGAGCTGCTCGAGATCGGATCGTGGGCGAAGGCGAAGGAGCTCGGGCGGATCCGGCTCGAGGGCAAGGATTACGAGGTTCTCGACGGCGACGTGCTCGAGATCCGCTTCAACGTGTGAGGCGCACCGATGCCGTGGCTCGTACGAGGTGACGACGTGCTTGCCGCTGCCGACGTCGCGGTGACGCGCCGTCAACGTCGTCAGGGCCTCGCGGGCCGTACGCAGATCGACGGTGTGCTCGTGCTGCGGCCCTGCCGCCACGTGCACACGTTCGGCATGCGGGTGCCGATCGATGTCGCGTTCTGCGACCGCGACGGTTTCGTGCTCCACGTGGCGTCGTTGGTACCGCGCCGGATCTCGCGCCCGGTGCCGCGCGCGTACTTCGCGATCGAAGCGGCGGCCGGCTCGTTCGACCGATGGAAGGTCGGCCCGGGCGACGTGATCGAGGTGAAGGGGTGACCGGCCCCGACTCGGAGACGAGCAGCGCCGCGTCGCTCGAACCCGTTCCCGGCTCGTTGGTGCTCGTTGCGACGCCGATCGGGAACCTCGGGGATCTCTCGAGCCGTGCAGTGGAGACGTTGCGTGCCGCCGACTGGATCTACGCGGAGGACACGCGGCGCACGCGTGGCCTGCTCTCGCATTGCGGCATCGAGGCGGGCGGACGGTTGCGGGGCCTGCATGCCCACAACGAGCAACAGGGGGCGGCGCGCGTGGTCGAGCTCGTGCAACGAGGCGCGACCGTCGCGTATGTGAGCGACGCGGGCATGCCGGCCATCTCCGATCCGGGTGAGCGGCTCGTGCGGGCGTGTGCCGACGCGGGGCTGACCGTGACGGTGGTACCGGGGCCGAGCGCCGTGCTCGGCGCGCTTGCGTTGGCCGGCCTTCCCACGGTGCCGTTCACGTTCGTCGGCTTCTTGGCGCGCAAAGGCCGTGCTCGCACCGACGCCGTGCGCGCCATCGCGACGTCGGCCGTCACATCGGTGTTGTTCGAATCGCCGTTGCGTCTGCGCGCCACGCTCGACGATCTTGCCGCCGTGACTGGCGCCGACCGGTCGGCGGCCGTCGTGCGTGAGCTGACGAAGCTGCACGAGAGCGTGGTGCGGGGGACCCTGGCTTCGCTCTCCGCAGCCGTCGCGACGGGCAACATCCCGGCACGGGGCGAGTGCGTGATCGTGGTCGGTGGCGCGCCGATCAACACCGAGCCGGCCGATCCCGCAGTGGCGTCGGCGCGCGCCGACGCGCTGCTCGCCGGTGGTCTCGGTGCCCGTGACGCGGCCAGGGCGTTGAGCGACGAGCTCGGGTTGACGCGCCGCGAGGCCTACGACCTCGTCATCGCGAGGCGCGCGCCTTCGTCCTGATCTCCGAGACGCAACTGCTGCAGATGTGGCGACCGCGGAACTCGATGAGCTCGGTCTCCGAACGGCAGATCGCGCACGAATCGGCGTGCCTCGTGAGGACGATCGATCCGTCGGCTTCGCTGACGTCGAGGGGGTCGCCTTCGCTGATGCCGAGCGACCGCCGGAGCTCAGCAGGCAACACGATGCGCCCGAGCGCATCGACCCTGCGGGCCGTTGAGTACATCTTTCCCCACCCCACTTCCGCGCGTGACTTGCAGCGGCGAGGAGCGCGACCCACGCCGTTCAACGGTGTTCGTGGGCCATTCTATGCCGCCGCCGAAACACTGCGAGCGCACGGGCCCGCCGCGGCGATAATGGCCTGGTGAGCGCGCCTTTCTACATCACAACGCCGATCTACTACGTGAACGACGTGCCGCACATCGGGCATGCCTACACGACGGTTGCGGCCGACTTCGTTGCCCGATGGCGTCGCTTGCACGGCGACGATGTTGTCTTTCTGACCGGAACCGATGAGCACGGGCTGAAGGTGCAGCGTTCGGCCGAGGCGCAGGGCGTCACTCCCAGGGAATGGGCGGACCGCACCGCGCAACGCTTCGTCGAGGCCTGGCGCGGCCTCGACATCTCCAACGACGACTTCATCCGAACCACGGAGCCCCGTCACTACCACGCTGTGCAGCAGTTCTTGCAGACCGTCTACGACAACGGTTTCATCGAGCTCGGCACCTACGAGGGCCTCTATTGCGTCCCGTGCGAGGCCTACTACACCGAAGAAGAGCTCAACGACGGCCGCTGTCCCATCCATGACCGTCCGGTCGACCATGTGACCGAGGAGAACTACTTCTTTCGCCTGTCCGCCTTCGAAGATCGGTTGCTGGAGCACTACACGAAGCATCCCGATGCGGTGCAGCCCGAGTCGCGTCGCAACGAGGTGCTCGGCTTCATTCGTCAGGGACTGCGCGACTTCTCGATGAGTCGCACATCGATCGACTGGGGCATCCCGCTCCCTTGGGATTCGTCGCACGTCACGTACGTGTGGTTCGACGCCTTGTTCAACTACTGCACTGCCGTCGGCTACGGCGCCGACCCCGCGCGCTTCGAGCGGTACTGGCCGGTCAACTATCACCTGGTCGGCAAGGACATCTTGCGCTTCCACGCCGTGTACTGGCCGGCGATGCTCATGGCCGGTGGCCTCGAGCCGCCGCAGTGCGTGTTCGCGCACGGCTGGCTTCTCGTCGGTGGCGAGAAGATGAGCAAGACGCGTCTCAACCAGATCTTTCCCGCCGATCTCGTTGCCGACTTCGGCGTCGATGGCGTGCGCTACCACTTCCTCGCCGACCAGCGCTTCGGTCCCGACGGCGACTTCAGCTACGAGTCGATGGTCGCCCGGTACAACGCCGACCTGGCGAACAACTTCGGCAACCTTGCGAGCCGGGTGCTCAACATGGCGGTGAGCTACCTCGGCGGAACCGTGCCCGAGGAGCGGGCCAACGGCCCACTGGCGGCCGCGGTGCCCCGCGCCTACGAGGCGATGGTGGGGGCCATGGCCGATCTCGACCTGGCGGGGGCCCTGGCGGCGCTCTGGGAGCTGATCCGCAACGCCAATGCCTACATCGAGGCGAGCGAGCCTTGGAAGCTGTACAAGGCGGGTGAGACCGAGGCAGTGGCGGGTGTGCTCGGCGACTGCTTGGAGACGCTGCGGGCGGTGGCCTTGCTGGCGTCGCCCGCGATCCCGCGCGCGTCGGCCGATCTGTGGCGGCGTCTCGGGCTCGACGGCTCGCCCGAGTCGGAGCGGCTCCCCGACGCGATCAACATCGGTCGCCTGCCGGCGGGGCGATCGTTGGTGAAGGGTGACTCGCTGTTCCCGCGCAAGGACGCGTGAGCACGGCGGTGTGGATCGACTCGCACTGCCATCTCCAGCCCGAGCACGCTCGGGGAGCACTGACGCCCGCAGAGCAGCTCGACAGCGCGCGCGCCGCGGGCGTCGCCGCGTTCGTCTGTGTGGGCACCGACGCGCGCACGTCGCGCGTTGCGATCGACCTCGCGAACGCGCACGACGACGTGTGGGCCACCGTGGGGTTGCATCCGCACGATGCCGCGCATCTCGACGACGAGTGGGCTGATCTCACGTCGCTCGCTCGCGACGCGTCCAGGGTTGTCGCGATCGGCGAGTGCGGATTCGATCTGCACTATCGCCACAGCGCTGACGCCGAGCAAGAAGTTGCGTTCCGCGCGCAAGTTCGGCTCGCGCACGAGCTCGATCTCGCGCTCGTGATCCACACGCGCGAGGCATGGGCCGAGACGTTCGCGCTGCTCGACGACGAAGGTGTTCCTGCGCGCACGGTGCTGCATTGCTTCACTGGTGGACCGGCTGAAGCCGCGTCCGCGATCGCGCGCGATTGCTACGTGTCGTTCAGTGGCATCGTCAGCTTCAAGAACGCCGATGACGTGCGCGCCGCGGCGGCGATCGTGCCGGCTGATCGGTTCCTCGTCGAGACCGACGCGCCGTATCTCGCGCCGATTCCGCACCGTGGGCGAACGAACGAACCCGCGCTCCTGCCGTTCGTCGGCGCCGCGCTTGCGGCGGCACGCTCCGAATCGGTCGACGCGACGGCGCGGAGCAGCGCGGCCAATGCCGCAAGGGTCTTTGGACTCGACCTCAACCTCACGTCGAGGTGTTGATCGTGGGCTCCGGCACCAGTTCTCGTCCTGTGTAGTGGGTGCGTAGGGAACGTGAGCTGCGAGCGCTGTCAGCGCGTCGGCGTTGACCGCCCGTGTTGGTTTGGACGGCCGCGAAGGGGGCAAGTACCGTCACGACGCTCGCGCGGGCGGAGACCGCAGGATGGGGCTCCTACGCGCGCAGTGTGGTTACCGCACCCGCGGTGACTAGCGACTCGAAGGCATCACGGGTAGGAGTGCGGCCATCCTCGAAGACCGCAAGCGACTGAGTGTTCGTCACGTGCCCACTCGCACGCGCCATGGCGCGGCTGCGCCCGGCACCGGACCCGGTCGCGCCGCGCCGAACGGCCGTCGTCATCTGTCACCCGCGACGCGCGCCGCGCTGGCGCGCACGCGCTCCCTCTGCATCGATCTCGGCGGTGTCGAAGTGCTCGGCATCGCGAGCGCGCCACCCGACGAGCACGAGGCGCCGCTCGTTCTGCACTCGATGGCGTACGGCGATCACGCGCTCGTCGTCGTGCACCTCGATGAGCTGCCGCCGCGTATCCCGCACGCCGTGCATCCCGTCTTGTTGCAGCTCGGCGGCCGCGCGCGCGGTTACGTGCACGATCAGCGCCGTCGTCGGCGCCGCGCGATCGGTCGACACACCGCCGCGTTCGTTCTGGGCAGCGGAGTGATCGCGGCGATGGCGACGCTCGGTTTCGCCGGCGCGGGCGCCGATGGTCGCGCTCTGCACGCGGCCCAGGGAACCGCGAACCCCGGTGCCGACGTCGCGGGCGCGGCCCGCATCGCGTCGATCGGTGGTGCCTCCGCGCACGCCGTCGCGGCGCGTGTGATCGAGGTGTCGTCACCGCCGAGCGCGCACCGAAGCCCCTCCACCGCAACGGGTCCGGCGGCGTCGAGCGGCGGTGCCTTCTCGGGCGCCTGGGCCTTCACGCCCGGCGTGCGGGTCTGGGTGCCGTACCCGGCCAACCCGGCCGATCCGTTCTTGGCCTGCACGAGGTCCAAGGAGAGCGTGTACGCCGGCGGCTACCGGGCGGCTGACAAGGGCTGGGTGCATCTCGGCGCCTACCAGTTCCTGCGTTCCACCTGGAACACCATTGCCCGCACCGTGGGCCGGTCCGACCTCGTCGGTGTGAGCCCGCGTGACGCTCGCCCGGCCGACCAGGACTGGATGGCGCTCTACCTCTACCGGTGGCAGGGTGCGAGCCCCTGGCAGGGTCGCTGCGCCGGGCTGTGATCCGCGCCGCGAACGCGCAGTGCGCCCGCTGCTGAGCCCGCCCGCGATCCGCGCGCTGCTCTCCGATCACGGTCTGCATCCGAGCAAGGCGCTCGGGCAGCACTTCCTCGCCGACCCGAACACGGCGCGCCGCATCGTGCGCCTCGCGGATCTCGAACCCGCGCAACCCGTGATCGAAGTGGGTCCGGGTCTCGGCTCGCTCACCCTCGCGCTGTGCGAAGCGGGGCACCGCGTGCGCGCCGTCGAGCTCGATCGCCACGTACTGCCGGTGCTCGCTGAAGTGGTCGAAGGCGCCGATGTCGACATCGTCGCGGGTGATGCACTGGATGTCGATTGGGCGACGTTGCTGCGCGATGCAGCGCGGTGGGCGCTCGTGGCGAACCTGCCGTACAACGTGGCGACCGCCGTGTTGGTGCGTGCCCTCGAGCTCGCGCCGACAATCGATACGTTTCTCGTGATGGTGCAGCGCGAGGTGGGCGAACGCCTCGCCGCGCCGCCCGGCAGCAAGATCTACGGTGCCGTATCGGTGAAGGTCGCGTACTTCGGTGCAGCACGTGTGGTGGGGCTCGTTCCGCCTGCCGTGTTCTATCCACGACCCAACGTGGACAGCGCGCTCGTGCACGTGGTGCGGCACCCAACGCCGCCGGTTGCGCTCGATGATCCGGCCCGCATGTTCGCGATCGTGCAGGCGGGCTTCGCCACTCGGCGCAAGACACTGCGGCAATCGTTGCGCAGTGTGTTCGCCGATCGCACCGGCGCGATCCTCGATGCGGCGGGCATCGATCCGATGTTGCGTGCCGAGCGACTCGGTCTCGAGGAATGGGCCGCGCTCGCGCGCGCGGAGTCGAGCGTCGCATGACGAAGACGATCACCGCGATCGCGTACGCGAAGGTCACCCTCGAGCTGCGCGTGGTCGGTGTGCGCGACGACGGTTACCACGAGCTCGCGGCGCAGGTCACGTCGGCGAGCGCGCCGGCCGATGTGGTGCGCGTGCGCGAGTCGGCGATCACCTCGGTTGTCGTCGACGGTCCGTGCGCGCGTGGGATCCCGACCGACGCGCGCAACCTCGCCTTCGCCGCGGCGGAGGCGCTCGGAGTCGCGGCGGAGATCGCGATCCACAAGGAGATCCCGGCCGGCGCCGGGCTCGGCGGCGGATCGGCCGACGCGGCGGCGGTGCTGATCGCGGTGAGGCGCCTCTACGGCCTACCGCTGAACGACAGCGAGCTCGCTGACATCGGTGCGGGCCTCGGTGCCGACGTGCCCGCGTGCCTGCGTGGAGGCGCGCTGCGGATGCGGGGCATCGGCGACGTGATCAGATCGATCACCCTGCCGGCGATCGGGCTCGTGATCGCCACCCCGCACTTTGGATGCCCCACGCCGGCCGTCTACCGGGCCTGGGACGACCTGGGCGGCCCCGCCGGGCGGCGCGTCGAGACGGGCGTGCCCGGCCTCGAGGTGCTCGTGAACGACCTCGAGCCGGCCGCGCTCGCCGTGGAGCCGCGCCTGGCCGGGTTCCGGGAGCACGTCGAGGATCTCGCCGGCCATCCTGTCGTGCTCGCCGGGAGCGGATCGTCGTACGTGGTGGTGTGCGCGACACCGGAGCAGGCGGCCGCGCTCGCGCCGCAGATCGCCAACGGGCTTGCCGGCGAGGCGCGCGTGGTGGCCGCGTCGACGACGCGGGCCGGCGTGGCGATCGCCGAGAGCTGAGCGCGCGACACGGCCGCCCCGAAGGGCGGCCGTGGCTTCGACCAACGTGGTCGCCGGGCGCTACTTGCCCTGCGTGCGACGCTGCCAGCGCGTCTTTTTCAGAAGCTTCTTGTGCTTCTTCTTGCGCATGCGCTTGCGGCGCTTCTTGATCAGGGAACCCATAGCAGCGGGTGACGCTAGCCGGGTCGTGACGCACAGTCCCAATCGCCCGCCCGGGGCCGACGCGCGCGGGCGGTATCGTCGCTGCTGATCCTTTCGGGGGTGGTGTAACGGCAGCACAAGGGTTTTTGGTGCCCTTGGTCAAGGTTCGAATCCTTGCCCCCGAGCTGATGTTGCGAGCTGTCTCGACCAAGGTGAACGCATGAGCCCGTACCGTCCGATCGCTGCCATCGTGCTCGCGGCCGGCGAGGGCACCCGGATGCGCTCGGAGATCCCGAAGGTGCTCCACTCGCTGTGCGGCCGCCCGATGGTCGCCCACGTCATCGATTCGCTCTCGGAGCTGCCGCTCGAACGGGTGGTCGTGGTCATCGGCCACGGCGCCGAAGCCGT
Organism: Acidimicrobiia bacterium; assembly: GCA_017882905.1. Classification (GTDB taxonomy): domain Bacteria; phylum Actinomycetota; class Acidimicrobiia; order IMCC26256; family PALSA-610; genus Chersky-683. Next base: position 14,646 of record JADGOO010000108.1, on the reverse strand, counting down.
CGCCAAGTCGCTCCCCGAGCACCTCGACGGTCCGGTCCCGGTCGAGTTCGTCGAACAGCGCGTGCAGCGCGGGACCGGCGACGCGGTCAGCGTGGCCCTTGCCGCGGCCGCGTTCGACGACGACGCCGAAGACGACGTGATCGTGCTGGCGGGCGATCAACCGTTGCTACGCCCCGAGACCCTCGCCGCGCTCGCCACCACGCACCGCCGCGAAGACGCGGCGGCCACCGTGCTCACGGCGGTGCTCACCGACCCGACCGGGCTCGGCCGGGTGGTGCGCGACAAGGACGATCGCGTGGCCCGGATCATCGAGCACGCCGACGCGTCGCCCGAGCAACGCGAGATCACCGAGATCAACACGTCGGTGTACTGCTTCCGTCGCAATCTCCTCGCGCCGGCGCTGCGCCGCCTCACCCCGACCAACGCGCAAGGCGAGTACTACCTCACCGACGCGATCGAGGTGCTGCGTGCCGCCGGCCACCGCGTCGTCGCCCACGTGGCCGACGATCCGGCCGAAGCCCTCGGCGTGAACGACCGCGCGCAGCTCGCCGCCGCGGAAGCCGTGCTCCGCACGCGGATCAACGGCCGCTGGATGCGGTCGGGGGTCACCATGGTCGATCCGGCCCGCACCTACGTCGACGCGAGTGTCGAGCTCGCTGCCGACGTGCGGTTGCTGCCCGGCACGATGCTGGAAGGCCGGACCGTCGTGGGCGCGCACAGCGTGATCGGACCCGACTGTCGGATCGTCGACGCAGTGGTCGGCGCGAACGTCGTGATCCAGAGCTCCGTGGTGCGCGAAGCCGAGATTGCTGACGGATGCCTGATCGGTCCGTATGCCCACCTGCGGCCCGGCACGCGCCTCGCGGCGGGCGTGCACATCGGCGATTTCGTCGAGACGAAGAACGCCGACCTCGGCGAAGGCGTCAAGGCGAACCATCTCGCCTACCTCGGAGACGTGACGGTGGGCGCCGGCTCCAACATCGGCGCCGGCACCATCACGGCCAACTACGACGGTGCGAACAAGCACCACACCGATCTGGGCGCACGCGTGTTCACGGGGTCGAACAGCACGATCGTGGCGCCGGTGACGGTCGGCGAAGGTGCCACGATCGCCGCGGGTGCGGTCGTCACCCACGATGTTCCTCCGGGGGCGCTCGTGAAGGGCGTGCCCGCGCGCGTGGCCGCGGAGAACCACGAGCGGCCGAGCAAGGCTTCGCGCGAGGATGTCAGCTCCGCGCCTTCCGACCAGGAGTGAGCCATGCCGCGTGAGCTCGTCACCAAGAAGCAGATGGTGCTCGCGGCGGGCCGCGGTCACCACGAGCTCGCGGAGGAGATCGGTGTCTCGCTCGACGTGCCGCTCGCCCAGGTGAAGCTGTCCACGTTTGCGAACGGCGAGATCTACTGCCGCTTCGGCGAGAGCATCCGTGGCTGCGACGTGTTCGTCATCCAGAGCCACTGCGAGCCCATCAACGATCACGTGATGGAACAGCTGTTGCTCATCGATGCCGCCAAGCGCGCGTCGGCGAAGCGCATCACGGCCGTATGCCCCTACTACGGCTATTCGCGTCAGGACCGCAAGGCGGAGGGGCGCGAGCCGATCTCGGCTCGGCTCGTGGCCGACATGTTGTCGGTGGCCGGCGCGGATCGCGTCGTCAGCGTCGACCTGCACACCGGTCAGATCCAAGGCTTCTTCGACTTCCCGGTGGATCACCTCACCGCGGTGCCGGTCATCGCGGAGTACCTCGCGGGCACGCTCGACGGTGACGTCACGGTCGTCGCACCGGATGCCGGCGGCGGCAAGCTGGCGCGCCGCTACGCAACCAGGCTCGAAGGTGAGGGCAGCGCCGACATCGAGCTCGCCTTCATCGACAAGCACCGGCCCAAGGGCACCCACAACCTCGCGGTGGCCACCGAGGTCGTCGGCAACGTGTCCGGCCGCACCTGCGTGCTCGTCGACGACATGATCGACACCGCCGGCACCGTCGTGTCGGCCGCCGAGCTGCTGATGGCCCGCGGCGCGCGCGAAGTGATCATCGCGGCCACGCACGGCCTGCTCTCGGGCCCGGCCGTCGACCGCCTCAAGAACGGTCCGGTGAAGGAGGTCGTGGTCACGAACACGCTGCCGCTCAGCGACGACAAGATCTTCGACACCTTGCGCGTCCTGTCGATCGCGCCCCTGTTGGCGGCCGCGATCGACGCGGTCTTCGGCGACGGCTCGGTCAGCGGCCTCTTCGGTGGCGACAACTTCTGAGCGGTGCCGTCTCGGCAGACCCGGTCGCCGTCACGTACCATGGTCCGTTCCCGCTCTCTCGGTTGAGGTCTTGACGCGCCATGGCTACTGCTCCCACCGTCCTGTCGGCCACGTCCCGCTCGGGCCGCGGCAATGGTCCTGCCCGCCAGGTGCGGCGGGCCGGGCTGGTGCCTGCCGTGGTCTACGGCCTCGCGGCCGACAACGAGACCATCAGCGTCGATGCCCACGACCTCGACCTGATCCTGCACAGCCCGTCGGGATCGAACACCGTCATCACGCTCAAGATCGACGGCGGCCGTGACCAGATCACGCTCTGCCGCCAGATCCAGCGTCACCCCGTGAAGCAGTCGTTGGTGCACGTCGACTTCGTGCGCGTCGACGCCGACGTGGCCGTACAGGCTGAAGTGCCCCTCGAGCTCGTGGGTGAGCCCGAGAGCGTGCGCAACGGTGGCCTCCTCGAGCAGCTCCACTTCTCGATCCCGATCTCGGCCCGCCCGGGCAACATCCCGCAGTCGATCCAGCACGACATCACCGCGCTCAAGATCGGCGACCAGCTGCACGCCAGCGACCTCGCCGCCCCGGCCGGCGTCGAGGTGCTGATGGGCGCCGACGAGCTGGTGGCGCAGATCTCCGCGCCCCGTGGCCTCACCGCCGAAGAAGAGGCCGAGGACGCGGCCGAGGCCGCGGAGGCAGTCGGCGACCTCGGGTCTTCGGGCGAAGCGCCCTCCGAGTAGCACCCGGTGGCGCTGCGCCGCGCGGTCGGGCGCATGCACGAGAACACGCCGGTCGATCTGCTCGTCGTCGGTCTCGGCAACCCCGGCGACGAGTATCGGCGCAGCCGCCACAACGTGGGCGCCGAAGTCGTGGAGATCCTCGCCGCGCGCCACGGCGCGCGACTCAAGCTCGAAAAGGGCCTGCGGGCTCGCGCCGACGTGGTGCGCATCGGATCGAAGCGCGTCGCGCTCGCCGTTCCGCAGACGTACATGAACGATTCCGGAGCGGCGGTCGCGCCGATGGTGCGGCGCTACGGCGTGACTCCCGAACAGCTCGTGATCGTGCAGGACGAGCTCGACCTCGCGCCGGCGTTGCTCAAGCTCAAAGCAGGTGGCGGGCTCGCCGGGCACAACGGCCTGCGCTCGATCAAGGCCGCATTGAAGACCGACGAGTTCCTGCGCGTGCGCATCGGCGTCGGCAAGCCGGTGAGCAAGGAGCGCGGCGCCGACCACGTGCTCACGGGCTTCGGGAAGCGTGAGCGGGCCGAGATCGACGTCACGCTCCAAGAGGCCGCCGACGCGGTCGAGTGCATCGCTGCCGACGGCATCGAGGCTGCGATGACCAGGTTCAACACCCGCTCCGCCTGACCCTCCGCCGCGATTGGGCGGCGGGCGCGCCTCCGATAGCGTGGCGGGTACTTCCCCGTTCTTCCCCCTGATCTGTCGCGCTCCGGCACAGGAGGAAGTCACGTGGTCGTCGACACCGTCGATCGGCGCGTCGCGGAGCTCTGCTCCCGTCAGTGGGGTCTCGTCACCCTCGCCCAAGCCCGCTCGTTGGGTATGACGATCCATCAAGTCGAGCATCGCTGCACGAAGGGGCTGCTCGAGCCGGTGCGCCGGGCCGTGTACCGCGTGACGGCGGTGCCGCCCTCCGCCGAGCAGTCGGTGCTCGCGGCCGTGCTGAGCGCGGGGCGGGGCGCGTTCGCCTCGCACGAGACCGCGTGCTGGCTGTTCGGCCTGCCGCTGGCCATGCCCGACCGTGTGGAGGTGACCACCCCGCCCGACCGCCGCCTGCGCGCCACCGACGTCGTGTGGCATCGCAGTGCCGCGATCTCCCGAGCCGAGATCGTGGTCGTGCGCGCCATCCCCACGTGCTCGATCGAGCGCGCGATCGGCGACGTGTCGGCGCGCTACGACATCGATGCGCTCGCCGGCTTCGTGGCCGCGGCCGTCGACCGAGGCTTGACCACGCACGCTCGAGTCGCTCGGGTGGTCACGATCCTCGCGCCGACGCGCGTGCGTGACCGAGATCGTCTGCGCCGAGCGTTGGAGGTGGCTGGGTAGCGTGGTCACCGCGACCCGGGTTGCCACGTGGCTCCCCGGGACGTCGCCGCGCACCTGAACCCATGCCGTCACTCGCACCCCTCTCCGGTCTTCCGCCGCTCGCCGCCGCCGACGACGCCCTCGTGGTGGCGTCGGGCGGCAACGGCCGCGCGGTCGCGGTCGGCGAATCGGCGCGGGCGCTGTTCGCTGCGGCGATCAGCCGTACGACAGCCCGCTCACCCGTGCTCGTGGTGGTGCCGACACAGGCCGAGGCCGAACGGGTCGCCCACGACCTCGGCTTGTTCTGCGGCACCGATCGAGTGGAGCTCTTCCCGGCGTGGGAGACGTTGCCGTTCGAACGGGTGTCGCCCGCGCTCGAGACCATGGGCCGCCGGCTGCGGGTGATGTGGCGTTTGCGCGTGGGTGGTGAGCACCTTCCCGCCGCGATCGTGGCACCGGTGCGCGCCATCGTGCAGCGCCTCGGTCCGCACGTCGAAGACGTGGAGCCCATCGTCGTGCGCCGCGCCGCGCAGGTCGACCGCGACGAGCTCGTACGCGACCTCGTCGCGATCGGGTACCGGCGCGAGTACCAGGTGGAGAGCAGGGGCGAAGTGGCCGTGCGCGGCTCCATCGTCGACGTGTATCCGACCACCGCCGACCATCCCGTGCGCGTCGATCTCTGGGGCGACGAGGTGGAACGCCTGTCGCACTTCTCGGTGGCCGACCAGCGCAGCACCGACGACGTGGAGCTGCTCACGATCTTTCCGGCGCGTGAGCTGCTGCCCACCGACGAGGTGCGCGCTCGGGCGAGCGTGTTGCTGCGCACCGAGCCATGGGGCGCCGAGCAGTGGGAGCGCCTCGCCGAGGGCAACGTGTTCGACGGCATGGAGAGCTGGCTGCCGTGGCTCTGCGATTCCGATCACCTCCTGCCCGATCTGCTGCCGGCCGGCGCGTTGGTGCTCATGGCAGAACCGCGCCGGCTGCGCGACCGGGCCCAGGAGCTGCTCGACGAAGAGGCGAGCCTCGCGGCCGCGCTCGCGCCCACCTGGGGCGTGACCGAAGAGGCACATACGGCCTTCCCGCGCCTCAGCCTTCCCTTCGACCGGATCCTGGCCGACTCGCCGGCCGGCTGGGCGCCGCTGCTCGCCACTCCCGACTCGCCCGACACGCCCCAGCTCGTGGCGACGCCCTTCGATCCCGTCGTCGGCGACACCGATGCGCTCGTCTCCCGCCTCGAGCGGTTGCGGGCCGACGGCTACCGCGTGCTGATCTGCGCCGAGGGCAGCGGGAGCGCACAGCGCATCGCCGAAGTGCTCGCCGGCGAAGGTGTGATGGCCGACGTGTACGAAGGCGTTCCGGCGGGTTCGCCGATCCTCGAACGCTCGGGTGTGCACGTCATCGCCGCGCCACTCGATCGCGGCGGCATCTTCCCGTCGTTGCAGCTCGCGCTCGTGGCCGAGGCCGACCTCACGGGCCGCCGCCGCGTGCACCGCAAGCCGCGCGGCGCGCGCAAGGGCGTCGATCTCTACGAAGGTCTCGCGCCCGGCGACTACGTCGTGCATCGCCAGCACGGCATCGGGCGCTACAGCGAGATGGTCGAGCGCACGATGTTCGGCTTCACCCGCGACTACCTCGTGGTCGAGTTCCGCGGCAACGAGCGCGTGTACGTCCCCACCGATCAGATCGACATCATCCGCAAGTACACCGGCGGCGACGCGCCGAAGCTGTCGAAGATGGGCGGCGCCGACTGGGAGAAGACGCGCGCCAAGGTGCGCAAGGCCGTGCGCGACATCGCGGCGGAGCTCGTGATCCTCTACCGGCGCCGGCTCGCCACCGCGGGTCATCCGTTCGCGCCCGATACACCCTGGCAGCACGAGGTGGAAGACGCCTTTCCGTACGAGGAGACGCCAGATCAGGCCAAGGCGATCGAGGAGACGAAGGCCGACATGGAACGGCCCGTGCCGATGGACCGCCTCGTGTGCGGCGACGTGGGCTTCGGCAAGACCGAAGTGGCCGTGCGCGCGGTGTTCAAGGCGGTGCAAGACGGCAAGCAGGCTGCGGTGCTCGTGCCCACCACGTTGCTCGCCACGCAGCACGGTCAGACGTTTCGCGATCGCTTCGCGAACTATCCGGTGCGCGTCGAGGTGCTGTCGCGGTTCTTGTCGGCCAAGGAACAAAAGCAGGTGATCGCCGGGCTTGCCGACGGCAGTGTCGACGTGATCATCGGAACGCACCGCCTGCTGTCGAGCGACGTGCACTTCAAGGATCTCGGTCTGCTCGTGGTCGACGAAGAGCAGCGCTTCGGCGTGTTGCACAAGGAGAAGATCAAGCAGGTTCGCCACGGCATCGACGTGCTCACGCTCTCCGCCACGCCGATCCCGCGCACGCTCGAGCTGTCGATCACCGGTATCCGCGACCTCTCGCTCGTGAACACGCCTCCCGAAGATCGCCAGCCCATCCTCACGTACGTGGGTGAGTTCGACGAGCGTGCCGTGTCGGAAGCGATCCGCCGTGAGCTGCTGCGCGAGGGGCAGGTGCTCTACGTGCACAACCGTGTGCAAGACATCGAGCATGTCGCCGACGACGTGCGCCGGCTCGTTCCCGAGGCACGCGTCACGATCGCCCACGGCCAGATGGACGAGAGCAAGCTCGAGCGCGTCGTCGCCGCGTTCTGGGAGCACGAAGCCGACGTGTTGGTGTGCACGACCATCGTCGAGTCGGGGCTCGACATGCCCACCGTGAACACGCTCGTCGTGGACCGCGCCGACGTGCTCGGTCTCGGTCAGCTCTACCAGCTGCGCGGCCGAGTTGGTCGCCGCGGCTCGCGCGCTTACGCGTATCTCCTCTACCCGCCCGATCATGCGTTGAGCGAAGAGGCGTACGAGCGCTTGAAGGCCATCGGGGAGTTCACCGATCTCGGCTCCGGCTTCAAGCTCGCCATGCGCGATCTCGAGATCCGCGGTGCCGGCAACATGCTCGGCGCCGATCAACACGGCCACATCGCGGCGGTCGGCTTCGACCTCTACATGGAGATGGTGACCGAAGCGGTCGGCGAGCTCACCGGGGAAGAGGCCGCGCCGGTCGCGTCGGCGAGCATCGATGTACCCGGCGACGCCAACCTGCCGCGCGACTACGTGGCACGCGACGACGTGCGCATGGAGGCCTACCGGCGGCTTGCGGCGGCAACGTCCGACGCCGAGGTCGATGACGTGCAGCAGGAGTGGATCGACCGGTACGGCCCGTTGCCGGATCCTGCCGCTGCGCTGCTGCGCGTGGCCCGGCTGCGCGTCGCCGCCGCGCAGCGCGGCATCGTCGAGATCTCGGTCACCAACGGCCGGGCGCGGCTCGACGGCTGGGAGCTGCGCAAGAGCCAGGAGATCCGCCTGAAGCGCCTCGCCCCGAGCGCGGTGGTCAACGGCACGAGCGTCGTCATCCCGTTGCGCGGGGTGGCCAAGGGCGGCGAGGCGGGTGCGCTGCTCGACATCTTCTCCGAGATCGCGCCCCTCGAAGCGGCCCCGGTAGGCTCGTCTGCCTGATGAGCGAGCCCATCGATGACATCGACGGTGATGTCGAGCCGGTCGATCTCGAGCCCGTCGATCTCGACGGCGGCGACGACGACGACGAGTACCGCCCGCTGGTCCGCCCGGCGCGCGAACCGCTTCCGCCGTACGCGATCGTCGCGATCGTCGCGATCGTCGCGGTCGTCGTGGCAACAGTCGCCGGTGGCCTGCTCACGCGTCGCCAGGCGGCCGCCGCCACGGTCGACGGCCACGAGGTGACGCGTCGCGCGTTCGAGCGCGATCTCGACGCGTTCGTGCACAACCCGGCGCTCGCGAATCAGGCGACTACGTCGGGTGTGCCGGCGTCGCCCGGGCATCAGTACTACGACGCCAACGGCCACATCGACGCGGCGTGGGCCGCACAGTGGCTGCAGTCGTTGATCATCAGCCGGATCGTCGACAACGGGCTCGAGGCGCGCCACGTCGTGGTCGCTCCGAGTGCCATCGCAACGGCGCGCGCGTCGCTCACCCAGCAGCTCAGCCCGCAGCTCCTGCGCGGGTTCCCGAGCTGGTTCATCGATGAGCTCGCGCGCCACGATGCCGCGTCGAGCGCGCTCGACAAGGCACTCGGTTCGCCCACGCCCGGTCAGGCCGTCAACGCGGCGATCGTGAATGCGGTGCGCCACGGCCACATCAGTGTCGATCCGCGCTACGGCCGGTTCGACGCCAAGGGCACGTCGGCGTTCGTGTTCCCGCCGACGGCACCGACTGTGCAGAACGAGCGCTCCACCTCCACGGCCGCGGCCACGCTGCTCGGCGGTTAGCCGTGCCCGGTCGGGTCACCGTCGTCGGACTCGGCCCGGCGGGCGCCGACCTCCTGTTGCCTCCGGCGCGTCGCGCGCTCGAGTCGGCCCGGCAACGGTTCGTGCGCACGGCGCGCCACCCCACCGTGGTGGAGCTCGTCGACACCGGCATGGTGTTCGAGTCGTTCGACGACGTGTACGAGGCCGCTCCCGATCTCGACACGGCGTACCGCACGATTGTCGACCGGCTCGTGGAGGTCGCGCGCCACGACGACGTCGTGTACGCAGTGCCGGGCAGTCCCACCATTGCGGAGCGCACCGTTGCGATGCTGCGCGACGAAGCCGTCGATGTGGTCGTGATCCCCGGTCTGTCGTTCGCCGATCTCGCCTGGTCGGCGCTCGGCATCGATCCAGTGGCGCGCGACGCCCGCGTGCTCGACGCGCACAACGTGCGTCAGGCCATCGCGGGCGCGCACGGCGCGCTGCTGCTCGCGCAAGCCGACTCGCCGTTCGTGCTCTCCGACGTGAAGCTCTCGTTGCTCGAAGCGCTCGAGCCCGATCACCCCGTCGTGGTGCTGCAACGCCTCGGTCTCGGCGACGAGCACGTGGTCACGCTCGACCTCGTCGATCTGGATCGCGGCAGTGTCACGCCCGATCACCTCACGAGCGTGTTCGTCGACACTGGCACGGTTGCCGTCGGTGCCGAGATGGTGCGGCTGCTCGAGCTCACCGAGCGGCTGCGCGGCCCTGGCGGCTGTCCGTGGGACGCCAAGCAGACCCATCACTCCCTTGCTCGCCACCTCCTCGAAGAGGCCTACGAGGTCGTGGAGGCGATCGAGGCGCTCCCCGTCGATGCTCCCGGAGGGGATCAGGAGCCCGCGCCGGGGAGCTACGAGGCGCTCGAGGACGAGCTCGGCGACGTGCTGTTCCAGGTGTTCATCCACTCCGTGCTCGCCGCCGAAGCCGGCGCCTTCACCGTCGCCGACGTGGCGCGGGGCATCCACGAGAAGCTCGTGCGCCGACACCCGCACGTGTTCGGCGAGGTCGAAGCCGCCGACGCCGACGCCGTGGTGCGCAACTGGGAGCAGATCAAAAAGGCGGAGTTGGGCGCGACGAGCCTCGTGGAGGGGCTTCCCGAGGCACTCCCCGCGTTGCTCTACACGCCGAAGCTGTTCCGCAAGGCCGCCGCGATCGGAGTCGACCCCGCCGACCACGACCCGCAGCGCTGGCTCACCGCCGCGCTCGCGCGTCTCGCCGCCGCACCCCGCAGTGCGCAGAGTGCCGCCGTGGGCGAGGTGCTCGCGGCCGTGGTCGCGTTGGCGCGATCGATCGATGTCGACGCCGAGTCGGCGTTGCGGGGCTACGCCAGTCGGTTCAAGGCCGATGTGCGCGCGCTCGAACATGCCGCCACTGCTCGCGGCCTCGACATCGAGCACGCACCCGCCGCCGACGTGCTCGCGCTCTGGGCCGAAGTCCACCAGAGCTAGACGGTCCGCGGGTCGGCGGGCCCGGACGACGACAATGTGGCCATGCCTGCCTTCGTAGCGATCGTCGTCGTGCTGTTGATCGTGCTCGTGCTCGTGTTGATCAACGGGCTCAAGATCGTGCAGGAGTACGAACGCGCGGTGATCTTCCGGCTCGGCCGCTGCGTGGGCGCGAAGGGCCCGGGCGTGTTCTTCATCGTCCCGATCTTCGACAAGATGCGCAAGGTCAACCTGCAAGCCCAAGCGGTACCGATCGCGAGCCAGCAGGTGATCACCAAGGACAACGTCACCGTTGCCGTCGACGCGGTTGCCTACTTCCGGGTGCGTGACGCGGCTGCGAGCGTGGTCAAGATCCAGAACTGGTACAACGCGTCGCAGCTCGTCGCGCAGACGAGCTTGCGCGCCATCATCGGCCGCCACGAGCTCGATCAGCTGCTCGGCGAGCGCGACCGCATCAACGCCGAGCTGAAGACCGCGCTCGACCTGCAGACCGAGGAATGGGGAGTGCAGGTCGACCTCGTCGAGATCCGCGACGTGGGCCTGCCCGAGCAGATGCAACGCGCCATGGCCCGCCAGGCCGAAGCGGAGCGCGAACGGCGAGCCAAGGTGATCGCCGCCGAAGGCGAGATGCAGGCGTCGCAGAAGCTCGCCGAGGCCGCCACCGTGCTGGCCGAGAGCCCCGGTGCCATGCACCTGCGGACGCTCCAGACGATGGCCGAGATCGCCACCGAGCACAACTCCACGATCGTGTTCCCGATCCCGAGCGAAGTGATGAGCCTCCTGCGCAACACCAGCGGCTAGCGCGCTCCTGTGGGCCCGGTGGCGGGTCCTGTCACCTCGTTCGCGCGCACTCGAATGTGGAACCTGCGGTGCAACAACGTCACACTGGCAAGGCTGAGTTGCGCAGCAGCACGCGCGCTTGATTGCGTCAGCGACAACCGCCCGCCGGGCGCGAGCCAACGGCGAGCGGGTGCGCGAAGCGAACACGTGTGCGTGTGATCGACGCGAACGCCTCAAACGTCTACATTGCCATCACTTGCAACAGGAGCAACATTGACCATCATCGAAGACGTCGTTGGCCGAGAGATCCTCGACTCGCGGGGCAACCCCACCGTGGAGGTGGAGGTCACGCTGCTCACCGGCGCGCGCGGCCGGGCCGCGGTGCCGAGCGGCGCCAGCACGGGGGCCCACGAGGCGGTCGAGCTCCGCGACGGCGACGAGCGTTACGGCGGCAAGGGTGTGCGCCGCGCCGTCGGCAACGTGAACGAGGAGATCAGCGACGCGATCATCGGCCTCGACGCCACCGACCAGCGCGGCGTCGACGCCGTCCTGATCGAGCTCGACGGCAGCGAGGGCAAGGGCCGCCTGGGCGCCAACGCGGTGCTCGGCGCCAGCCTGGCCGTGGCCCACGCCGCGGCCGCCGAGGTGGGCCTGCCGCTGTTCCGCTACGTGGGTGGCGCCAACGCCCACGTGCTGCCCGTGCCGATGCTCAACGTGCTCAACGGCGGTGCGCACGCCGACAGCAACGTCGACGTGCAGGAGTTCATGCTCGCCCCTGTCGGAGCGGTCAGCTTCGCGGAGGCGTTGCGATGGGGCGCGGAGACGTACCACGCGCTCAAAGCGATCTTGCACGATCGCGGTCTGAGCACCGCCGTGGGCGACGAAGGTGGCTTCGCGCCGAACTTGCCGAGCAACGAAGAAGCGTTGAGCCTCCTCGTCGAAGCGATCGAGCGCGCGGGCTACCAGCCGGGCAGCGAGATCGCGCTCGCGCTCGACTGTGCGGCGAGCGAGTTCCACACCGACGGCCGCTACACGCTCGCCGGCGAAGGTCGGTCGTTCGACACGGGCGAGTTCGCCGACTACCTCGCCGGCCTGTGTGATCGCTACCCGATCGTCTCGATCGAAGACGGTATGGACGAAGACGACTGGGATGGCTGGAAGGCCCTCACGGATCGCCTCGGCTCGCGGATCCAGCTGGTGGGCGACGACTTGTTCGTGACGAACGTGGAGCGCTTGCAGCGCGGCATCGACGGCGGTGTCGCCAACTCGATCCTCGTCAAGGTGAACCAGATCGGCACGCTCTCCGAGACGCTCGACACCATGGCGCTGGCGAGCCGCTACGCGTACACGGCCGTGATGTCGCACCGCAGCGGCGAGACAGAAGACGCCACGATCGCGGATCTTGCCGTGGCCACGAACTGCGGGATGATCAAGACGGGCGCGCCGGCGCGCAGCGATCGCACCGCCAAGTACAACCAGCTGTTGCGCATCGAAGAGCAGCTCGGCGAGGGTGCCGCGTACCTCGGTCGAGCCGCGTTTGCAGGGTCGGTGAATCGATCGTGAAGTTCGTGTCTGTGCGTCTGCGCGTGGCCATCGCGGCCACCATTGCCGTGCTCGTGCTGTTCGCGTTCGTGTTCCCGTTCCGCGCTTGGCTCGTGCAGCGGCGCGAGGTGGAGCGAGCCCGCCAGCAGCTCAGCACGCTCGACGCGCAGAACCGATACCTGCAACAGGAATCGAACCTGTTGCAGACGCCGGCCGAGATCGACCGGCTCGCGCGGGCTCGCTTCCACATGGTGCGCCCGGGGGAAGACGCCTACGCGGTGGTGCCCGGCACCACACCGAGCCACGGGGCCACGACCACCACGACCTCGGCTCCGTAGCGCGTTCGCCGCGTCTCTACACTCGGCGCCGTGCCGACCGCCACGGATGCCGACGTGCGTGCCGTCACGATGCTCCTCGGGCGGGTGCCGACCGCCGATTTCGAGGTCGTGGTGCGCGGCGACGGTGGCGAACCGATCGTGATCCGCAACGCGCCACTCACACACGACGGCACACCGATGCCGACCCGCTACTGGCTGGCTGATCCGGCGGTCGGGCGGCGCGTGGCTCGCCTCGAAGCGGCCGGCGGGGTGCGCGCCGCCGAGGCCGCGGTCGATCGGTCTGCGCTCGACGCGGCCCACGCTGCGTATGCCGCCGAGCGCGACGCGGCGCTGCCCGCACATCATCAAGGTCCTCGTCCGCATGGTGGTGTGGGCGGCACGCGCACGGGTGTGAAGTGCCTGCACGCGCACTACGCCTACTGGCTCGCGGGTGGAGCTGATCCGGTCGGCGCGTGGGTGGCCGAGCGCCTCGACCCCAACTCGCCCGTCCCGAGCTCCGCCATGGAGGACTGATGCGCGTCGCCGCCGTCGACATGGGTACCAACTCGACCCGGCTGCTCGTCGCCGACGTGGTCGATGGCGCGGTGCGCACGCTCGATCGAAGGATGCGCATCACGCGGCTCGGCCAAGGCGTCGACAGCGCGCGTCGCCTGCAGCCCGAAGCCATCGAACGGGTGGCCGACGCGCTGCGCGAGTTCAGTGGGGCAATAGGCGAGCTCGGCGTCGACGCGGTGCGCGCCGTCACCACGAGCGCGGCGCGCGACTCCGCCAACGCCGGCGAGCTGCTCGACGCGTGCGCGGCGGCGCTCGGGACGCGGCCCGAGGTGATCGCTGGCGAGGAGGAAGCGTCGTTGTCGTTTCTCGGCGCCACGGCCGATCTGAGCGCGCCCGGTCCGTACCTCGTGGTCGACATCGGCGGCGGCAGCACCGAGCTCGTCGTGGGCACGACCGCGCCCGACGGCCTGGTGTCGCTCGACATCGGGTGCGTGCGGCTCACCGAGCAGTTCCTGCACTCGGACCCGCCCGCGCCCGAGGAGCTGAGCGCGGCGGTGACGGTGGTGCGCGACCACCTTGCCGACGTCGACCGGATCATCCCCGGCGCGGCGGGGGCCAAGACGTTGATCGGCTTGGCCGGCACGGTCTCGACGATGGCCGCGGTGGAACAGGGCCTGGCCGCCTACGACCGCGACCGCATCCACCACTTCCGGCTCACCCGCGACGCGGCGGAGGACATCTTTCGCACTCTGGCCACCGAACCGATCCGGGAGCGGCGCCACAACCCGGGCCTCGAGCCCGGCCGGGTCGATGTGATCGTGGGCGGGGTGATCATCGCCGTGTGCGTGTTGCGGCAATGGGGCTTCGACGAGATGCTCTGCTCCGAGAGCGACATCCTCGACGGCATCGCCCTGCGCCTGGCCGCAGGCTGAATCGGTCCAGCCGAACGGCCTGCCCGGCGAAGGCAATCTGACCCTGCGGCCATCTGACCCCTACAGGTCGTCGCTGGCTGACCGACTCAAGTAACCATGGAGCTGGCCAAGTTCGTAGGTGCGCTCGAAGGCTTGAGCCTCGACGACATTCGTTCCCTGGCGCTCGACATCGACGCCATGACGGCGACGCTCGCCGAGGAGATCGACGTCACCAAGGCGTTCCTCCACATCGAGGCGATGCTGCGGCGCGCCCATCGACGGCGCGATGCCGCACTGGCCGGGTACCGCGCGACGCAAGCTGTGCTGCGCGCCGCGGAGCGCGGTGGCGCCGCGCTTCCCGAGACGGGCGTGACGCGCGTGGCTCGTTGGGCCGCGACCGTCGCGCGCGGCATCGTCGCGGAGCGTGACGCGCAGGCCGACGTGGAGCTGCTCGCCCACGGCTTCGATCACATCCCGCCGCTCGCGAGCTTGATCGCCGCCTGAGC
>JADGOO010000013.1 GCA_017882905.1 Acidimicrobiia bacterium | reverse complement strand
GAAGTCGATGCCGGCGCGCTGCATCAGCTTCGACATCGCCCGCGTCGTCTTCTTGTTGCGGTCGTCGAAGCTTCCTGCGCAGCCGACCCAGTAGAGGTACTCGTGCGCGAAGGGCGAGCTGCCGTCGACGATCTCGACACCGTCGAGGCCGTCGGCCCAGTCGGCCCGTTCGCCGTTGTTCATGCCGTACACGTTGAAGGAGTTCTCCATCGAGCGGTACGTGTTGCCGAGCTCGGCGGGGAAGTCGCTCTCCATCAGCGATTTGTAGCGCCGCATGTCGAGGATCTTGTCGAGGATCTCGATGTTGACGGGGCAGATCTCGTCGCACGCCTTGCACGACGTGCACGCCCACAGCTCTTCGCTCGTGATCCGCTCGAACAGCGAATTGGTGTTGATCTTGATCTCGGCGACCGTGCCGACCGGCGGGGAGAGCGCCGGGTCGGCCGACGCGGCGAGCACCTCACCCGTCTTCAACACGATCTCGCGCGGGTCGAGCGGCTTACCGGTTGCGTGCGCAGGGCACACCGACGTGCACCGGCCGCAGATCGTGCACGCGTCGGTGTCGAAGAGCTGCTTCCACGTGAGGTCTTCCACGACCGATGCACCGAAGGTCTCGATCTCGAGATCGGGATCCATGAGGTTCGGCATCGGCTTCATCGCGCCCTTCGGACGCGGCTTGTCGCGCAAGTACATGTTCATCGGCGACGTGACCATGTGGCGCAGCTTCGTGGTGGGCAGCAACACGAGGAACGCGACAACGGCCACGATGTGCACACCCCACGACCAGTGGTGCAGGTTCGTGATGGTGCTCGCGTGCCAGCTCTTCACCACCAGCGCCATCGGGTAGCCGATGAACGACCACTTCTCGAAGCTCGGCCGGCCGATCGCGTTGATGCGGAACGCCTCGGTGGTGAATCCCGTGATGCCGATCACCGCGAACGTGGCGAGGATCGCGGCGTCTTCGGGCTTGGTCTTGATACGGATCCGGTACGGGCGCTGCACGTAGCGGCGCGCGATCGCCCAGCCGATGCCGAGGAGGAACATCACGCCGGCGAGATCGGCGCCGAAGGAGTACGCCTCGTACACGTGGCCGTGCAGGAACTTCAGCGATTCGGGGGCCTGGTCCTGGGCTTCGGAGATGATCGTGGCGAGGAACAGCCCGATGAACCCGAAGTAGATGAACGAGTGCATCACGCCGGCAACGGGGTCGCGCAGCAACGTGCGCATCCACACGCCGGCGCGGAAGTCGGCGAGGCGGCGCTTGGCGTTCGTCTTGTTGGTACGGCGGTCGTCGGGGCCGCCTCGTTCGATGTTGCGCACTCGTTGGGAAGCGAGCCACGCGGTCGTGAACAGCGCGGCGGCCATCACGATGTAGAAGGTCCAGTAAAGGGGCTGCGGAATGTCGGTGAACACCGGCCGCTCGACGCGCGAGCTGTCGTGCCACTTGACGACCTTCGGCACGATGCCCGAAGCGAGCGCGCCGAGCGCCGCGAGGACGCCGATCGCGACCACGAGCTGGTGCGGCTTGATGCGCAGACGACGCAACAACGAACGCTCCTCAGACAGCCAAGTGCGGCGGCCGGAATCTAGTGGGGGAGCTCAACCGGACGGCGACCGAAGGAGCCGTTCGGCGTTGCGGCGACCGGAGCAGCCCAGGAGCGACGAAGGAGCGACATGGGTGCGTAGGGAGCTCGCCGCGGTAGGCGAAGCCGTCGCAGTAGAAGAAGCCGTCGCAATAGAAACAGCTCAACCCACGGACTTGGCGTCGGCGACGCGCACTCGCTCGGCGAGCGCGCCGAGCAGCTTGCGGGCGAAGCCGGGTACGTCGTCGATCAGGCCGGCGAACTCGCGCTGACCGAGCACGACGAGCTCCATCGGCGTCTCGGCGACGATGGTGGCGTTGCGCGGTGCGCGCGAGAGCAACGAGAGCTCACCGAACGCGTCGCCGGGGCCGACGGTGGCGATCTTGCGGCCGTGGCGGCTGACCTTCGCTTCGCCTTCGAGGATCACGAAGTACTGGTGACCCATCTCGCCTTCGCGGCACAGCTCCTTGCCGGCGGGCACGGAGACGTCTTCAGCGCGCCGGGCCACGAGCCCGAGCTCCTTGCGCGAGAGCGTGGCGAAGAGCGGCACCTGGGCGAGGTGATCGATGAACGCATCCCGGCGTGACATGGCGCGGCAATCTACGCACTTCCAGCACAACATGCACGGTGTCAATGGATCGGCTTCAGTCGCGGTGCCTCGCCGGGGGCGAGCCCCCACTCATTCAGCCAATCGTTGGTCCATGGACCGGCTTCAGTCGCGGTGCCTCGCCGGGGGCGAGCCCCCACTCATTCAGCCAATCGTTGGTCCATGGACCGGCTTCAGCGGCGGTTCCCGGGAATTGATAGCGGTGCGCTCAAGTTCTATGCTGGTGTACCGAGCAGATCGGGTACCAGTCCCGGTCAGCGCACTTCTTGAACCCCCCGTAGCAGTCCAGGTCAGCGTGGCTGACCCCCAGGAGGAACCACATGTCCAAGGCCGTAGGTATCGACCTCGGTACCACCAACTCGGTCGTCGCCGTCTACGAGGCCGGCGAGCCGAACGTCATCCCCAACGCCGAGGGCAGCCGGACCACGCCCTCGGTCGTCGCCTTCTCCAAGACCGGCGAGGTGCTCGTCGGCGAGGTGGCCAAGCGCCAGGCGATCACCAACCCCGACCGCACCATCCGGTCGGTGAAGCGCCACATGGGCACCACCTGGGCGATCGACATCGACTCGAAGAAGTACTCGGCGCAAGAGATCAGCGCCCGCATCCTCCAGAAGCTGAAGCGCGACGCGGAGGCCTACCTCGGCGAGCCCGTCACGAACGCCGTCAT
>JADGOO010000107.1 GCA_017882905.1 Acidimicrobiia bacterium | reverse complement strand
CGTCGCCCGACATGTCGCCGATGCCGGCGACCGTGAAGTCGGTGGTCTGCGGATCGATGGCGAGTCGGCGGAAGTGCGCCTTCACCGACTCCCACGCGCCCCGCGCCGTGATGCCCATCACCTTGTGGTCGTAACCGACACTGCCGCCCGACGCGAACGCGTCGCCGAGCCAGAAGCCTCGTGCGACCGCGATCTCGTTGGCGATGTCGGAGAAGGTGGCGGTGCCCTTGTCGGCCGCGACCACGAGGTACGGGTCGTCGCCGTCGTAGCGGACCACTTGGGCCGGCGGGACCACGAGCCCGTCGACGAGGTTGTCGGTGATGTCGAGGAGACCACCCACGAAGATGCGGTAGCAGGCGATGCCCTCAGCCAGCCACGCATCGCGGTCAGAAGCGCTCGGCAGCTGCTTCGGTACGAACCCGCCCTTCGCGCCGACCGGCACGATGACGGCGTTCTTCACCATCTGTGCCTTCACGAGCCCGAGGATCTCGGTGCGGAAGTCTTCGCGACGGTCGCTCCAGCGCAACCCGCCACGCGCCACCCGGCCCATGCGCAGGTGCACGCCCTCGACCTTCGGCGAGTACACGAAGATCTCGTACGCCGGTGCCGGCTTCGGCAGATCGGGCACGAGGTGCGGAGCGAGCTTCAACGCCACGTGCGCGGGCGCCACGCCGTTGTCGTCGCGCTGGAACCAGTTGGTGCGCAGCGTCGCGATCAACAGGTGCAGTTACGCACGCAAGATGCGGTCGTCGTCGAGGCTCGCCACCTTGTCGAGCATCGTGGTGATCGCTTCGGCGCGGGCCTGCTGCTCGGCCGGCGGCGCCGTGGCCGCCGGGTCGAAGCGGCTCCGGAACAGCTCGATCAGCCCGCTCGTGACATCGGGGTTGGCGACGAGCACGCCCGCGATGTACTCCTGGCTGAACAGGTTCCCGATCTGGCGGAGATAGCGGGCGTAGGCACGCAGCAGCGCCGCTTCGCGCCAGGTGACGTCGGCGGTGAGCACGAGCGCGCCGAACGAGTCGTTCTCGGCATCGTGGCGGAGCACTGCCGCGAACGCGTGCTCGAACTCCTCGCGTTGTTCGGCGCTCGGAGTCTTCGGCGCGCGCAGGCCGAATCGCTCCACCCACTGCCGGGTGCCGTCGGTGTGGGTCACCTCGTACGGACGCTCGTCGACCACAGCCACACCGAGGTTCGTGAGCACCGGCATCACATCGGAGAGCGCCAGCTGCGACGCGGCGAACACGCTGAATGTCATCGTGCCCGACGCGTCGGGCGGATCGAGCCGCAGTGCGTACTCACCGTTGTCGCGTACCTGCTCGAGGCAGGCGATGTCGTCGAGTGCCGCGCGAGCCGGAACGTCGTCGCGGTACGACGAGGGGAGTGCCGAGGCGTAGCGGCGGGCGAGTGCCGCACCGTGCACCTCGCCGTGCGCGGCCACCAACGCGTCGTGCAGCTCGTCGGCCCAGCTTCGGCAGGCGGCTTCGATGGTCTCGGCGAGCTCTCGCTCGTCGGCGTCGAGCAGCGAACCGGGCATCGTGCGCAACACGAGGTGCAACCGGGCGAGCACCGATTCGCTCACGCGCGCGTTCCACTCGGATCCGACCGCGCGCACCGCGCGCCGCAAGATGCCGTCGACGGCCACTCGCAGCTCGGTCGTGTAGCGATCTCGGGGCACGTACACGAGCGCGGAGACGAAGCGGCCGTACGGGTCGGGGCGCAAGAACACGCGCACGCGGCGGCGTTCCTGCATCCCGAGGATGCCCATCGTGATCCGGTACAGGTCGTCGTCTGAGATCTGGAACAGCTCGTCGCGTGGGTACGTCTCGAGGATCGAGATGAGGTCCTTGCCCGAGTGCGAGCTGGGAGCGAAGCCCGCCCGCCGCACCACCGAAGCGACCTTGTGGCGCAGCATCGGGATGTCGATCGCGCTCGAGTTGTAGGCCGCCGAGGTCCACAGGCCGAGGAAGCGCCACTCGCCGATCACGGTGCCGGTGCCGTCGTAGCGCTTCACGCCCACGTAGTCGAGGTACACGGGGCGGTGCACCGTGGAGTGGGTGCTCGCCTTGGTGATGACCACGAGGCCGGTGTCGCCCGAATGGCGGCGCAGCTCCGGCGGCATCGCACCGAACGGGTCGCCGTCGTCGGCTTCGTCGCGGTCGCGCAGCACGCCGAGACCGGTGCCGGCCACGGGCCGCAGCACGTCGCTGCCGTCGACCTGTGACTGCTCGTACTCGCGCGATCCGAGGAGGGTGAAGTGGTGATCGGCCATCCACTCGAGCAACGCACGGGTCTCGATGAGCTCGTCGGGCGCGACGGGCGGTGGGCGGCGCGCCAGGTCGTCGATGACGCGACGGATCGCGGCGAGCATCTTGACCCAGTCGCTCGTGGCGGCGCGCACGTCGCCGAGCACGCGCTCGAGGTCGCGACACAGCGCGTCGAGCACGGAGGCGTCGGCGGTGCGGTCGACCTCCACGTGCAGGAACGACTCGCTCACGACCACGGCGGTCGCGTCGTCGACGATGGCCGCGAGTGCCTCCGGACCTTCGGCGGCCACGCCGAGAAGCCGGCCTTCGGTGTCGCGGCGCACCTTCACGACCGGGTGCACCACGAGCTGGAGCCCGAGGCCGTGGCGGTCGATCTCCATCGTGACGGAGTCGACGAGGAACGGCATGTCGTCGGTGACGATCTCGATCACGGTGTGCGGCGACACCCAAGCCTGCGCGCCACCCGGAGCTGGGTTCGTGACCCGCACGAGGGCTTGGCCCGTGACCCGTTGCGCCCCGAGGCGCCAGTGTGCGCGCGCCGCGCCTGTGAGGTCCTCGACGCGCCGCTCGAGCAGATCGTCGGGAACGACGTCGGCGTAGTAGCGGCGGATGAAGTCGGCGACGCCAGGCGGCTCTCCGGCCGTGACGTACGTGGCAGCGAGCCCGGCGGCACGTTCGAGGAGTGCATCGCGCTCGATGCCGGTGGTCGCGGCCATCGAGGTCGAGGGTACTTCCGTGAGGGTCATCACAGTGCCTATCGGCATTCGGGCACCCCGGACTTTCGCTCTAGCCTCCAACCGATGGACAACGAGGCATGGCTCGAGCTCGCGATCGAGCTCGCCGATCTCTCCGACGCGATCACGATGGCCCGGTTCCGTGCCGCTGACCTGGCCGTGACCACCAAACCCGACCTCACGCCGGTCAGCGAAGCCGACCACGCCGTCGAGCAGGCGATCCGGGATCATCTCGCCCGCGTTGCGCCCGATCACCTCGTGCTCGGCGAGGAGTTCGGCGCCGACGCCGGCGATCCCGGCGCGCACCGCTGGATCATCGACCCGATCGACGGCACCAAGAGCTACGTGCGGGGCGTGCCAGTGTGGGCCACCCTCATCGGCCTCGAACACGACGGCGAAGTGGTGGTCGGCGTGGCGTCGGCGCCCGCGCTCGGGTCGCGTTGGTGGGCGGCACGAGGCTCCGGCGCCTTCCGCGACGGCGAGCGGATCCATGCGTCGCGGGTCGCGACGCTGGGCGACGCGCAGATCTCCTTCGCGTGGGACACGTCGGAACGCTTCGCCGCCGACGGCATCGGGAACCGCATGCTCGACCTCTCACACCGGTGCTGGCGCACGCGCGGACTGGGCGACTTCTGGCAGCACGTGCTCGTGGCCGACGGCAGCTACGACGTGTCGATCGACCCGATCGTGGCGTACTGGGACGCCGCCGCGCTCCTGCCGATCGTCGAGGAAGCCGGTGGCCGTTGGTCGACCATCGACGGCCGCACCGACCCGCGCACGTGCGACACGCTCGTGTGCACGAACGGCCGGCTGCACGACGAAGTGCTGGACGCGCTCACCCGCTGACCGAACGGCTTGCTCGGTTCAGCGCTGGGCGAGGAACGCGTCGAGCGTCGCGTTCACATACGCGATGCCTTCGTCGTCGATGGCGTGGTTGCAGGGCAGGATGAGCCCGGCATCCATGACGCGATCGGCGTTCGCGAGGCCACCCGGCGCCACCCGGTGCGCCACCGTGGCGAACGCGGGCTGGCGCACCGCGTTGCCCGTCCACACCATGCGGGTGTCGATGCCGTGCCCTTCCATGTGGGCTTGCAGGGCGGCGCGCCGCACGCCTGACTCGGGGCGCACCATGATCGGGAACATGTGCCACCCCGTCTCGACGTGTGGCGTCGTGCGAGGCAGCACGAACACATCGGGGTAGCGCGCGAAGTGCTCGGTGAGCAGCTCCACGTTGCGCCGCCGGCGGGCGAGGTTCGCATTGAGCTTGGCCATCTGCACCACACCGAACGCGGCGGCCACCTCCGACGGCTCGAAGTTCCATCCGAGCTCGTCGAAGATGAACAGGTCGTCGTACTCGGTGCCGTCGGGCAACGCCGAGAAGAAGCGTCGATCGCCGCGTTGCGAGCCGAAGAGCTTGACCTCGCTGCGGCGACCCCAACGCCGGAGCAACAGGCACCGGTCGATGAGCTCCGGGTCGTCGAGGCACACCATGCCGCCGGTGCCCATCGCGGTGATGATGTGTGACAGCGCGAAGCTCGTGACGCTGATGTCGGAACGGGTGCCGGTGGGCGTGCCCCGCAACGTGGCGCCGAGGCAGTCGCACGAATCCTCGATCACCTTCAGGTCGTGGCGGTCGGCGATGGCCCGGATCGCATCCCAGTCGGGGCAGTTGCCGATCAGGTTCGGCGCGAGGATCGCCCGCGTGCGCGGGGAGATCGCGGCCTCGATCGCGTCGACGTCGATCTGGTACGTGTCGGGCGTGACATCAACGAACACCGGGACGAGCCCGGCCCGCACAATCGGCGCGATG
Organism: Acidimicrobiia bacterium; assembly: GCA_017882905.1. Taxonomy (GTDB): domain Bacteria; phylum Actinomycetota; class Acidimicrobiia; order IMCC26256; family PALSA-610; genus Chersky-683. The sequence goes on along the minus strand of JADGOO010000107.1, from coordinate 43,702 downwards.
TCGGTGGAGAAGGTGACCGCGCTCGTGATGACCTCGTCGCCCGGCTCGAGCCCGAGGAGCTCCACGGCCAGGTAGAGCGCCGATGAGCCCGAGTTGACCATCACACCGCGCGCCTTGGCGAAGGTGGCAGCCACCAGCCGTTCCATCTCGCGGGTGTGACGGCCGATCCGCAGCGCAGTCGGGCCGCCCCGAAGGACGCTCACCACGGCGTCGATCTCCTCGTCGCCGTGCACACTGCCCGCGTACTCGATCCGGTCCACGCCCCGAACCTACGCGAGGGGGGTGCTTGCATGACGGGCGGCAGTGTGCAAGGTTTCAGCGGATCTGACGGATCGTCAGATACGGGACGAGGCGCCACCGTGCGCCTTCCATCGAGGTCCGGGGGGATCAACTCCATGATGCGTCTGCGACTCGTCGCCGCGGCAGCGGCTCTGACCCTGGTGGTGGCCGCGTGCGGCAACAGCCGCAGCAGCTCGCCGTCCACCACACCCACGACGGCGGGGAGTGGCACGCCCACGACCGTGGCGGCGTCGGGCATCTCGTTCGGCAACGGCACGATCCCGTGCGGGCCGGCGAAGGCGGGCACCACGAACACGGCGTCCGACACCGGCGTGACCCCGACCACGATCACGATCGGAGCCGGCGACGACCGCGGCTTCCAATCGTCTCCCGGTCTGAACAAGGAGATGACCGAGGCCGTGCAGGCCATGGTCTCGGAGTGCAACAAGGCGGGGGGCATCAACGGCCGCACCATCGTCGTCAAGACCTACGACGCCGCGATCCTGAACGTCCAGAAGGCGATGACGCAGGCGTGCTCGGATCACCTGTTCTTCCTCGTGGGTGAGGGCTTCGCGCTCGACTCGAACCAGGAAGAGACGCGCCTCGGTTGCCAGCTGCCTGCGGCGCCGGGCTACTCGGTGAGCGCGGCGTTCGCCAACGGGCCGTTGATGTACCAAGGCGTGCCGAACCCCGCCGACAAGATTCCCGACGAGGTCGCCATCCAGGTCGCCAAGCTGTACCCCGCGGCGATCAAGGCGTCGGGCACGCTGGCCGGCAACTTCTCGGCCACCCAGGAGACCCGCGACAAGGTCGTCCAGACCTACGCGAAGCTCGGATTCACGTTCCTCCCCAACAGCAAGGTCGAGTACCCGATCACCGGTCAGGCCGACTGGTCGTCCACGATCAAGCAGCTGCAGTCGGTCGGTGCGAAGTTCATCTACTGGTCGGGCTCGTGCCTGCCCAACTTGCAGCAGGCGATGCGGGCCGCGCGCAACCTGAACTACAAGCCGATCTGGGAGACCGACACGAACCACTACGACTCGAACTGCGCGAAGGCCAACACCGACGGCGCCATGGACGGTGTGATCATCCGCACGGCGTTCGTGCCGTTCGAGGAGGCGTCGTCGAACAAGGCCACGGCCGACTTCGTGAAGATCATGAACGACCACAGCGTGCCGATCACCCAGCTCGGTGAGCAGGCCACTTCGTCGTTCCTGCTGTGGGCGAACGCGGTCGCGAGCTGCGGCGCCAACCTCACCCGCACGTGCACGCTCACGGCCATGTCGAACGTGCACAGCTGGACGGGCAACGGCATGCACGCGGCCACCGACCCCGGCAAGAACATCCCGCCGCAGTGCGGCATGTTGCTCCAGCTCGAGGGAACGAAGTACGTGCGCCTCACGCCGAAGACGACCGGCTCGTTCGACTGCGACCCGGCGTCGGTCGTCGACGTCAGCACGCCCGCCGTCGCCGCAGCCAAGCTCGACGCCAACCGCGTCGCGCACCAGTTCAGCAAGTGAGCGACGACGGGCCGTCGCTGACGTGACCGTCACACGCCCGGGGCCAGGTCGGCCCCGGGCATCCGACCTCGCATGAGCAACTTCCTCTTTTACACGGTGAGTGGCGTCGCGCTCGGCGCGGTGTACGCCATCGCCGCGAGCGGTCTCGTCGTCACGTACACCACCACCGGGATCTTCAACTTCGCGCACGGCGCGATCGGCATGTTCTGCGCGGTCACGTACTGGCAGCTTCGGGTCGACTGGGGCGTCCCGACGTGGCTCGCGATCATCATCGTCGTCGGCGCGGTCGCGCCCGCGCTCGGGATCTTCCTCGAGATCGCGATCATGCGTGGGCTCGAGGGAACGTCGGAGATCACGAAGCTGGTGATCCCCGTTGCCGTGCTGCTCGCGCTCAACGGGCTCGCGACCTGGATCTGGTTCGACGATCCCACGCAGGTGAAGTCGGTCGACCCGTTCTTCGGCTCGTTGAGCACCGTCTCGTTGTTCGGCCAGCATCTCTTGTGGCACAACGTCATCGGCGTGTTCGTGGCGATCGCGGTCGCGATCACGCTGCGGATCGTGCTCTACCGCACGCAGCTCGGCGTGACGATGCGGGCCGTGGTCGACGATCGATCGTTGGTGCGCCTCAACGGCGGTCGCCCCGACCGGGCCGCCATGGCCGGTTGGGCGATCGGTGCGATGGCCGCCGCGATTGCCGGCATCCTCATCTCACCGCTGATCTCGTTGCAGGTGCTCGCCCTCACGCTGCTCGTGGTTGACGCCTACGCGGCGGCGATCTTCGGCCGGCTCCGGAGCCTGCCGCTCACGTTCGCAGGCGCGATCGTGCTCGGACTGCTGAAGTCGTACTGGGACTGGTTCTCGGCGGGTGGCACGAAGTGGCCGTTCCTGCAGAACTTCCGCAACGCCGTCCCGGCCGTGCTCCTGTTCGTGGTGTTGCTCGCGCTGCCCCAAGATCGCCTGCGCGGCGCGGTGGTGAGCCGCACCCGGGAGAGCTTCCACGTGCCCACCGTGCGCCAGGCGGTCGCGTGGGGTGTGGCACTCATCGCGGGTATCGCGATGCTCCAGGCGATCGTCGCCGGCCCCGACATCATCACGCTCGAGCACGGGATGGCGCTGGGCGTGATGGGGCTGTCGCTGGTGCTGCTCACCGGTTACGCCGGCGAGGTCAACCTCGCGCTGTTCTCGTTCGCCGGCATCGCCACGATCGCAGCGTGGCAGTTCGACGTTGGGCCGGGCGGCAACGCGCTCACCACGAGCCTCTCGGTGCCCGGCCTCGCGATCGCCACGCTCATCTGTGCGCTCGTGGGCGGTCTGGTCGCGTTGCCCGCACTGCGGCTGCGCGGCCTCTACCTCGGTCTGGCCACGTTCGCGTTCGCGATCTTCGTGCTCAACGAGGTGCTGCTCCAGTCGGATCAGCTCACGTTCCACCAGCTCGGCCTGAAGTTCCACCTCGACCTCTTCACGGGCGGCACGCTCACCGTGCCCCGACCGAACTGGTTCGGCGTCGACTTCCACGCGAGCGAGCGCAGCTATCTGATGTTGCTGTGCGTGGTGTTCGTGCTGCTCGGCATCGGCCTGATCGCTCTGCGCCGCTCGGCCTACGGCCGGGCGCTTGCCGCGATGAAGGACAGCCCCGCGGCCTGCGCCACCCTCGGGTTGAACGTCACTCGGCTGAAGCTCTCGGTGTTCATGTTGTCGGCGGCGATGGCCGGCCTCGGTGGCGTGCTGTACAGCGCGCAGCTGCGAACGGTGTCGGGCGCGAACGACTACGACGTGTTCCTCAGCCTCGGCTTGTTCATGCTGGTCGTGATCGGCGGCGTCGGCTATGTGAGTGGTGCGTTCCTCGCCGGCGTGTTCGGCGGCATCAGCTTTGCAGTGCTCGGCAGCTTGTTCGACAAGCTCGCGCACGACTACGCGAGCTTCGAGCCGCTGTTCCACTTCGGCGGCAAGTTCTCCACGCTGCTCGGCTCCGCGTTGGCCGGCATCTTCCTCGGCCGAAATCCGACCGGAGTGGCCCAACAGATCATGGACGGCTTCCGTCCGCTCGCGCGCGCCCGGACGGCAGTCGGCATCTGGATCGCGGCCGAAGTCGCGCTGTGGGTCTTGTCGTGGCAGGGCCCGTTGTCGCATTGGTGGTTCGCGATCATCACGTTCGTGAGCGTTTTCGTCGTGCCGCGCATCATCATGATGCGGTACCCGGATCGCTTCGCCGCCGAGCTCGGCCGGCCGGCCCCGAGCGACGACGACGTGCCGCTCGAGCTCGTCGGCCTCGCGCGGCCGTTCACCGAGGCCGACCGCGAGCTGTTCGACGCGGCACTCAGCATCGCGGCGAGCACGGAGCCGGTGTGATGGACCCTGTGCTCGAGGTGCACGGCATCACCGTCCGGTTCGGCGGCAATGTCGCTGTCGACGGCGTGAGCGCGCGTGTCGAGCCCGGCCGCGTGACCGGGTTGATCGGACCCAACGGTGCCGGCAAGACCACGCTGTTCAACGTCGTCACCGGCCTGCTCACGCCGTCGGCCGGGCGGGTCGTGCTCGGTGGGCGAGATGTGACCCGCCAGCCGCCCTTCAAGCGGGCGCGCGGTGGGCTGGCCCGCACGTTCCAGCGTCTCGAGCTGTTCACGTCGCTGTCGGTGCGCGACAACATCCGCGTCGCGGGCGAGATCCGCAACCGTTGGGCGCGTCCACGGATCGACGCGGTCGCGGAGGCCGACCGGGTGATCGAGCTGCTCGGGCTCGGTGCGCTCGCCGACCGCGGCGTCAGCGAGATCCCCACCGGCATGGCACGGCGTGTCGAGCTCGGCCGGTCCCTCATGACCCAGCCGAAGGTGCTCCTTCTCGATGAACCGGCGTCGGGCCAGGACGAACAGGAGACCGACGAGTTCGCCGAGCTGCTCGTGCGCCTCGCGGCCAACGGCACCGCAGTCTTCCTCGTGGAGCACGACGTGCACCTCGTCATGGCCACGTGCGCGTACATCTATGTGCTCGACTTCGGGGTGCTCATCGCCGAAGGTGCACCCGACGACATCCGGTCGAACCAAGCAGTGCTCGACGCCTACCTCGGCGAGTCGCTCACATGACCAAGATCGTCGGCGTGGAGATCGTGGAGCACGAGCCGGATCCGGCGCCGCTGATCGAGCTCGTAGGCGTGCGGGCCGGTTACGGCAGCATCGAAGTGCTGCACGGCGTCGACCTCGTGGTGCGCGAAGGTGCCGTCGTCGCTCTGCTCGGACCGAATGGCGGCGGGAAGTCGACCACGGTCAAGGTGCTCGCGGGGTTGCTCACACCGACCGCGGGCGAGGTGCGCCTGGCCGGCCGGTGCGTCAACGGCACGTCGGCGGACGTGCTCGCCCGGCTGGGCGTGTGCACGATCCCGGAGGGCCGGGGCATCTTCCCCAACCTCACGGTGCGCGAGAACCTGCGGATGGCGACCCAGACCGGTACTCGCCTGTCGCGTGTCGAGGAGACCGCGTACGCGCGCTTCCCGCGCATCGCCGAACGTCGCAACCAGCTCGCAGGCACGATGTCGGGCGGCGAGCAACAGATGCTCGCCATGGCGCGCGCGCTCGCCGTCGACCCGGCCGTCCTGCTGCTCGACGAGCTGTCGATGGGCCTCGCTCCGCTCATCGTCGAAGAGCTCTATGAGCTCGTCGCGCAAGTGGCGAGCGAGGGCGTGTCGATCCTCGTGATCGAGCAGTTCGCCCGTACCGTGCTCGGCATCGCCGACACTGCCGCGATCATGCTCAGCGGGCGGATCGCCGCCGTCGGTACCCCGCAAGAAATTGAGCAACAGCTCTCGTCCGCATACCTTGGTGGTTCTCATGAGTGACGACACCCGAATCGAGCGCTTCAGAAGCGAGCTCGCCGAGCTGAAGACGGCCACGTCGAAGCGCAGCGCCGAGCAGTTCGTGCTGTGGCTGTCGATCGTGATGATGGTCGCCGGGGTCGCGATCGCCTTCGGCGCGTACCTGTCGTCGCACCAGCAGAACGACCCGCGCGCCCAGTACGACATGATCGTGCTCGCTCTCGCGGGCGTGTCGACCGCCGTGGTCGGCGGTGCCCTCTACCTGCGCCAATCGCTCACCCGATTCTTGCGGTTCTGGCTGGTGCGCCAGCTCTACGAGAACCAGAGCGCATCGCGTGAGGTCGCCGTGACGCTCGTCGAAGAGCGCATCGACTGACGCGGCTCGGCACTCGCGTGCCCACGCGGCGGGTCCTCTAGTCTGCGCCGCGATGGCAGGCAACGAGATCACCGTCGGCATCGACATCGGAACGTCGTCGGTGAAGGCGGTCGCCGCCGACGCCGACGGCACCGTCGTTCGCACGGCGCGTGTGCCGCACGAGTTCGTCGTACCGTCGCCGCTGCGGTTCGAACACGACGCGGCTGTCGCATGGTTCGACGGCCCGCGAGCAGCGTTGGCCGCCCTCGGCGACGATCTCGACATCGCGGGCGTGAGCGTGGCTGCGATGGTGCCGTCGCTCACGGCCGTGGATGTCGACGGCCGACCGTGCGCGCCGGGCTTGCTCTACGGCGACGAGCGCGGCCATCCCGACACGGGCGCCGCCGGCAACGCGGTGCACCCCGGCGCCTCGGGCGAGCTGAGCCGGTTCCTCACCTGGCTCGCAGGCATTGCGCCGGGCGCGCGCGGCTACTGGCCCGCGCAAGCCGTCGCCAACTTCGCCCTCTCGGGCGCGCCTGTGCTGTCGACCACGGCGGCCGCCGCGTGCTGGCCGCTGTTCGACTTCAAAGGTTGGAGCGAGGAGCTGGTCACCGGCGCGGGGGCGCGCGTCGAGCAGATGCCTGAGCTCGTGCCCGGCGGCGAGCCCGCCGGCACCGTCGTCGGGCGGCCCGGTTGCGTGCTCGAAGGCGGAACGATCGACGCGATGGGCGAACAGATCGTCGCCGGCGCCGACAATGCCGGCGACGTGCTCGTGATCTGCGGCACGACCCTGATCGTGTGGTGCGTGAACCCGCAATCGGCGTCGGTCCCGGGGTACTTCCCGATCCCGCACACAGCACCCGGCAAGTTCCTCATCGGCGGCCCGTCGAACGCCGGCGGGCTGTTCCTCAACTGGGCGCAAGGGATGCTGGCGCCCGACGGCATCCGGCCCGTCGATCCGAACGACGTGCCGATGTGGGTGCCGTACCCGCGCGGCGAGCGCGTACCGGTGAACGACGCGACGCGACGCGCCGAGCTGCACGATCTCGATCTCACCCACGGCCCGGCTGCCGTGCGCCGAGCCGCGTTCGAAGCGGCCGGTTTCGTCACGCGGCGCATCATCGAGGCGTCGCCGGAGCCGGCCTGTCGCGTCGTCGCGACGGGCGGTGGTGTGCGCGTCGACGAGTGGGTGCACACCCTTGCGTACTGCACGCAGCTGCCCGTCGATGTGGTTGCCGTTCCGGAGGGTGGTGCGCTCGGCGCAGCGTTCCTCGCCCGAATGGGCGCGGGCCTCGAGACGAGCCTCAGCGATGCCGCCCGCTGGGCGCGCGTGGCGCGCCGCGTCGAGCCCAACGAGGCCTGGGCGCGCGCCGCCGACGAGCGTTACCGGCGCTGGCAGGACCTTGCGCGTTAGGGTGCGCGGCTGTGCCTCTCGACATCCGCATCGATCGCGACACTTGCATGGGCTCGGGGAACTGCCAGTTCTGGGCGCCGGGTGTGTTCGACCTCGACGACGAAGGCATCGCCATCGTCGTCGACCCTGCCGCGCAGCCCGACGACAAGGTCGTCCTCGCCGCGCAGGGTTGCCCGACCCAGGCCATCAAGGTCTTCCGTGGCGAGGAGCAGATTGCCTAAGCGGGTCGCCGGCTTCGCGCGACCCTGCGTGATCTCGTGAGCGCGCCGTTGGTGCTCGTGCACGGCGGCGCCCACGGCGCTTGGTGTTGGGCGCCGACGATGGTGCTCCTGCAGTCGTCGACCCTCGCCGTGGATCTTCCGCCTCGCGAGGTGCGCGGCGGAGCGGGACGCAACGAGTCGCGGCCCGAGCTGCGCACACTGACGGTCGCCGACTGGACCGATTCACTGTTCGGCGATCTCGACGCCGCCGGCATCGAGCGGGCTGTGCTCGTGGGCCATTCGCTCGGTGGGCTCACGATCGCCGAAGCGGCGAGGCGTCGGCCGGAACGCGTCGCGCACCTCGTGTTCGTCTCGGCTGCCGTTCCGCCCGAGGGTCGCTCCGTGGTCGACGCGCTGCCCGAGAACCTGTCGGAGTTCGCTCGATCGAACGTGCAGGCGATGCTCGAGAGTGACGAGCCGATGGGCGCGATGCCGCAAGACGCGTTGATCGAGATGTTCGCCAACGACATGGACGACGACCAACGCGAGTTCCTCCTCGCGAACGTGGGCACCGAGGCGTTGCGGCCCGTGATCGAACCGGTGACGCGCGTCGGCATCCCGCCGTCGCTGCCGAAGACCTTCGTTCGGCTCTTGCGCGACCGGTCGCTCGAGCCTGCTCGCCAGGACATGATGATCGACAACTTGCGCGCGTCTCCCGGCGGAGTGGTCGACGTGGTCGAGCTCGACTCCGGTCACGACGTGATGATCTCGTCTCCGCATCTTCTGGCTCCGGTGCTCGACGCCATCGCCGCGACGGCGACCTGATCCACGCCGAACCGGGCGCCGCGCCGCTTACGACCTGACTCCACAGGCGCGTCCGTGCCACGATCAGCCCATGCCGATCGGGATCACCGACGACCACGAAGCGCTGCGCCGAAGCGTGCGCCGCTTCCTCGACGAACAGAGCCCGCCGTCCGTGGCCCGGGCGCGCCTCGACAGCGATGTCGACGACCTACCCGCGTTCTGGAACCAGGTCGCGGCGATGGGACTGTGCGGCTTGCATGTGTCGGAAGCCGGCGGTGGTGGGGGAGCAACCCTCGTGGAAGCGGCCGTCGTGCTCGAGGAGTTCGGTCGGTCGGGTGCACCCGGACCACTGCTCCCGACGATCGTCGCCGCGGCGCTGGTCGAACGCGCCGGTGGCGCCGCCGGCGCGCAGTACCTCGAGCCGTTGAGCGCCGGCGACCAGATCGGCACGTTCGCGTGCGCCGCGGGTCTCGTCGGCCGGCGCGAAGGCGGCAACGGAGCGGAGCGGGTCGTCATCGAGGGCGCGCTGACGCCGGTGCCGGGCGCGGCGGTTGCCGACGTGCTCATCGCGCCGGTTGCGATCGAAGGCGATGCGCAACCGCGTTGGTGCGCGATCGAGCTGCACGCCGACGCCGTCGAGATCGTCGCGCATGCCAACGTCGACCTCGTACGCCGCAGCGGTGAGGTGCGCGCAACCGGCGCGTCGGCGCTCGTGCTCACGGCGCTCGACGACGCCATGGCACGCCACGTGATCGCCGCATTGGTGGCAGCCGAAGCGGTCGGCGTCGCGCAATGGTGCGTCGACACGGCTGCAACGTACGCACGCGATCGGGTGCAGTTCGGCCGTCCGATCGGTCAGTTCCAGGGCGTGAAGCACAAGTGCGCCGACATGCTGGCGCGCACCGAGCTGGCGCGAGCCGCGGCGTGGGACGCGGCTCGTGCCGTCGACGACGGCGACAACGGCGGCGCGGTCGCCGTTGCGGCAGCTGCCGCGCTGGCCGGTGACGCCGCGTTCGAGTGCGCCAAAGACTGCGTGCAGGTGCTCGGCGGCATCGGCTTCACGTGGGAGCACGACGCGCACATCTACCTGCGTCACGCAATGGCGCTGCGAGCGCTCCTCGGCACGGCTTCGACGTGGCGTGTCGAAGCCGCCCGACATGCGCTCGCCGGTGCCCGCCGCCGCCTCGCAGTCGATCTCGGGCCCGAAGCCGAAGTGCTGCGCTCCGAGGTGCGCGCGTTCCTCGACTCGCTCGCCGGGCTCGACGCCCCGCCACAACGCGCTCGCATGGTCGACGAGGGCTACATCACGCCTGCGTGGCCGCGGCCGTGGGGCCGTGGTGCCGGAGCGCTCGAGCTGCTGGTGATCGAGGAGGAGTTCCGGGCGGCGAAGGTTGCGCGCCCGTCGATCATGGTTGGCGCCTGGGCGTTGCCGAACCTGATCGTGCACGGCACGCCCGAACAGCAGCAGCGGTGGATCGCACCCACGTTGCGAGGCGAGATCACCTGGTGCCAGCTGTTCAGCGAACCCGGCGCGGGGAGCGACCTGGCGGCGCTCACCACACGCGCCGAGCGGGTCGACGGCGGCTGGATCGTCAACGGCCAGAAGGTTTGGTCGACGATGGCCCACACCGCGGACTGGGGCATCCTGCTCGCCCGCACCGACCCGGACGCCGCGAAGCACGACGGCATCTCGTGCTTCATGCTCGACATGCGCACCTCGGGCGTCGACCCGCGGCCGTTGCGTGAGCTCACCGGTCAGGCGATGTTCAACGAGGTGTTCTTCGACGACGTGTTCATCCCCGACGACTGCCTCGTGGGCAAGGAGCACGACGGTTGGCGCGCGGCGCGCACAACCCTGGCCAACGAGCGCGTGTTCATGGGCGGTTCGTCGACGATCGGCGGGGGCGTGGCCGGCGTCCTCAAGCTCCTCGATGCCTCCGGCCTCGCCACCGATCCCCATGCGCTGGAAACCGGGGGATCGCTCGTGGTGACGGCGCATGCCCTCGCCGTGCTCGGCTACCGGCTCACGCTCTTCGCGCTCGGCGGAGCCGACCCGTCGGGCTCCGAGGCGGCGGTGCGCAAGCTGCTCGGGGTGCAGCACGACCAACGCACGCAGGAGGCCGGCATGGAGCTGTGTGGGCCGGCGGCAGTGTTCGCCGACGGCGACGCGGGACCGTGGGTGGCCTCGTTCCTGTTCAACCGGTGCCTCACCATCGCCGGCGGCACGACGGAGATCCAAAAGAACGTGATCGCCGAACGCCTCCTGGGCCTCCCCCGAGACCCCTGACCAGGTGATGCGTCGCTCAGCCGGACTCTGTGCGGGTCAGGGGCGCATCGGGTGTGAGTTGACATGCGTGTCAGTTCACGGCCAATCTCGCCGCTGATGGCTGCCCCCCTGTACTTCGAGGACGTCGCCGACGGTGCGGCGGGCGAACCCGTGCGCCACACCCTCACCCGGACCGACCTGGTCATGTACGCCGGCGCCTCGGGCGACTTCAATCCCATGCACCACGACGAGGTGGCTGCCCAGGGCGCCGGTCTGCCGAGCGTGTTCGGACACGGCATGTTCACCGCCGGGCTCCTGGCCACCGCGATCACGAACTTCGTCGGCATCGGGGCGCTGCGCCGGTACCAGGTGCGCTTCACGCGCCAGACCTGGCCGGGCGAGGTGCTCACCACGAGCGTCGTCGTCAAGGAGCTCCGGCCCGAAGCGCACGAGGTGGTGCTCGAGTGCGCCGTCACCAACCAGGACGGCGAGCCGAAGATCACCGGTGAGGCCGTTGCGCTGCTCCCCAGCCGTTCATGACGGTGAACGACGCATCGGGAGGACGGTGACCGTGCGGTTCGACCTGCCCTCACCCGACTTCGACACGGCCCCGTGGTGGGACGCCGTCGCCGAGCATCGTCTGCTCGTCAAGCGGTGCGCTTCGTGCACCAAAGCGCACTTCTATCCGCGCCCGTTCTGTCCGCACTGCTGGAGCACCGACGTGCAGTGGGAAGACGCCAGCGGCCGCGCCACCCTCTACACGTACTCGATCGTTCGGGTCAACGACCTCCCGCCGTTCCCCGAACGGGTGCCGTACGTCGCGGCCGTCGTCGACCTGGCCGAAGGTCCGCGCATGATGACCAACGTGGTCGACTGCGACTTCGATGCGTTGCAGATCGGAATGCACCTCACGGTGCAGTTCCGCGACGTCGGTGAGGGTGTGACGATCCCCGTGTTCGCTCCCGCGGGCGCGGCATAACCTCCGCGTCATGGAGCAGCGCGACTGGAACTTCCCGTTCGAAGGCCCCCTCCACGAGGTGTTCCCGGCCCTGCACGATGCGCAGAGCTCGTGGATGTCGGCCATCGACTCGCTCACTGCGCCCGACCGTAAGACCCACGAGCTCATTCGCATGGTCGTGACGGTCATCATGCGCAACCCCGAAGGTGTGCAGCGACATGCACAGCTCGCGCACGAGGTCGGCGCGTCGTGGGAAGAGATCCTCGGCTCGATCATGCTCACGATGCCCGGCAGCGGCGTGCTGGCGGCCGTCGAATCGATCCCGCACGCGCGGGCCGGATACGAAGCGGCGCGCGACGCCGAGCGCGACTGAGAGGAGCGACCCGTTGTCCGACACCGCTGAGGTGCCGTTCCGCATACTGCCCAAGCTCACCGACCGCAATCGCGAGTTCTGGCAGGGCGGTGAGCGCGGTGAGCTGCGCTTCTGGCGGTGCCAGGACTGTCAGTACTTCGTGCACCCGCCGTCGCCGATCTGCCCGATGTGCCATTCGAAGAACCTCGCCGTGGAAGCCGTGTCGGGACGGGCCACGCTCACCACGTACTCGATCAACCATCAGGCGTGGATGCCCGGGCCGGAACTGCCGTACGTGGTGGCGATCATCGAGATCGTGGAACAGCCGTCGGTGCGCCTCACGACGAACCTCGTGCACTGCCCACACGACGAGATCCGCATCGGTATGCGTCTGCGCGTCACGTTCGAACATCATCCCGACCCGGAGGGCGACGTCTGGATCCCTCTGTTCGAACCCGACCCGGAGGCCTGATCCGTGGCGCTCGCAAGCGACACCTACATCGAGAAGCGCGCGTGCATCACCGGCGTGGGCCAGTCCGACGTGGGTCGACGCCTCTTTCGCGATCCGATGGAGCTCACGCTCGACGCGTGTCTCGCGGCCATCGACCACGCCGGGCTGACGACCAAGGACATCGACGGCCTATCCACCTACCCAGGCTCGTTGGCGATGCCGCCCGGGTTCACCGGCGCGGGCGCCTACGACGTGATCGACGCGCTGCGGCTCAACTGCGGTTGGTACAGCGGCGGCCTCGAGACATCGGGACAGCTCGGTTCCGTCATCAACGCATGCCTCGCGGTGGCGAGCGGTCTCGCCAATCACGTGCTCTGTTTCCGCTCCGTCTGGGAGGGGAGCGCGCAAGGCCAGAAGGGGCGAGCGGCGGTGATGCCCAGCGGCGGTGGACCCAGCAAGGCCAGCGGCTTCATGGAGTGGAACCTCGTGTTCTCCGCGCCCAGTGCCGCGACGTGGATCGGGATGTTCGCCCAACGTCACATGCACCTCTACGGCACGACCCGCGAGCAGCTCGCCTGGATCGCGCTCAATGCACGCCGCAACGCCGCGTTGAACCCCAAGGCGATCTACACAGAGCCGATGACGATGGACGACTACCTGTCGGCTCGCATGGTCTCGACGCCGTTCGGTCTCTACGACTGTGACGTCCCGTGCGACGGCGGTACTGCCGTGATCGTGTCTCGCCTCGACCGGGCGCGCGACCTGCGCAACACGCCGCTGCGCGTCGAGGCCGTCGGTTCGGCGATCCACGGCCGTCCGAGCTGGGACCAGTTCGACGACCTGTCGACGATGGCGAATCGTGACGCGGCGGCCCAGCTCTGGACGCGGACCGATCTGAAGCCGAGCGACGTGCAGATGCTGCAGGCCTACGACGGCTTCTCGTTCCTCACGATGAGCTGGATCGAAGCGCTCGGGTTCTGCAAGGTGGGGGAGAGCGGGCCGTTCATCGAAGGAGGTGAGCGGATCGCTCGCGACGGCGAGCTGCCGCTCAACACGCACGGTGGACAGCTCTCGGCCGGGCGGCTGCACGGATACGGCTTCCTGCACGAAGGCGCGACGCAGATGTGGGGCGAAGCCGGGGCCCGGCAGATCCCGCGCGATGTGGAGATCGGCGCGATTGCGGCCGGTGGTGGCAACACGTGCGGAGCCCTCCTGCTCGTCAGAGAATGACCGCCGCACCCCTCCGATGCGTCGCTCGCCCGGAGATCACGCGGGTGAGCGACGCATCAATGGCCAATGCGGTCATGGGGCGTGCGCACGGTCGGCTTGCAGCGCGCCAAGGGTCGCGAGGAGCGTCGGGCATCCGGCGGCGAGCTCGTCGTCGGTGATGGGCAGCCGAAGGATCTTCACGCCCGCCAACAAGATCGATCGGTTGGCGTCACGCAAGTGCACCAATCGTCCGCCGTGGTATCGGTACGAGTCGAACTCTGGCGCGACTCGCAACCCGGGCAAGTAGGTGTCGAGACGCAGGGTCAGGTTCGGGCTCACGCGAGCCGGGTGCTGCGTGACGACGTCGGTATGGCCGGCGTCGTGCAGGATCCGCACCAGCTCGACCTCGGCTCGACTGTCGGCTCGTGACATGGCGGGCAGGAAGCGCTTTAGTGCACGTTCGACGTGTTCGGCGCCCGGCCGCCAGGCGCCACCGAGGCGCTCCAAGGTCGTCCCGATTCGTTCCGGCGACGTCTGCCCGCGGCGGATCGCCTCCTCGATGGCGGCTTCGAGGGTCGCCGCACTGATGTGCCCGAGGCGTACCGAGATCCCGAGGTCGCACAGTGTGCGCGTCACTGAGGTGACGGGAATGCCGTCGACGACGGTGAAATCGATCGGTGCCACGAGATACGTCTCGTGGGCCACGATGGCCGTCGCAGCCTTGCGTCGCCAGCGGAACGCTACGACCTCGGTGACCTCGTCGGTTCCACCGGGCAGGCCATGGAGCGCGGCGGCGCTGCGATGCGATGCCGCGCCCCAGGTCCTAGCGGCGAGGGTCGCCGCATAGAGCATCTGGCGTGAGGACGTCGGGCAACCGGCCAACCGGTACACCGAGGTGAACAGGCGCACGAGCCGTCCGGTGCGCACGAGGTGCTCCACCTGGTGTCGGCTGATCCCGGTGTCGAGCAGTTCCTGCCGCCCGACGACGCCGAAATGGGCTTCGCCGAGACGGCCAAGATGCAACTCGCAGAGGTGGCGCATACCGACCAGCAATCCCGCCGGGTGTGACAGGAAGCGCCGGGACCCGCAGCCGGGTGCGCTGGGCGCCCGCCAGATGTCCGGGTGAGCGGCGCATCGGTTGTGCGGCGGGCGCCCAAACCCCCACTTCGGGTGATGCGCCCAGTAGATTGCCCCGCCATGCGCGTGCCGCCAGCCCGAATCCTGTTTCCTGCGGACGATCGGGCGGCCGTCCTGGCCCGCATCGATGCCGCGATGGTCTCCGGCCAGCTCACCCTCGGCCCCATCGGGCGTGAGCTCGAAGCCGCCTTCGCCGAGAGGCATCAGGTTCGCCATGCCGTCGCGGTGAACAGCGGCACGAGCGCGCTCGAGATCATCTTGCGCTCGCTCGACGTCGCCGGCCGTGAAGTGCTCGTGCCCGCGAACACGTTCTTCGCCACCGCGGCGGCCGCGCTCCACGCCGGTGCGCGTGTTCGCTTCGTCGACTGCGACCCGACGACGATGGCGATCGACCCGGCCGACGCGGCCCGACTCGTCGGGCCCGACACGGCAGCGTTGATCGTCGTGCACATCGGCGGTCTCATCACCTCGGCGATGCCCGAGCTCGAAGCGCTCTGCGAAGCCGAGGGCATCCATCTCGTCGAGGATGCTGCGCACGCGCACGGCAGCGCGCTCGACGGCCGCTCTGCCGGCACGTTCGGTGTCGCCGCGTCGTTCTCCTTCTATCCGACGAAGGTGATCGCGGGCGGCGAAGGCGGCATGATCGTCACCAATGACGACCGCATTGCCGAAGAGGCCGGCGTCTATCGCGATCAAGGCAAGGCCGGCTTCCACGCGAACTTCCACACGCGCCTCGGTCACAACTGGCGCATGAGCGAACCGCACGCCGCGATCGTGCTGTCGCAACTCGGGCGACTCGATGAGTTCATTGCTCGTCGCCAGGAGCTCGCTCGGCGCTACGACGAAGCGCTCGCAACGCTCGGCATCGAGACGCTTGCGATCCCTGCAGGTGCGCACTGCAACTACTACAAGTACGTCGTGTTCCTGCCCGACGGTGTGGAGCGCACCGCGCTCAAGCAGTTGCTCCGCGACGAGTACGAGGTGGGTCTGTCGGGCGAGGTGTACGACACGCCGTTGCATCACCAGCCGGTGTTCGCGCATCTCGTCGACGAAGCGACCGTGTTGGCCGGTGCCGAGTGGTTGTGCGCGCGGCACGTGTGCTTGCCGCTCTACCCTGCGCTGTCCGACGCCGACGCCGACTACGTGGTGGAGTCGTTCGCCGCCGCGTTGCACCGTCTGGGTGCGGAGTCCGGCGTCGGTCCGGGCCCCGTCGCCGCAACGTGATCCCCGACGCAAGGAAGCGATCGTGACCAACCCCGAAGAGATCGTCGCCGTCACCGGCGGCAGTGGCTTCGTCGGCTCGCACGTCGTCGACGCCCTGCTCCATGCCGGACATCGTGTCCGCGTGATCGATGCCCGCCCGCCGCTCCAGGAAGCGGCCGAGTGGGCGGAGGTCGACATGCTCGACCAGGACACCCTCACCGACGCCTTGAAGGGCGTCGGACCCGTGTTCCACCTCGCCGCGATGGCCGACGTCAACGATGTCGTCGCCGACCCGGCGCTCAGCGTCGAGCTGAACATCGTCGGCACTGCCCGCGTCCTCGAAGCCGGGCGCCGCGCCGACACCGGACGCGTGATCCTGTCGAGCACCGTGTGGGTGTACTCGGCAACGCGCGAGATGATGGTCGACGAGACGACCTTGTTCGATCTCAACACTGTGCGCCACATCTACGCGACGGAGAAGATCGCATCGGAGATGCTGTGCGCCGACTACGCCAGTCTCTTCGGGCGGCCGTACACGGTGTTGCGCTACGGCATCCCGTTCGGTCCCCGCATGCGCAGCGATCTCGTGATCGCTGCGTTCATCGAACGCGCGATGCGTGGTGAGGCGCTGAAGATCGACGGCGACGGCTCGCAGGAGCGAACGTTCGTCTACGTCGAAGACCTGGCCGCCGCGCACCCGCTCGCGTTGGCCAAGGCGGCTGAGAATCGCACGTACAACTTGGAGGCGAGCGAGGCGATCACGATCCGCCAGCTCGCCGAGACAGTCGGTCGTCTCGTCGGCGACACCGAGGTCACGTTCGGGCCGCCGCGCCCGGGCGACTACCGCGCCCGAAAGGTGCGCAGCGACCGGGCACGCGAGGAGCTCGGTTGGTCGCCGGCGCACACCTTCGAGTCGGGGCTGGCGCGGACGATTGCGTGGTACAAGGACCGGCCGAGCTCGTGACGAACGCCGGGCGGCGGGCACCGCGACGCATCGCGGTCGTACCTGCGTACAACGAGGAACCGACGGTCGTTCGCGTGCTCGCCACGCTCTATCCGCTCGTCGACGAGCTCGTGGTCGTCGACGACGGTTCTACCGACGGCACACGGGGTGAGGTGCAGCGTTGGCTGCCCGGTCACCCGAACTGCCGGTTGCTGTGGCACGACGTGAACCAGGGCATGTCGGAGGCGTATTACCTCGCGCTCACCGACTTGCGCGCACGATTGCAGGCGGGAGAGCTCGACGCCGACGACCTGGTGTTCACCGTCGACGCCGACGGGCAGCACGACCTCGAAGTGCTCGAGACGCTCACGCGCATCACGATCGACGAGCACCTCGACGCGATGCTGGCCCGGCGCGACCTCACCGGGTACCCGGCGTTCAAGCGCTTCGGCAACTGGGTGATGAGCTCATGGGCGACCGTGTGGGCGGGTTCACCGCTCCACGACGTCGAGTCCGGGTACCGCATCTTTCGACTGGGCGCGTTGGCGCACGCGCTCGACTACTACCAGGGTTACAAGTACAGCGAGACCGTCGAAGTGGCGGTGGTGCTGTGCCGGCTCGGGTATCGCGTCCGCAACGACCATCTCGTGCGCGTTCCCGTGTTCCGCTCGCGCACCCGCATGCGCGACGCCGTGATCGACATGGCCGTTGTCCCGGTCGCCGCATGGCGGGTGTGGCGGCGACGGTCGCGCTTCGCCGCCGCGGCGCCGATCGCGGCCGCAGGCGCCACCGTCGCAGGCGCAAGTGCGGTGCTGGCCCGTCGACGTTCGCGCTCGCGCTGACAGCCACGCTTGGTCTCGTTCACACGGTCGGGCACGGAATCGACGACTTGCCTCCCAGCAGAACGTCGAGGCGTACCGGACGCAGGTGACGGGCACGCAGACCCGCGAGGATCTCGGGCAGCGCGGCCGACACGACGCTGCGGTCCGCGAGCGGGTTGCCGTCGAGGCCGTCGTGGAGGTCGATGATCGAGCCCGATCGCACGCGACGCAAGACGCGACGCGCCACGAGGTGCGCGTCGCGGGTCGCCCAGTCGCCGGCTGAGTCGTCCCACATCGCCATGCGCATGCCGTGGTCGTGGACGACACGGGCGATGAACGGCGTGCGTTGCCCGTGCGGTGGTCGGTACCAGGCGGGGCAGACCCCGATGTCGCGTGCGAATGCGAGTTGGGTGCGTTCGAGCTCGGGGTAGCGGGGGTCGAGCCACCGCCACTGATCGTGATGGTACGAGTGGTTCCCGATGAGATGACCGTGCGCGATGAGGGCCCGGACGATCGCGACCTCTTGCGGGCCGGCGTCGAGGGCCTTGCCGACGATGAAGAACGTGCCGGCGATGTGGTCGGCATCGAGGATGCGCATCACGGCTGGCGTGGTCACCAGGTCGGGTCCGTCGTCGAAGGTGAGCGCGACCTCCCCCGAGGCGACCGGCCCGCGTATGGCGCCGCCGCCGAACCAGCCCGCGGCGGGAGTGCTGGCTCCGAAGTAGGCCGTGAGCAGTGCGGTGACCAACGTCAGCGGGATCCCAACACCCGCGCTCACCCCTGGTCGCCGCCCCGACCCACGATGCGCCGCTGATACGGAAATGGTGCCGGTGAGCAGCGCAAGCAGGCCCACGACGAGGATCGCCGGGCGGGCATCGGCGAGGCGGAGCACGACGAGGAGGGCCACCATGGCGAGCGCACCCGTTGCGGCGGGGAGGCGCCGCTCGCCCGAGATCCGGTCGGCGATCAGCCCCGTGCCGGCCCCGAACAGGGCCGCCAGGATCGCGGCGCTGCCCAGATCGGGTCGTTGCGGCACCAGCCAGGCGGCCACGAGCGCCACGAGGAAGCCGAGCTTGGCCAGCGCCGGGCGGGGGATCGAGTACAGCAGGGCCGTGGCCACCACCGACGCGCCCAGAGCGGCCGCCACGACGGTGAGCCCGCCAGGTGCCCTGCTCGCAAGGCCGACGGCCACGTCGGCGGCGAGCACGGCCCCAGCCGCGCCCGCCGTCAGCCTCGATGCGTCGGTCACCCGCACAATGTCCGGGTGAGCGACGCATCGGCCGTTGGGACGTGGAGATGTTGTGTGGGCATGGCGTAATCCAGGTGTGCTCGGGGCGACTCGCATAGTCTGCGAAGACCTCGATGGACAGTACCGAAGCGCCGGCGGGTCGGCTCGGGACCCTGATCGTCAGGCGGGGCGGACGCCTCGCGCTCGGCGCAATGGCCGTGGCGTGGGGCATCGTCCTCGCGCTGGTGCTCTCCCGACGCGTCCTGCTCGTGCCTGACAGCGTCAACAACAACGCCCACGTCTGGTGGATCGCCCGCAACCTCTGGCACCACGGCACGCTGCCGTGGCGCATGCCGGTGATCGGTCATGGCGAGGCCTTCACGTTCCCGTACGGGATGGTGAACTGGACCAGTGCGGCCATCGTGTGGCCGCTGCTCGGCGACTGGGGTGTCACGCTGTGGACGGCGCTCGGCACCGTCGGCTGTCTGATGGCCACCTTCTATGCGTTCCCCGAGCTGCGCCGAGGCACGTGGTGGGCCGCGGCGGTGCTGGCCAATCCTGCCGTCTGGTACGGGCTCCTGTTCGGCCAGCAGACGTTCGTGTGGTCGGCTGCGCTGTTGCTCGCCGGCATCGGCACGTGGCGACGCGATCGTCGGCTCCTCGGTGCCATCCTCGTCGGGCTCGGCCAGGCGAACCACCCGGCTGTGGTGCTCCCGATCGGCTTCGGCGTGGTGGTGATCTGGGCGATCGTCGGCTCCGAGGACCGGCGCCGCCTGTTGCGCTACTACGCGATCTCGCTGGCGATCTCGCTGCCGCCCGCAGTGCTTGTGTTCGACTCGCCCGTGTACGCCGACAGCACCACACGCGATCGGCTGTTCAACTTCGTCTCGACGGTCGCGCCGCGCCTGCTCGTGATCGCGCTGCCGCTCGCGTTGCTCGTGATGTTCCGGCGCTGGCCGCGCGTCGCGCCGGCCGCATTCGTGCTGGCGTTGATCGTGACGGTGGCGTTGTGGTGGCCGCTTGGCGCGAAGCGCACCATGGCAGGTGTGCTCGGTCACCGTCATCCCGACAACCTGTCGGTCGCGTCGCTCGTTCGTGAGGGCTTGTTCAAGCCCGGTGCCACGTACCGGGTGCTGCGCGCGCCGAGCGATTCGAAGTACACGCTCTACACGGTGTTGCGCCACGGTGGGCGGCTCGATTCGGAGTTCTTCCCCGAAAGCATGGCGCACCGCAGCTTCCGTTCGACCGGCGAGTACGGCGCTCTGTTGTGCCGTCGAGCGATCGATTTCGTGCTTGTGTACCCGAGCTACAACTACACGAACGAGCCGCGGACGCTGAGGCGCGCGGCGGCGGTGCACACGGCGCTGGGCGATGCGAGCGTCACCGAGGTCATCAACGACGGCACGAACGTGCTGTATCACGTGGATCGGCGTCACTGCCCGGCGTGAACGAGCCGGGTTGGTGATCAGTCGATCACGAGCCCCGCGAGCGTGGCGAGGTGCTCGTCGGCGGAGCCGAGCGCGTACCCGAGGTGCACGAGGCGCTTGTAGTACAGGTGCACGTCGTGCTCCCAGGTGAAGCCGATGCCGGCGAACACTTGCACGGCGGTGCCGCCGAGCTGGGGCAGCGACTCGGCGCAGTAGGCACGGGCGACGGTGGCGGCCCGATGCCCTTCGGCGCGTTCGGCTGAGTCGAGCGCCCAGCAGGCGTAGTAGCCGGCGGCTCGGGCGAGCTCCACGGCGCGCAGCATGTCGGCGCACAGGTGTTGGACGGCTTGGAAGGAGCCGATCGGTCGCCCGAAGGCGTAGCGCTGCTGGGCGTACTCGACCGAGAGCTCGAGCGCGCGGGCCGCGGTCCCCACTCCGTCGACGCAGAGCGCGACGCCGAGTGCGTCGAAGGTGCGCTCGATGGCGAGGTGGGCATCGGTACCGGTCGCGGCGAGGCGGCGTGCCGGATGGGCGCCGCGGAGCTCGACCGTGGCTTCGGGATGCCCGCCGTCGATGGTGTCGGCGACCTCGACGTGCACGCCCTCGGCGTCGGCGTCGAGCACGTACACCCCGGTCAGGCCCGATGCGTCGCTCGCCGTCACCAAGTACCGGTGAGCGACGCATCCGTGGGGGACGTGCACTTTGGTGCCGGTGAGGGAGCCGTCGGCGGCGACGGTCACGCCAGGGCTGCGCCAGTCGTAGCGACGGCCCGGCTCGAACACGGCCACGGTCGCGATCTCGTCGCCGGCCGCCAAGGCGGGGAGGAGCGCGGCGTGGTCGGCGCCGTCACCCGCGGCGAGGATGAGCGTCGTCGCGCCGATGGTGCTCGCCGCGTACGGACCCGGGAACACCGCGCGTCCGAGCTCTTCGAGCACCACGGCCGCGTCGACCATCGTCATGCCCGCGCCACCGTGCTCCTCGGGGACGAGCAGACCCATCACGCCGAGCGCGGCGAGTCCCTTCCACACCGCGTCGTTCGGATCGGCGGCGTCGGCCCAACGTTCGCGCACCCACGCGATCGGCGCGCGGTCGGCCAGGTAGCGGCGCACGGAGTCGCGGAGCTGCTCCTGTTCTTCGGAGAACTCGAAGTCCACTGACACCCTCGCGCGCTCGATTGCTGACGCTCTCGTCAGGAAACTAGCGTGCGTCGGATGCGGCTGCGATACGACGACGCTGACGAAGCATTTCGCGCCGAGCTCGTGGCCTGGCTCGAGGCGAACGCGCCGTCGCGCGAGCAGCTCGACGCGCCGAAGGAGTCGAGCGCGTGGATGCCGCAGTACGCGCGCGAGTGGCAACGGCGAGAGTTCGACGCGGGCTGGCTCGTGCCCGGTTGGGCACCCGAGCTCGGCGGTCGCAACGCCACGCCGGCCCAGCAGATGATCTACTTTGAAGAGCTCTCCCGACGCGCCATCCCGCGCAGCTGGAACCCGCAGGCGCTCGGCATCATCGCCCCCTCGATCCGCGACTACGGCACCGACGACCAACGTGAGCGATTCGTGCTGCCCACGTTGCGCGCCGACATCACCTGGTGCCTCGGCATGAGCGAACCGGGCGCGGGCTCCGACCTCGCCAGCCTCAAGACCCGCGCGGTGCTCGACGGCGACCACTTCGTGGTGAACGGTCAGAAGGTGTGGACGTCGGGCGCGCACCACGCCGACTGGTGCCTCTGCTTCGTGCGCACCGACCCCGACGCGCCGAAGCATCGCGGTATCAGCGCGCTGATCATCGACATGCGCACGCCTGGTGTCGAGTGCCGGCCGTTCGCCGAGCTGAGCGAGCCCGACTACTGCGACTTCAACGAGGTCTTCCTCACCGACGTGATCGTCCCCAAGGAGAACCTGCTCGGCGAGCTCAACAAGGGTTGGCCGATCACGCAAGGTTCGTTGGCGCACGAACGGGCGATGTTGTGGATCGACTACGCCTACCTCATGAACCGCGCGGTCGACGCGATGATCACGATCGGCGATCGCGTCGGTCCCGACGGGCGCCGACTGCGGGAAGACCCGAAGTTCCGCGACTCGGTCGCCGGCTTCCAGGTCGACGCGGTGGCGTTGATGGCGATGGGGTACCGCGGCTTCTCGAAGTTCATGGCCGGCAAGTCGTCGTCGGAGCACTCGCTGCTGAAGCTGTACGGAAGCGAGCGCTTGCAGCAATGCTTGCTCGCCGCGTCGGAGTTCCTCGGGCCCGATGCCGTGGATCTCGACATCCTCGGCCCGCGCATGTGGCGGGAAGGTTCGTGGCTCGTCTCGTACCTGCGCAGCTTCAGCGGCACGATCCCGGGCGGCACGAGCGAGATCCAGCGCAACATCATCGCCGAGCGCGTGCTCGGCCTGCCGCGCTGATCGGCACGCCCGCTCAGCCGACGCGCACGAAGTCCTCGAGTCGAGGGCTGCTCCACACGGTGGCACCGTCGTCGCCGATGAGCACGCACCGTTCGGCGCGGAACCCGCCGACGCCGTCGCGCCAGACGAACGGCTCGATCATCAGCACGTCGCCGGTGCGCAACACCATGGACCGCTCGGCGGTCACGCCGAGATCGGTGCCTACGAATGGCGGCGTGACCGACCCATCGCCGACCGCGTGCGCCACGTAGAGGCCGTCGGGCCAGGGCGCGTGCTCGTCGGTCCATTCCGTGAGTGCGGCGGCGCGCAGGTCGGCTGCTGTTGCGCCGGCGCACGCGGCCGCCGTGACACGATCGGCGACGGCGCGCCAGTCGGCGGCGAGCGCAGCCTCGCTCGAGGTGGGATCACGGCCGATTACGAGCGTGCAGCCGAGATCGGTGACCCACCCGTCGTAGAGGAAGCCGGCATCCACATGGGCGAGATCACCGGGCACGAGCCGGCGCGCCGTCGTGAGCTGCCGCCACGGCCACGCGTTCGCGAAGTCGCCGCGCAGCCACGGTGCCTCGGCGGCGTGGCGCGCGCTCACGGCCACGACGTGCTCGATGTGCGGAACAGGCAATCCATGATCGGCTCCGGCCGCGTCGAGCGCGAACGCGGCGTCGCGTTCGCTCACTCCTGCGTGCAGCGCCGCGAGCCACGCGAACACCGCGGCCTCAGTGCACACGTAGCCGTCGTGGAGTGCGGCGACGGCCGCGGGCGCATGCCGGTCGCGTGGCGGGCCGGGCGCGGTGGATGCGCGCCACATGCCGATGCCGAGCGGCGCAGCGTCGATGACCTCGGCGCCGTGGAGGGCGTTGCGCACGAGCGCGATCGTGGCCTCGTCGCGCGAATCCATCGCGACGCGACGCGCGCCGGGGAGCCAGTCGGGCAGGCGGCGGGCGAGGGAATGCGCGTCGAACCAGTGCGGGTGCACGTGCGCAGCCGGAAGGTGCAGCGCTCCGTCGGGATCGGGGGTGCACACGTGCGGCGCGCCGATGGGTCCGAGCACGAGCGACGGCGTCGGCGGATCGGCCTGGCGCACCCCGATGCGCCGGTGCCCGCCGATCGCCGCGGCGGAGCCGGGCGCGGCAATGAGCAGACCGTCAAGCCCCGCCGCGCGCAGGCGTGCCTGCGCGCCGGACCATGGCTCGTGGGCCGGCGTGCTCACCCCACCGTGACGAGGACGGCGCCGTCGGGCTGCACGACCGCCACATCGGACGCGCGCAACACCACGGTGGTGAAACGATCCTGCAGGACTGCCGGGCCGTGGACGGAGGCACCCGCGCCGAGCTTGTCGAGTGCGTACACGGCGGCCGTGTCGTACCACTCGTCGACCCACAGCCGGCGCGTCGCGATGGGCACGGCCGGCGTCGTCTGCGCGGCGAGCGGCGCGGTGGCGGGTCGGTCGACCACGCCCGTCGCCACGAGCCGTAGACCGCGCACGGTCGGCTCCTGCGCGCGCGCTTCGATGAGCCGCGCCGCCTCGTTGCGACGGTGGAACTCCTCGACACACGCGGCCACGTCAGCGTCGGTGATCGGAGCATCGGCGACGGCGGTGTCGGGTCGGCGGTCCAACGGGATCCCGGTGTCGAACGTCTGGCCCGGATAGACGAGGTTGAGCAGCCACTCGAGCCGCACCCGCTCGTCGGGAACTGCCGCCGCCCGCAACTCGTTGCGTGCGGCATCCTCGAGCTCGGAGGCGAGCTGGTTCAGGCGCGCCGTGTCGATCGCCTGCCACGCCGAGATGGCCGTGCGGGTTGCGTCGACCACGTGATCGGCACTGACCAGTCCGAGTGCGGAGAACGTGGGCGCGGCTCGCGGTACGAGCACGCGTTGCATCCCGAGACCGGCGGCTTGCGTCGTTGCGTGCACGGCGCCCATGCCCCCGAACGCAACGAGGTCGAGGAGTCGGGGATCCGAACCGGCCAGCGACAGCACGCGCCGAACGGCGTCGGTCATGTGCGCGTCGACGAGGCGCACGATCGCGACCGCGGTCTGCTCGGCGTCGTAGCCCCACGGCGCGCCGAGCTTGGCCAGCGCCGCGCGCGCGCCGGCCTCGTCGAGGCTGAGACGCCCGCCCCAGAAGCTCGCCGGGTCGAGCCGGCCGAGCACGAGGTCGGCGTCGGTGACGGTGGGCTCTGTGCCGCCGCGCCCGTAGCTGACGGGGCCGGGCTGCGCGCCCGCCGACTCCGGCCCCACGTGCAACGTGCCGGCGACGTCACGGGCGATCGAGCCGCCACCGGCGCCGATCGCGTGGATGTCGACCATGGGCAGTGCGATGCAATACCGGTGGCGCCAGTTCCAGTCGCTCTTCAGCTCGGGCCGGCCATCGCGGATCAGGCAGACGTCGTAGCTCGTGCCGCCCATGTCGACGCTCACCACGTCGTGGAGACCCGCGGCGCGCGCCGCCTCCGCGGCGGCAACGACGCCGCCGGTCGGGCCGCTGCCGATGGTGGCAACAGCCCGGCGGCCACTGCTCGCCGGCGTGGCGACGCCGCCCGAGCACGTGGCGATCAGGAGCTCGTGGGCGTACCCGTTGGTGCGCAACGCGGCCTCCAGCCGTTCGAGGTAGCGCACGATCGGCGGGCCGACGTACGCGTTCACGAGCGTGGTCGACGTGCGTTCGAACTCCGGCGGCTTCGGGTGCACCTCGCACGACAGCGACACGAGCTCGAGGTCGGGGAGCTCTTCGTGCACGATCTCCCGGGCACGCAGCTCGTGCACGGGGTTCACGTAGGAGTGCAGGAACACGATCGCGATCGACCGGATTCCGAACGCGCCGAGCCGACGCGCCGCGTGCCGCACGGATTCCTCGTCGAGCGGCGTCTCGATCTTGCCCTCGGCAGTGATGCGCTCCTTCACCTCGAGGCGCACTCGGCGGCGGGCGATCGGGAGCGGCGGCGGGAACGTCGGATCCCAGATGTCTTCCTTGTAGCAACGCCGCATCTCGATCTCATCGCGGAAGCCCTCGGTGACGAGCAAACCCGTCGGAGCTCCCGACATCTGGATCATCGTGTTGTCGCCCGTGGTCGTGCCGTGCACGATCGACGTGGTGCGGGCAAGCAGCGCGGGCGCGCCGTCGAGCGCGAGGGCCGCGGCGAGCCGGTCAATGCCGTCGAGCACGCCGATGCTCTGGTCGCCGGGCGTCGTCGGCGCCTTCTCGAGCGTCGCGTGCCCGGCGTTGTCGATGGCGACACAATCGGTGAACGTGCCGCCGACGTCGATCCCGATTCGGTACGTCGTGCGGGTCATCGTGCGGCCCGCATCTCGGCGCGCAACTTCTCGGTGGCGGCCTCGTCGACCGCCACATCCATGGCTTCGAGCGTGCCGGAGATCACCACGCCGTAGCTGCGCGCGCCTTTGATCGACACGTACTCGTCCCACACGTCGTCGAGCACCGCACTCGGGTCGCGCTCCAGCGCGTCGCCCCAACCGCCGCCCCCGCCGAAGTCGTACACGAGCTGTTCGCCGGTGCCGAGCAGGTAGCCGGCCACCGTGGGATCGACCACCGTCTCGTGATCGGTGCCGGGTGCGAGGGTCACTCGATCGGGACTGCCGCTCGCGCCGCCCGCGATCCCCGGGTGGATGTGTCGTTGGTTCACCACGTACTGGTTCACGTAGGTGGGCGTGCGCACTTCCTTCACGAAGTGCGAACCGAGACCGCCTCGCCACTGGCCCGCTCCGCCGCTGTCGGTGCGGTAGTTGCGGCCCCGCAAGATGTGGGGGAACAGCACCTCGTTCAGCTCGGCGCTCGCCTTGATGAGGTTCCCGTTGCTGGCCACGAGCGCGCCCCAGCCGTCGACGCCCCGCACGCCGTTCACCCAACCGGCGTTGACCTCGCCGCCATGATCGAAGAACGGGCGGTCGGTGCGCGGGTCGACGTCGCCCCACATCTGTCGGGGCGCGCCGTACTTGTACGTCTGGGGCGCGCAGCGGTCGGGCAGGATCCCGCTCATCGCGACCGCGATCGCGTCGCCCACCTCGACGCCCGGGTGGTGCGTGCCGGCGCTCACCGGCTTGCCGACCGTGGGGTTGAGGCAGGTGCCCTCGGGGATCCGCAGATCGATGCAGTCGAAGAAGCCCTCGTTCTTCGGGATCGTGGGGTCGACGAGTGACGCGAGCTGCGCAATGGTGTAGCCCCGCGTGTTGCCGTAGGTGCTCCACGCGCGGATGTCGGGACGCTCGTCGCTCCCGGCGAAGTCGACGATGAGTCGGTCGCCCTCCACCGTGATGGCCACGTGCACGTGGATGTCGCGGTTGCCGGCGGGGTCGGCGTCGACGTAGACGTCGGCCTCGTAGGTGCCGTCGGGCCATTGGGCGATCTCGGCGCTGAAGCGACGGCGGGCGTCTTCGATCGTGTGGTCGACGGCCGCGCGCACGGTGGCCGCGCCGTAGCGCTCCATCACCTCGGTGAGCCGCGCGGCGCCGAGCTGCGCGGCGCCGACTTGCGCGCGCAGGTCGCCGATGAAGCCGTCGAGACGGTTGTTGGCGCGCATCGTCATGACGACGTCGCGGCGCTCGCGTCCGGCTTCGACGATCTTCAGGAGCGGGTACCGCGTACCTTCGCTCCAGATGTCGTTCGCGAACACGTTGTAGCCACCCGCGAGCGCGCCACCGGTGTCGCCGTGATGACATTGGATCGAGGCGATCAGCAGGAGCCGGCCGTCGGTGTCGAACACGGGCGAGAACACGTTGAAGTCGGGGAGGTGGCCGCCGCCGTAGTACGGATCGTTCGCCACGATCACATCGCCGGGGTACAGCTCGTCGCCGAAGAACGTGATCGCCTTGCGCACCGGGAGCGTGGAGCTGAGCATGAACTGCGGGATGCCGACGCTCAGTGCGGCGAGGCGACCGGCGCTGTCGAGGATCGTCGCGTTGCGCTCGTTGCTCTGGTTGAGGATCGGCGTGGTCGCGGTGCGCGACACGAAGGTCGCCATCTCGAAGCACACGGTCTCCATGGCCGAGCGGATCACCTCGGCCGTCACCGGATCGCAGCCGTCCGGCCGGGCCGGGTCGACGCCCCCGGCCGTCTCCGCCACTACTGACATGCGTGTCAGACTAGGCACGATGATCGAACGATGCCGCGAAGCCGTCGCAGTGGACACGGCAGCGGAAGCCTCATGACCTTCGACTGGCAGCCCCGCGAACCGGACGCAGCTCGAGCGCAGCGGTACGTGCACGACGGGTTCTGGAACGACGAGACGCTCGGCCAGATCCTTGCCGCCGGCCTGCGTGACGTGCCCGACCATCAGTTCACCGTGCGCTCGGAGCGGCGGCCGTGGCGCGGGAGCTTCGCCGACGTCGACATGATGGCTCGCCGCGTCGCCGCCGGCTTGCGGGCGCGCGGCATCGGGCCGGGCGACTGCGTCGCGTTTCAGCTGCCCAACTGGGTCGAGGCCGCGGCCGCGTTCTACGCCGTTGCGTATCTCGGCGCGGTCGTGGTTCCGATCGTGCACTTCTACGGCCCGAAGGAAGTGGGCTACATCCTGCGCAAGACACGCGTGCGGGCGCTCATCACCGCCGACCGCTTCGGCGCGCAGGACTTCCTCGCCAACCTGTCTGCGATCCGCGCCGAGGCGGGCGGCCTTCCCGACCTCGAATGGCACGCCGTCGTGGGTGACGACACTCCGAGCGACGCGATCGCGTTCGACGCGTTGCTCGCCTACGACCCGATCGACGGGCCAGCGCCCACCGACCCTTGTGCGCCGGCGCTCGTCGCGTACACGAGTGGCACCACGAGCGACCCCAAGGGTGTGGTGCACGTGCACCGCACGATCACCGCCGAGATCCGCCAGCTCGGATTGATGCAGAGCCCGATGCCCGACGACTTCGAGGATCCCGAGGCGATCGATTCGCTGACGGGCGCACCGGTGGGGCATGGCATCGGCATGCTCGCCGCGTTGCTGCTGCCGGTGTGGCGTCGGCGCCATGTGCACCTCATCGACGTGTGGGATCCAAAGCGCGTGCTCGCCGCGATGGCCGAGGAGCGGCTGAGCGCGGGGCAGGGTGCGACGTTCTTCCTCACGAGCCTGCTCGACCATCCCGACTTCGATCTCGCGGTGCACGGTCCGTTGATGGCGCGCATCGGCCTCGGGGGAGCCGCGGTGCCGATTGCGGTGTGCGAACGGGCGCGTGCGATGGGGATCGAGACGGTGCGGAGCTTCGGGTGCACGGAACATCCCTCGATCACGGGCAGCGGCTGGGACGACCCGTGGGAGCGGCGCGCGCTCACCGATGGTGCGGCGCTCCCTGGCGTCGACATGCGCCTCGTCGGCGACGACGGGACCGATGTGGCGGCCGGCGAACCGGGCGAGATCTTGAGCCGTGGGCCCGACTGCTTCTGGGGCTACACAGAACCGGCCCGCACGGCGGAGTCGATCGATGCCGACGGCTGGTACTCCACGGGCGACATCGGTGTGCTCGACGAGCACGGTTGGTTGTCGATCACCGACCGCAAGAAGGACATCATCATCCGGGGCGGCGAGAACGTGAGTGCCGCCGAGGTGGAGGAGCTCTTGATCCGCATGCCCGGCGTCGCCGAGGTTGCCGTGGTCGCCGCACCCGACCCACGGTTGGGTGAGCACGCGTGTGCGTTCTTCCGCATGCAGTCCGGCATGGCCATGCCCGACCTCGCTACTGTGCGCGCTCACCTCGACGCGGCCGGTCTCGCCAAGCAGAAGTGGCCCGAGGAGCTGCGCGAGGTGGGCGAGTTCCCGCGCACCCCGAGCGGCAAGATCCAGAAGTTCCGGCTGCGCGCCGCCCTGCGCGTCTGACCGTGTCCACCACCGATCTGTCGAAGGTTGCCGAGAAGGTCGCGGCCCGGCTCGGCGCGCAGGGCGCGCTGGCGGTCGCTGTCGTGGGCAGCGTGGCGCGCGGTGACACGCACGACGGCTCCGACGTCGACATCACCGCGATCGGTGAAGGTGTGGCCCACTCGCTCGACCTGGTCGATGGCGCGCTCGTCTCGGTGTCGTGGAAGACGCCGGCGCGCCTGCGCGAGCTGTTCGATTCGCCGCTCGACGCCGGTGGGGTCGTCCCGTCGTGGCGCACGGCCCGGGTGCTGCACGATCCGAGCGGCATTGGTGCGTCGCTCCAGAAGTCGGCGCACGACTGGACATGGGATCGCATCGCCGTGCAGTGCGACCGTGTCGTGGCGCGCGAGGTGACGGCGTGGTCGGAAGACGTCTTCCGGCTCGTGGGCGTGCGCGCCGCTGGGCGACTCCGCGTCGCAGCGGTGATGCGGGTCGCGTTGACGACCGGCCTACCGAAGCTGATGGCCGCGCATCACCGACTGTTCTTCGACTCGGAGAACTCGCTGTGGGAGCTCGTCGGGACGGTGATGGGCCACGACTGGGAGCGCGACTTCGACATCGCGCTCGGGCTCACTCCGGGCGGCGCCGACCTCGCTGCCCTCGCGCTCTTCCGTCAGGCGGCCGTGCGCGTGGAGCGGGTGTTGAGCCCCGCGCAGCGCAAGGTGGTCGACGCGGCCGTGGCGATCAGCGAACGGGTGGCCTGAGCTCAGCGCCCGCGCAGCACTCGCCCCGGTCGATGGCCCGCGCCGCTCGGCTCCGAGACGCCGTCGACGCGGATCGGCACGCCGTTCACGAGCGTGTGCGCGAGACCGACGGGCTCGGGCGCGGTGAGGCGCTCACCGTTCGCGGGGAAGTCGTGCCAGCGGCGCAACGGGCCGGGCGCGACGGTCTCGGCGTCGAACACGGTTATGTCGGCGCGCATCCCGGGCGCGATCACGCCGCGGTCGGTGAAGCCGAACACGCCGGCCGGCTCGGCCGTGAGCTTGTGCACCGCTCGCTCGAGCGACATCACACCCTGGTCTCGGACCCAGCTGCCGAGCAGGTCGGTCGCGAAGCACGCGTCGCACAGCTGCGATACGTGCGCGCCGGAGTCGGCGAGCCCGAACAGCACGTTGTCGCGCGGCAGCAGCCACGCGATGCCGTCGGCGTTGTTGTTGGCGAGCACCGACCAGAAGCGGGTCTGCAGGTCTTCTTCGAGCGCGATGTCGAGCATGGCTTCGAATGGGTTCACGCCCCGCTCGGTGGCGAGCTCGAGCACCGAACGGCCGACGAGCTCGGGGTGGGTGGCGCTCTCCGCTATCTGCATCGAATCCCAGTTCGGCGGCAGCACGCGGCCACCCGTGAGGTCGTCCCACGCGCGCGCCCGCCACTCGGGTGACCGGTACGCGGCGATGCGCTCGGCGAGCGGCCGATCGACGAGCTCGGCGAAGGCCGGTCGCATGTTGAACGTGAACGGTTCGATGAGGTTCATCTGGAACACGAGCGGTCGGCAGCTCACCTGCGGCCACACCTCGACACCGTCGGACCAGGCGGCGTCGTGCTCGTTGATGACGCGCTCGTGGTAGTCGGACCCCTTGAGCGTGAGGAGCGCCGTCCAGGTGAAGGGTCGGCCGATCTCTCGTTGCAGGTCGAACATCTGGCTGTTCTTGATCACGCCGCCGGGCAGGAGCGCACCCACACCCCGGTGCGCGTCCTTCAGCGGCAGGAGCAGCTCGCGTAGCTCGGCGAGGTCACCGACGCGTGAGGGCACGGGTCGGCCGCCCTCGCCGGAGTGGGTGGGTGACGCGCTCGTGGCGAAGCCTGCCGCGCCGGCGGCCATCGCCTCGGCGACGATGCCGCGCATGGTTGCGAGCTCGTCGGCCGTGGCCGCACGTTCGTAGCTCTCCTCGCCCATGACATACATGCGCACAGCGGTGTGCCCCACGTAGCACGCGTAGTTGAGGACAGTGCCACGACTTTCGATCGCATCGAGGTACTGCGGGAAGGTCTCGAAGTCGTCCCAGGGCACGCCGGCGAACAGAGTGTCGGGGCTCATGTCTTCGACGTGCATCAGCGTCTTGACGAGCAGCTCGCGGTCGCGTGGCTTGACGGGCGCGATGGAGAAGCCGCAGTTGCCGGCCACGACGGTGGTGACGCCGTGGTACGACGACGGGGTGAGCGCAGGATCCCAGAAGACCTGCGCGTCGTAGTGCGAGTGGATGTCGATGAAGCCGGGCGTCACGGTGTGGCCCGTGGCGTCGATCTCTCGGTCGCCGTGCAGACCGTTGCCGACTTCGACGATCGTGTCGCCGTCGATCGCGACGTCGGCGCGTGTGCCCGGCGAGCCGGTGCCGTCGATCACGGTGCCGCCTCGGATCACGATGTCAGCCATGGCGCGAGCGTACGCCTGACTGACGTTCGTGTCAGGCGAGCCCGATCGCGGCCAGCGCATCGCGGCGCCTGGATCGAGATATAGCGTCGGCGGCTGTGATCGACCTCGACGGGGCCGTCGACGAGCTGCTCGCGGCGGGAGTCGACGGGCGCATCGGCGTGGCCCGCAGCCGCGGCGCGCTGCGCGGTCGCACACGCGATGCGTGTGCGTGGGTGCTCGTGGAGCGCGGCAGCGGCTCGTTGACGGCGGGCGAGGAGACCGCCGACGTGGCGGGCCGTGACGATGTGTTCGCCGGCCCGGGCTGGTCGGCCGTGATCGGTCCCGACACGGCGTTCGCGCTCGCCGGAGATCTCGAGGCGACGGTCGTGTGGCGGTGGAGCCGGCGGCCCGCGGCGGCGCGCATCATCGATCCGGCGGTCGTGCCCGACGAGGATCGCGGCTCGGGAGTCACGGCGCGTCGGGTGCGCACGTATGTGGCGCACGGTGAGCTGGTGGTGGGCGAGACGCTCAACCCGCCGGGTGGCTGGTCGAGCTGGCCGCCGCACCAGCACACCCACGAGGAGATCTATTTGTACCGCTTCGCGCCGCGGCACGGCTTCGGCGTGCACGTAGCGCTCGGTGACGGCCACGGTGGCGGCGACGCGCCGATCGTGGTGCGCGACGGCGACATCGTGCGCATCACCGCCGACGAGCATCCCGTGGTGGCAGCACCAGGCTGCGCCATGTACTACCTGTGGGCCCTCGCGGGCGACACTGACACCCCCGACACGCGCGTGAACCCGATGTTCTCGTGAAGCCCGCCGGGCGCGAGCACAGGCGAGCGGGGTGGGCAACGCCATCCCGATACTTGACATTGGTGTCAGGTTGCGGCGAGATTGCGACCATGGCTGATCTGCCCGCGACGATGCCTGCGGCGGTGTTCCAGGGCATTCGCGATGTGAGCATCGAGGAGCTCCCGGTTCCCGCATTGGGGCCCGACGACGTGCTGCTCGAGGTGGGCTACTGCGGCATCTGCGGCAGCGACCTCCACTTCGTGGTGCACTGGCCGGGCGCGGGCAAGCCGGGCTCCGTGGAGGGCCATGAGTTCTCGGGCACGGTCGTCGCGGTCGGCGACGCGGTCACCGATTGGCGACCGGGCGATGCGGTCGTGGGTGGGCCGTCGCCGCGCTGCGGTCGTTGCGAGTACTGCCTCGCGAACCGCCCGTCGCTCTGCCTGGATCGCGGTCGCGTGGGTGCCGACGACGGCGATTGGATGGGTGCGTTCGCGCGCTACAAGAAGATGCACGCCGATCAGATCCTGCGGGTTCCCGCCGGGCTCGACCTGAAGCACGCCGCGCTGGTGGAGCCGATGGCGGTCGCGTTGCACGGGATCACGCGAGCCGGGGGCGCGGATCCCGCGAAGCGCTACCTCATCACCGGGGGCGGCCCGATCGGCTTCCTGTCGGTGGCGGCGTTGCGGGCCGAGGGCGTGACTGATCTGGTCGTGAGTGAGCCGCACGAGACGCGCCGAGCGCTGTGCGAGCTGCTCGGCGCGAGCACCGTGCACCCCGACGATCTCGAGATCCCGCCGATGCCGCACGACATCGTGGCGGAGCCCTTCGATGTGGTGCTCGAGTGCTCGGGCGTGCGCGGCGCGATCGAAGCGGGCCTGGCGCAGCTGAAGCGGGGCGGAATGCTCGTGCTCGTGGGCGCGGGCATCTCCAAGCCACGCTTCGACAACAACCGGATCCTGCTCAACGAGCTCATGATCACGGGCAGCTTCGTCTACGACCACGATGGCTTCCCCCGTGCCCTCGACCTGCTCGCATCCGGTCGGGTTCCACTCGACCTGCTCGTGGAGGCCGACGACGTGCCGCTCGATGGGCTCGTCGACGCCTGCGTCGCGCTCAACGACGGGCAGCTCGCCGCGAAGGTGATGGTCGTTCCCAGGAGGAGCGTGTGATGTCCGGCCGCAAGCCCCACTTCAACCATGTCGCGATGAGCGTGCCGCACGAGGTCATCGGCGGTCAGGACCGTGAAGACCTCAAAGCGTTCTACTCCGAGGTGTTCGGCTGGACGCACTTGCCGATGATGGACATCGACGGCAAGCGGCTCGTGTTCCAGACCTACACGCTCGAGCAGTTCGTGTTCATCCATGGCGAGGACCAGCCGATGGCCTGCCCACGCCTCGACCACTACGGCTTCTCGGTGGGCACGGAGTCCGAGCTCGACGAGATCCTCGCGCTCGCCCAGGCGTACAAGGAACGCGACGATCGCGTCGACATCATCGACAAGCACCGCGACGACCACGGAACGATCGCGATCACCGCGTGCTACATCGGCTACATCCTCCCGATGATGGTCGAGGTGCAGTGGTGGGAGAAGGCGTGGGAGAAGGTTTGAGGACCATCAAGTACGGCGCGTTCGTCCCGCAGGGCTGGAAGCTCGAGTACTCGGGCGTCGCGGCGGCCGACGCGTGGGAACGCAGCAAGGAGATCGCGCGCCTCACCGAAGCGCTCGGTTACGACCACCTCTGGGTCTACGACCATGTCGAGACCGTGCCGCGCCGGGAGGCGACGCACACCTTCGAAGCGTTCACGCTCCTGGCCGCCGTCGCGCAGCACACCACCACCATCGGGCTCGGCCAGCTCGTCACCTGCGCCGCGTACCGCAACGTCGGGCTGCTCGCCAAGACCGCGGCATGCGTCGACGTGCTCTCGGGCGGCCGCTTGATCTTCGGTCTCGGTGCCGGCTGGTACGAGCGTGAGTACGCGGCGTATGGCTACGAGTTCCCGTCGCCCGGTACGCGCATCGCGCTGCTCGACGAAGCGCTCGACGCCATCCGGCGCCTCTGGTCCGACGAGACGGTGACCTACGACGGCCGCTTCGTGCACCTCGACGGCGCCTACTGCGACCCCAAACCGCTCCAAGACCCGCCCCAGATCTGGGTGGGTGGCGGCGGCGAGCGCAAGACGCTGCGGGTGGCCGCCAAGCACGCCTCGCACACCAACTGGCAGACGGGGCTCGACGCCTTCATCCACAAGAGCAAGGTGCTCGCCGAGCATTGCGATGCAATCGGGCGCGACTTCGCGAGCATCACGCGGACCCACGGGCCCGACTGCCGGCTCTTCGACACCGAGGCGGATCTGCGGCGCTGGCTCGAGGCCGTGGGCGGCGGCCTGCGGGGCGACGTGCCGCACGACGAGTACGTCGCCAACCACTTCGTCGGCACGGTCGAACAGGTCGCCGAGAAGGTCCAGGGCTACGTCGACGCCGGGTGTGGCGAGTTCGTCCTGTGGTTCCGCGACTACCCGTCGAGCGAGAGCCTCGAGCGCTTTGCCCGTGAGGTCGTGCCGTTGGTGGGGAATTGAGCAGCGCCGCGTGCGCCTGACGCTGCTGCGCTCTCATTAGCATCCGCCGCCGTGACCCGCACCAGGAACGTGACTGCCCTCGCGTTCGGCGCGGTTGTGGTGGTCGGCGTGATGCTGCGGTTCGTGACGCGGTCCGATCTGTGGCTCGACGAGGCGCTCAGCGTGAACGTCGCGCGGCTGCCGTTCGGCCAGATCGCACCGTGGCTCAAGCACGACGGCGCGCCGCCCCTCTACTACTGGCTGCTGCACGGATGGATGTCGGTGTTCGGTACTGGCGATGCCGCGGTGCGCTCCATGTCGGGCGTCTTCGGCGTGGCGGCGCTGCCGCTTGCGTGGTGGTGCGGGCGCCGGGTCGGTGACGCGCGCACCGCGTGGCTCGCCTTGCTCGTGCTCGCGGTCAACCCGTTCGCGATCCGCTACGCCACCGAGACGCGCATGTATGGCATGGAGATCATGCTGGTGTTCGCCGGCATCCTCCTGGTGCGGCGCGCGATCGAGCGGCCCGCTCCGATCCGGCTGGCGTTGGTGGCGCTCGTCGCCGCCGCGTTGGCGTGGACCCACTACTGGGCGCTCGGAATGCTCGGCGCCGCGGTGCTCGTCTTGGCCTTCGCGGCGCGGCGCAGCACCGAGCCCGCAGTGCGACGCGCGCTGTTCCTCGACGCGGTCGCGATCGTTGTCGGCACGGCGACGTTGCTCGCGTGGCTCGCCACGTTGCGCTATCAGTCGCAGCACACGGGTACGCCGTGGGCGATCGCGCAGCTGCCGCCCGGTCCGGTGGCCACGAGCCTCCTCGAGTTCGCGGGTGGCAGCCACCCCGAGGGGCAGCTGCTCGTGTATCCGATGGTGCTCCTCGCGATCTTCGGCGCGTTCGGCGTGGCCGCGCAGGGCTGGCGCGTGGAGCTCGACGCACGCGCGCCGACCAGCGTCCGGTGGGAGGCGCTCGTGGGGTTGCTCGGCCTCACCGCCGCGGCCACGATCGCCTGGCTGGGTGGCAGCGGCTATCAGCCGCGCTACGCGGCGATCGCCCTGCCCTTCTTCGTGCTCGTCGTGGCCAAGGGCATCGCGGTGCTCGACAACGCGCGCTTGCGGGTCGGTGCCGTCGTGCTCGTGGTTGCCTGCGGACTTGTCGGCGGTGTCCGCAACGTCACCGAGAACCGCACGCAGGCCGCCTCGGTGGCGGCCGTGATCCACGACCAGGCCAAGCCGGGTGACGTGGTCGTCTACTGCCCCGATCAGCTCGCGCCTGCTACCCACCGCTTGCTCGGGCGCAATGACCTCCGTGAGGTGAAGTATCCGCTCGACCCGGTTGCCGACCCGCGCGTCGGTCTTGTCGACTGGGTCGACTATGTGGCTCGACTGAACGCGAACCCGCCCGAGCTCGCGGCGCGGCGCGCGTTCGCGTTGGCGGGCAAGCACGCGGTGTTCGTGGTCACGTCGCCGGGCTACACCACGCACGACGCACTGTGCCCCGCGTTCGTCACTGATCTGGCGGTGCTCGCCAAGCGCCGGGTCGACGTTGCAGTCGGGCCGGATGCAGTCACGTTCGAGCACGTCGGCCTGTCGATACTGCCCGCGAGATGAAGCGCCGCGCCGACGCCACGATGCGCCTCCTGCTGGCCACCGCTGTCCTCGGCCTCGGCGTGCGCGTCGCGTACGTGGCGATCGCGGAGCGAGGGCCGTGCACGATTCGCTACCACGGCCTCGAAGGCGTGTACCACAGCGAGTGCACTGGGCACGCGGGCGTCGCCAACGATCAGGTGTACTACAACTCGGCCGCGAACGCGCTGGCCACCGGGCATGGCTTCACGGCCACGCTGCCCGGACAGTCAGGACCGGCGGCCGACCATCCGCCACTCACGGTCGCGGTGCTCAGCGCGGTGTCGTTCGCGTTCGACCATGCGCCGTTGCAATGGATTGCCGACCGAACGCGCCTCAGTCCCCACATCGTCGTCCAGACGAACGTGCGCGAGCAG
Source organism: Acidimicrobiia bacterium (assembly GCA_017882905.1). Classification (GTDB taxonomy): domain Bacteria; phylum Actinomycetota; class Acidimicrobiia; order IMCC26256; family PALSA-610; genus Chersky-683. The sequence goes on along the minus strand of JADGOO010000107.1, from coordinate 6,383 downwards.
CGCTACTTCCTTGCGCTCATGGGCGCGCTGGTCGTGCTCCTCATCGGCTTGCTCACGCGCTCGCTCGCCGGGGACCGAGCCGCGATCATCGCCGCGCTGATCGCCGCGCTGTACCCGAACCTCTGGGTGAACGACGGCCTGATCTTCTCGGAGACGCTCACGAACGTCGTGGTCGTGACCGCGCTCATCCTCGCCGTACGAGCGTGGCGACAGCCGACGTTCGGCCGGATCGCGTGGCTCGGCGCGGCGTGTGGCCTCGCCGCGCTCGGGCGTGCCGAGCTGGGCCTGCTGGCGCCGCTGCTCGTGATCCCGATCGCTTGGTCGGCGCGGCGTGCGGCCGGCAACGGAGTCGCGCTGCGCCGCATCGGCGCGGGGCTGGTCGCCGCGGTGATCGTCGTTGCCCCTTGGGTGATCTACAACAACACGCGCTTTCACGACCTCACGTTCATCTCGACCAACGACGGGCTCGCGATGGGCGCGTCGAACTGCGACCCCGTGTACCACGGGACGTCGATCGGTCTCACGGATCTCACTCCGCCCTGCACGTTCACGGACGCCGAGATCGCCCAGCTCGCAACGGTCGACTCATCGGGCCACCACCGGCCGGCCGACCAGTCGGAGGTCTCCGCCGCGTACCGATCGCGGGCGGTGCACTACATGCGCCTCCACTGGAAGCGGGTACCGCTGGTCGTTGTGGCACGCGTCGCACGCACCTGGAGCCTGTGGCATCCGATCGACATGATCAGCTACAACGAAGGCGAGAGTCGCGTCCGCTTCGTCTCCTGGGCAGGGCTGGTGACGTTCTATCCGTTGGCGCTCACCGCGATCGCAGGCGGCGTGCTGTTGTGGCGGCGGAACCGCCGGCACTTGTGGTTGCTCGTCGTGCCCGCCATCGCGCTGACGGTGGGCGTGGCCATCACCTACGGCCAGGTCAGGTTCCGCTCCGCGGCCGAACCGTCATTGGTCGTGCTCGCCGCAATCGCGGTCGGGTGGCTGGTGGGTGGGCGCGAGCTGGACGCGCCGGTCGCGTGACCACCACTCGACCGACCGTGTCGGGCCGGTTGCAGGCTTGCGATGGGCTGCGCGCCCTGGCGGCGTTGTCGATCTTCCTGTTCCACACGGCGGGCCGGGCGCAACCGAGCCTCGATGCCTATGTGAAGCTGTTGCCAGCCGTGCGGGGTGCCGTGCACATCTTCTTCGTGCTCTCGGGCTTCTTGCTCTACCGACCGATCGCTCGCGCGCATCGAACGGGTGCGCCGTGGGACGTGCGCACCTACGCGCGCAACCGCGTGCTGCGGATCTTCCCGGCGTACTGGGTGGCGCTGCTCGGTGCGTTCTTCCTCGGCACCACACACATCCGCACGGCGCGCGACTGGCTCGCGCATCTCACGCTCACGCACGTGTTCTCGCGCCACGAGGCGTTCGTCGGTCCGGCCATCACCTGGACGTTGTCGGTCGAGGTCTCGTTCTACATCGCGCTGCCGCTGTACCACCTCGCCATACGTCGGTTCGCGGCGCGACACGGCTTGCGCGCTGAGCTCGCGGGCGCGGTGATCCTGGCGCTGATCGGCGCGGCGTGGTGGTGGTGGTATCGCAGCCCGTCCGACTGGCTGCAGCAGTACTGGCTGCCTTGGTGGCTGCCATCGTTCGCGTCGGGCATCGCCGTGGCCGGCTGGATGGAGCACGCGCAGCTGCCGGTCGCCTGGCAGCGGCGCGCACGCTCACTCGCGTGCGGTGCAGTGGTGGTGGCCGTGGCGTGCTTGTTGGAAGCGGCGCGGGTCGGTAAGCCACCGGGCGTGTTCATCCCGAGCGGTACGGGCTTCGACCAGATGCTGTTCACCATTTCGGCGTTGATGCTGCTGCTGTCGGTGATCGTCGATGCCGAAGGTGTAGCGCTTCCCGCGGTGGTGCTCGGCTCCGGCCCCGTGGTCGCGTTCGGCCGCGTGAGCTATGGCTTCTACCTGTGGCACGTTGCCGTGCTCGACACCTTGCACGATCACGTGCTCAGCTCCGCCTCGGTGCGCAACAGCTATGTGCTCCTGCTCGTCGTGGCGTTCGTGGTGGCGACGGTCGTCGGCGCGCTCAGCTGGTACGGCATCGAGTCGCCGGCGCTGCGACTGCGCCGCCGGCCCATGGTCACATGAGCGAGGCTGCTCCGGCGCCATCGTGGCGGCGGCTCACGCCGATCGTCGCCGCAATGCTCACCGTCGCGTGGCTCGCCGTAGCGATCTGGTACGTGCAGCGGGGGCAGGTGAACGGCGACGAAGGTTGGTACCTCGAAGCGGCGCGCCGCGTGTGGCACGGCCAGCTGCCGTACCGCGACTTCGTCTTCACGCAGACGCCCCTGGCTCCCTACGTGTACGGCCTCCCGCAGCTCATCACGCGCAGTCTCCTCGTGGGCCGCATCACGTCACTCGTCTTCTCCGTGGTGGGTCTCGGGCTGCAGGTCGCCGTGGCCCGCCGCCTCGCCGGGCGCGTCGCCGCGCTCGGCGTGCTGCTCGTGATCGCGGCGTTGCCGGCAATGACCTACTGGCTCGTGATCGTCAAGACGTACGCCTTCGTGCTGGCGTGCACCTCGGCGGTCCTCGCCGCGATCGTGCTCATCGAAGAATCGCCGCGCCGCTGGCGCTGGGCGCTCGTGGCCGCGTTGTTCGCCACGGCCGCGCGCAGCGCAGCCGGCCCGCTCGCGTTGGTCGTGTTCGTGATCGGTTGGCGGCACGCGCGCACGCGCCGTGATCGTCTCGTGCTGACCGGCATCGCCGCCACGGCGGCGCTCACGCTCGGTGCCTTCGTCGCGGCGGGGTTCGACGGGGCGCGCTACGGACTGCTCGAGCAGCACGGAAACCAGTGGGGCGGCACGACGTTCTGGAGCCGCGTGAGCCAGGTGCTGTTGCACCGCCTGCCGGGCGGGGCGTGGGACTATCCCGGGATCGCCGTGCTCGCGGGCGTCGCCGTCGTGGCGATCGTGGCGACGCGCGCCGGGCGGCAGTGGTGGTCGCAGCGATTGGAGCTGCTCGCCTTCGTCGGCGGCCTCGTCGCGTTCGCGCTCGTGCAGAGCTCCGCCGGCCAGTTCTACCGGGTGGAGTACTTCTCGCCCCTGGTGCCGAGCATCGTGACGCTGAGCGTCGTCTCGCTGTGCGTGGCGAGTCGCGACCGCGCCGGTCGTGTCTGGCCGGCAGTCGCCACCGTGGTGATCGTCGCGGTGAGCGCGATGTCGATCTGGAGGCCGTCGTTCTCGGGCTTGGCGCCCGCCCGTGGTGATGCAGCTCCCCAGACGGTGCGCGACGCGGCGGCGTACCTGCGCGCGAGCACGCCTTCGGGCGCCCGGGTGCTGTCGGTCTCGGCGTTGGCCGTCGTGTACGAAGCGCAGCGGGTTCCGCTCGACGGCTACACCCTCGGCCAGTTCTCGTACAGCGATCTCGGGCCGGCACACGCACGCGCTCTCGGGGTGACCGATGCGCGCCTCCTCTACGACGACGTGCGCCATCACCGTCCGTCGGCCGTGGTGTTGACGAACCGGGAGATCTACCTGGTGCTCACGCATCGAGGCGCCCAGGACACCCGCCCGAACCCTCTGATCGGGCCGTTCATCGATGCGCTGCGGGCGAGCTATCCCCGCACGCGCAGCTTCGGCCGGGGCCGCTTCGAGATCACCGTGTTCCTCCCGGCCTGAGCTGCGCGATCCGGGCCCGACGGGGGTGGTGGGCCACGGAGGTGGGGCGCCCGTCACGTCGAGGGTGGCCGCAGCGAGCCCCTGGGTACAATCTGTCGGTCCAGGCGGGGGCACTGGCACAAGGGTCGAACAACACGTCGAACAACACGTCGAACAACACCGGGCGCTCCACCTCGGTTGGTCCAGCGTCGTTTCGGAAGGCGAGAACGCGAGCTGATGGCAGCCGGGGTCGACGAACACAAACAGGTGGTGATCATCGGCGCGGGTCCTGCGGGGCTCACGGCCGCGTACCAGCTGTCGAAGCTCGGCGTCGCGGCGACGATCCTCGAAGCCGACGATGTCGTCGGCGGCATCAGTCGAACGGTGGAGCGCGACGGCTGGCGCTTCGATCTCGGAGGCCACCGGTTCTTCACCAAGGTGCACGCCGTCGACGATCTGTGGTTCGAGATCCTCGGCCCCGACGAGTTCCTCTCCCGCCCACGGATGAGCCGGCTCTACTACCGGGGCAAGCTCTACGACTACCCGATCAAAGCCGTCAACGCGCTCCGGAACCTCGGTCCCGTGGAAGCGCTGCGCTGCGTGTTCTCCTACATGTGGGTGCGCGTGCGCCCGCCGCGCGATCTCACCACCCTCGAGGGCTACATCGCGTCGAACTACGGCTGGCGCCTGTACCGCCACTTCTTCAAGACGTACAACGAGAAGGTTTGGGGTGTGCCGGCGTCGGCGCTCTCGGCCGACTGGGGCGCGCAGCGGATCAAGGGCATGTCGCTCTGGGACGCGGCCAAAGACGCGATCACGCCGAAGTTCGTCAAGGCCCGGCGTAGCAAGGGCCAGCAGATCACGTCGCTGATCGAGGAGTTCAACTACCCGAAGCTCGGGCCCGGCCAGATGTGGGAGCGGGCCGCCAAGATCGTCACCGAGCGCGGCGCGCAGCTGCACTTCGAGCAGAAGGTCGTGCGCATCGAGCATGCCGATGGCGCAGCTCACTCGGTCACGGCAGTCGACCGCGACGGCGTCGAGCACACGTACCCGTGCACGCATGTGATCTCGTCGATGCCGTTCGGCGCGCTGCTGCGTGCCATGGATCCGCCGGTTCCCGCTGAGGTGATCGGCGCGTCCGAGGGTCTCACCTATCGCGAGCACATGACCGTTGCGCTCGTCGTGCCGATGGAGTTCTCCTTCCCCGACAATTGGATCTACATCCACGATCCGGGCGTGAAGGTGGGCCGCGTGCAGAACTTCGGTTCGTGGTCGCCGTACATGGTGAAGGAAGGGCGCACCTGTCTCGGCCTCGAGTTCTTCGTGAATGAGGGCGACGAGATGTGGTCGAAGTCCGACCACGACCTCGTCGAGCAGGCCAAGCGCGAGATCCAAGAGCTCGGCCTCGCCGACGCGAGCAAGGTCGAAGCCGGCTACGTGGTGCGGATGCCGAAGGCCTATCCCGTGTACGACGAGCACTACCAGGACAACGTGGGTGCGTTGCGAGCGTGGGTCGACGCGCACACCCCGAACGTGATGCCCACCGGCCGCAACGGCATGCACCGCTACAACAACCAAGACCACTCGATGCTCACCGCCATGCTCTCCGTCGAGAACATCTTCGGCGCCGACCACGACATCTGGTCGGTGAACGTCGAGGCCGAGTACCACGAAGAGGGCGCGTCGGGGAAGGCCAAGGGCGCCGGCACGGGCCGCGACGCTCCGATCTTGCCGCGCGCCGCCCTCGACGACGCCGCAGGCGCGCGATCAGCTCGGTGAGCGTCGCGGCGTGTCGTGCTGCAGCGAGCCGAGGCGATGCCGGCCCGGGCGCAGGCGGTCTCGCGCACCCCACCAGCTCACGTTGAGCATCTCCTCGGCGACGACCTGCCAGTTCATCTTCGATGCGCCGCGCACACGATCGGTGAACACGATCGGCACCTCGGCGATGACGCCATCCATCTGTGCGACGCGATACGCGAGCTCGATCTGGAACAGATACCCGTTGGCCTTGGTTCCGTCGAACTCGATCCCGAGCAGGGTCTCGGCGCGAAACGCGCGGTACCCCGACGTGGAGTCTTGGACGGTGTTGCCGAGCATGAACGACGCGTAGCGGTTGCCGTAGCGCGACATCGCCCGACGGTGCGCGGGCCAGTGCGGGATCGAGCCGCCCGGCACGTAGCGCGATCCGATCGCCATGTCGGCGCCGCCCGTGGTGACGGCCGCGACGAGCGCGCTCAGGCTCGCTGGGTCGTGCGAGAGGTCGGCGTCCATCTGCGCGAGCACGTCGTAGCCCCGGTCGATGCCGACCGCGAACCCGGCCCGGTACGCCGCGCCGAGACCTCGCTTGGCCGGGCGGCGGAGCACTTCGATCTGGCCGAGCTCCGCGGCGAGGCGTTCGGCGATGTCGGCCGTGCCGTCGGGGCTCGCGTCGTCGAGGACGAGGATGTCGTAGTCGGGCACGGCCGCCCGTGTGCGACGGAGGTACTCCTCGATGTTGAGTGCCTCGTTGTAGGTCGGCACGCAGACCAGGACGCGCATCGGCGAGACGTTACCGTGGCGTAGCGAGACCGCTCTTGCACTGTGGCGAGGTGGGCATCGCCACATGGTGGGCCGTCATCGTGGCGGGCCGGACCCAGAGCTGGTAGAGGAACGTGACGGGCGCCAGCGCGGTGGCGTCTCGGTGACCGAACTCGCCGACGCAGACGTAGTCGTGGCGCACCACGTCGTTCGG
>JADGOO010000106.1 GCA_017882905.1 Acidimicrobiia bacterium | reverse complement strand
GTGCCGCACGCTCGAGCAAGAGCACACCGACAATGAGAACGATCAGCAAACGCCACAGGCGCCGTCGCCTGGGTGCGACGACACGCTCGGTGGCCGACACCACGGTTTCGATCCCACACGCAGCGAGCAGTGTCGCAACAAGTAACGAGACCACTCGGAGTCGTGACACCGGAACCTGCGCCATCAGCGGTAGCCGGTACAGCACGTTCTTGATGACACCACCCAACGACCGAGTCGAGCTCGGCCCGGCGTAGACCACGAGCAGCATCAGCGCGAGCGTCGCTACGCAGTAGGCATGCACCGCGCCGGGAACCCGACGCGGACGCCCACCAAGGATCGCCCAAAGCACGAACACTGTCGCAGCGGCCCCGAGGAAGGAGAAGGAGTCGACGAAGTTCGGAAATCCAGCGATGGTATGGGTCGGCGAGCCGAGCGCCCAGGGAAACGCCGTGGTCAACAGCGCGGCCGCCGGGAGCGCCGACGCTGATTCGACGTTTCGATACGTCAGGTTGTACGTCCTCAGCCCCATCACGAACGGAGCCACCTGAAATGCCGAGTAGGCCGCGCCGATCGCGGCGGCGCCGACGAGTGCGACACCGCTCTTCGCCGCTTCACGCAGCCGCACGGCGAGCGTCCGATCGCTCGCAAAGCGCTGCAGTTCCCACCACCTCACGACAAGGAAAGGAAGGAGCGCGTACCCAGCAGCGACCAACGCCGGTGGGTACCCCTCGAGCAGTAGCGCCGCGACGACCACCGCCAGCACGCCTGCGGCGCGCCAACGTCGCGTTTCGAGCAAAGCATCGGCCGCCGCGAACAGGACGGGAAGCCACGCCGCGATATTGGCCTGTGGCCATCCGTTCCACGCGACGACGAATCCTGACGCGCTGTAGACAAGCCCGCCGCACGCCGACGAGAAACGCGACAACCTCAGTCGCCGTGCCAGCCAGTACAAACCGGCTGCGGCCAACGCGAACCGCAGCAACGCGGACCACGCCGTTCCGAGGCGCACCCCTAGCAACAGCAGCGGCCACCCGAGCGGTGAGAACAGACCGGTATTCGGCTGAGAACCCAGCGGGACCCCGCCGTTCGGATAGGGGTCCCACAGTTGGACGTGATGGTCAGCAACGAGAGCGTCGCGCAACAGCGCCCGTTCGGGGATCCCGGCATCGATGGTGTCGTTGATCGGCCCATGGCGATAGACAAACGTCGACGCCGTATCGGCGTTCCATGGTGCGTAGAGCTTCAGCACGTCCGTGCCCATGAAGTCGCCGCGCCCGACAAGCGGGGCTCCCACCGCGAGCATTGCCGCGAGCGCACAGAGAATCGCAACACCGCGAGCTCGAGTGGGGCGTGTCGCGCGATGCTCGGGGCTCCCCGCCGAAGTCGCGTCGACGTGTTTCAGAGTCGAGCGGGTATTCACGGTCGACGCGATCGCCCGACATCCGCCGCGTTTGTCTGGGGCGCCAGCGCCGGTGCGCAGGGTCGCTTCGTGCGGAGCGCGGCAACGCGGACTCGACGATGCAAGGGCGGGGTATACCACTCGACGGCGACGGCTCGCCGCAACGAAGCTGGCGAAGGATCCACGATCACAGCGACGCAGAAGCGGCCGAACTTCCGCGCGTACGTACCGGGCCGCTGGGCGTACCAGTTCACCCACTCGAAGTTGCCACCGATCTCGCGCGGCGCCCAACCGGCGTGCACCGCGTCCTGCGACACCCGCCACCGGGAACCGTCGAACGAAGCTGAATCCGCGGCGTACACGACGCTCAGCGTCGCAAGGAGCGCCAGACTCGCCGCGACTCGGAGACTCGTCCTCCTCTTGTCCCGCGCAGCAGTCACGGCAGGAACCTGCCGCACGACCAAGACGGCAACGAAGGGGATGATTGGTATTGCGTAGCGGTCGTACAACGGCAGGCCGGCCGCCGACGCGATCGCGTACCCAACCGCGAAGATCGTGATCGTGAGCGCAACGGCCTGAATCCGCCTGTCCGATTCGGGCTCGGGCAACCTGCCGCGGAACCACCTGTAGCGATCGACGACAGAGGGCAGAGCCGCGAGCACGAGCACGAAGGCCAGTACCGAGCCAGCAAGGATGACCAGCGAGAAGACCGGCATCGGAATGAGGTCGGGTCGATGTCCGGCACTCACACCGTCGGCAAGGAATCCGTTGGGCACCACGTAGTTGCCGGCGAACGCGATGCGTGGTGCCGCCAGGCCGGTGACGGCCAGCCAGCTTCCGACCACGAACGCCGACCAGATGAAGAGATCGGAACTCGCGTTCCAGGCCCGCCGGACGATCGCGGTCGGCCTGGCGTAGATGATGAGCGGAGCCAGCCACAGACCGATGAGTCTCAGCATGCCCGCACCCTTGTAGAAGAGCGCCGACATCGAATGCCCCGTCGGGAAGCGCGGCGTGAACGGTTTGCCAGCCGGAACGCCGTGGCAGAACGCAAAGATCGCGAGCGCTGCAACAAGCGCGACGGAGCCCACGACAGCTACGACGTGCACGCCGCGCCGATCGTCGGCTCGGTAGCTGGTCCAGGCGCACACGACCAGGATCGCGACAGTCGGGATCGCTGCATATTCACGGATCGAGAACGCGCAACATCCGAGCGCAACTGCGACCGAGAGGAAGCGAACATCGACTCGTTCATCTCGCAGCGCGCGCAAGCCGAATGCAGCACCAATGCTCGCCATGGCGACACCAGGTATGTCAGTCATGTACGTCGCCGCGAGACCGGCCCAGAGCGGGCCGAGTGCAATCGTGAACGCGACGAGCGCCGCGGTCGAGGAACGCCTCACCATCGAGCGCGCCAGCGCCAACACGCCGCAGAGACCTGCGAATCCAAGCACGGCGGTGAGGACTTGTACCGCCGCGATGTCGTCGTTGCTGGCTTTCGCAACCGGTGCCGCCAGGACCAGCTGACCCACCAAGGTCATCGAGACCCAGTGGTTGAAGTTCAGACCATTCCCATCGACCCAAGTGAACAGTGTTCGCAGGTACGACCAGTCGTCGCCGCGCGGCACTCCGAGCGCGCCGTAGCGACTCGCAACGACGATGGGCACCACAACGGACACGAACGCGAGCGCGGCGAGCGACGCGAATTCAGATCTCAGGCGCACCCGGCTCGGCGCGTCGACCGCACCCGCAAGTTCGTCATCGGGCGCGAATGCACGAGCAACCACGGCGACGTCTCCGACCGCTCGATCACGCATGCGTTCGCTTCCGGCCCGCCGAACCACCCGGGTGCCCATCCGACGTCACCGCACCGTGGCCGTCGACACCCCGTGCGACTGAGGCTGCAGCGTAACGAACGTGCACCGTGACGCACCACGCACGGATCGGCGCGACCGTGTGGGTGTGAAACCTGGCTCCCGTGTTAGGTTTCCAGGTTATGGCGCGGCATCGACCCAAGCCGCTCGAGATCGTGCTCGTCATCGCGGCGACGGCTCTCGTAGTGGTCGGCATCATCCTGCTCACGACCGAAGTGCGGTCGCTACCGACCTTCCTCGGTGGCCACGCATTCAATCCGAAACACCCGAAGCTCACCTACACCCGCAAGTACACCAAGCGGGGCATCGCGGCGTTCATCCTCGCCGGCCTCGCCCTCCTCGGCGCGTACTACGCGTCGGCGACACGCCGGCGCCATCGCTCGCACTGAACGGCTCACGCCTCGGTGGCCCACGTGGCCTCGACGTACACCGGTGACAGGCGGGCGATGGCGCGCGGGAGCGGGTCGAGCCGGCGATTGCCCTGCACGATCAGCGGTCCCATCGGCTGCCACGGCGTGAGCTCACGACGCTTCACCGGGTCGCGCACCGCGATCCAGAGGTAGTACGAGCCGGCCGGGAGCGGCAGTGTCGTGATGCTCACCGACATCGGTGTGGGCCCGCGCCCGAGGTGCATGCCGCGCGTGAGCGCGAAGATCGGCGTCGCCGGCCCTTCGCTCACGCCGACGAACACGGTCACAGCCGAGCTCTCCTCGCTCTCGAGGACGAAGTCGATCGTGCACGGCCCATGTCCGTCGACCCGGGGCCCGTCGGGTCCGAACACGCGCAGGTCTCGGACGCGCACGCTGCCCGTCAAGGAGAGGTTCTGCGCCGACTTGAGCTCGATTTCACTGCGGTACGCGGCCAGCACGTCGCTGATGGCACCGTCGGCACGGATGATGCCTTGGTCGAGCCAGATCCCACGCGAGGCGGTGGCACCGACGGCGGCAAGGTCGTGCGACACGAGGAGCAACGTGGCCCCGCTGTCGAGCACGACACGCATCCGGTCGAGACACTTCTGCTGGAAGAGCTGGTCGCCCACCGCGAGCACCTCGTCGACAACGAGCACCTCAGGCTCGAGGAACGCGGCGATGGCGAACCCGAGCCTGGTCTTCATGCCGCTCGAATAGAACTTCGTCTGGCGATCAACGGCGTCTTCGAGCTCCGCGAAGGCGACGATCTCCTCGAACTTGGAGAGCACCTCCCGGCGCCCGAGACCGAGCAGCGCGCCGAAGATGTTGATGTTCTCCTTGCCGGTCAGCTCGGGATGGATGCCCGACGCCACCTCGAGCAGTGCGCCGATGCGACCCTGCACGCGGGCGCGCCCCGAGTGCGGGAACATCACACCCGAGACGATCTTCAGCAGCGTCGACTTGCCGGCGCCGTTGGCGCCGATGAAGCCGACCGACTCGCCCGGTTCGACACGGAAGTCGATGTCGCGCAACACCCACCGCCACGAGTTGTCGCCGTCGCGACCCAACACGCGGCGATGCATGCGCCCGAACTGGTCGCGCAGGAGCCTCCGACCGCGGTCGCGCCGGAATCGCTTCCAGACGTGATTGACCTCGACGCTGCCTTCACGAGACATCGGCGAAGCCCGTCTCGAGTCGTTTGAAGAACACGAACCCGCCGATCAGGTAGACGATCGAACCGGCCGTGGCGAGCAACGTGAAACCGACCGCCGGCGCGTGATGATGGAACATCGTCTCGCGGATCTGGTCGATGAGCGTCCAGGCCGGCAAGAGCAATGCGTACAGCCCGCGCCACGCGGCCGAGTGGAACGCCGTGCGCACGGGATACAGCACACCGGGGAAGAACATCGCGAGCTGCAAGATGAGCGGGAGACCGCTGCGCAGGTCGCGGAGATACACGGTGATCGCCGACACGACCAGCGTGACGGCCACCGTGAACGCCAACAACGGCAAGGCCAGGATCGCCGTCCAATAGATCGTGACACTCGGTCCGCGTTGCACCGCGAGCATCAACACCGGCAGGACGAGTGCCGCCGCCACCGCGTTGATGGCCGACGACGCCACCTGCGACAACGGGAACACTTCACGCGGTGCGTACACCTTGTTGAGCAGGGGGTTGCCGACGAGACTCGTGCCGCCGCTGCTCAGCGACGACGAATAGAAGCTCCAGGCTGTGAGGCCGACGTAGAGGAACAAGGCGTTGGGCACGCCGCCCGTGTTGATCCCCGCCTTGCCGTTGAAGCGGTGCAGGATGAGCGTGAACAGCAGCGTCTGCGCCAGCGGCGTGAGGATCGCCCAGGCGAGACCCAGCACCTGCTGGCTGTACTGGGCGCGCAGCTGGCGCACGACCAGCGCCCAGACGATGCCGCGCGACCGCGCCAACGAGCGCAGTGCGGCGCCGAGCTCGAGCGCGCGGCGGTACCGCAGCTCGGGCGGTGGAGCGTCGGCAACGACAGGTACGGGGAACTCGACGACCCCACGGTCGTGTCCATCCTCGCGGCGAGGCAGCTCCGACGATGCCCACTCATCGTCGTCGTTCACCTCGCTCGTCTCGCGCGCCGCGCGGAGCGGGGCGAGCTCGAGATCATCGACTGGCTCGACGTGGGCAACGTCGACATGCTCGGCGGGCAGGGCCGGCTCCACGGTGTTGATCAGCTCCTTCGTCTCGGAGGACGGTTCGGTGGGGGTGGGCGATGAGGGCTGCGCATCAGGCTGATCGGCCTCAGCTGGGGCTCGGCCTCCTCGCAGATACGCGAACAGCGCATCGGGGTCGTCGAGCAGCCGGCTCCGAAGATCGTTGAAGACGCGCCGGTTCGTGTTCGCGAGCCGGCGTTCCGAGCTCCTGCGGACCTTCGCCAGCGCGGCGCGCTTCCAGCGCGCGAGCAGCTTGCCTCGAGCAGGGAGTCGTTCGATCGGGCGCGTGAGCTGGTGGCGGCGCGACTGCTGGAGGTCGGCGCGGAACAAGCTGCCGCGTGACACGCCGCCGAGGTGGAACACCACGTCGTCGTAGATCCCGGCCATCAGGTAGTGCGGATCGACCGCGTTGCTCCGCGTCAGCTGGCCCCACGGTTCCTCGGCGTTCCACAGCGCCGCGGTGAGGCGGATACCCGTGTCGGCCGCCTGGCCGGTGGTGCGCAGGAACCGCCGGAACTCGTTGGTGTCCTCGGCATCGGGCGAGAAGCTCGGCGAGAAGCGGCCGAAGAACTCTCGGGTGGCCAGGATGCACGACGGGTGCGCGAGCGCCACGTCGCCGTTCTCGCGGCGCAGGATCCCGACCACGCCCGAAGGGGGCATCTTGGCGACGAGCACGTCGAGCCAGCGATCGTCGATCGGGAACGAGTCGACGTCGAGCGTGCACACATGGGTCACGCCCGCCGTGAGGGCGATGCGCAACATCGCGTCGAGGTAGTAGCCGTGCTCGCGACTCCCGCGAGCGTCGGTCGGCGTGATGTCGCACTCCACCACGTGCGGCTGGGCGCGGATGATCTCCCGTGCCTCGGGGCTCACCCGATTTGCCACCGCGAACAGCGTGTACGGCACGTGGGTGTGCTGCGCGATGCGCTGCAGGTGCAGCTCGAGCAGCGGCAGGTCGCTGTTGTCCTTCAGGTAGTAGACGACCAGGATCGCGAGATGCCGCACGAGCGCCGCTGCCGGCGCGTCGTGCCCGATCGTGGCCGCCCCCTCCTCGCCGCGTCGCCCTTGCATCGTCCATGCCTGCCCGGCGCCCAGAGAGCCGTCATCGTACGCAGACTGGCAGCACGGACCAAGAGGCCGGGGCCGCCAAGTTCGGCTACGTGATCGGTGCCACCCTTGGCCCCGCGCGAGGTGGCGGAGGGCTAGAAGCGCTTCTCTTTGATCTTCGCGGCCTTGCCCACGCGGTCACGCAGGTAGTACAGCTTCGCCCGCCGTACGTCGCCGCGTGTCATGACCTCGATCTTGGCGATCACAGGAGAGTGCACGGGGAATGTGCGCTCCACGCCGACGCCGAAGCTCACCTTGCGCACGCTGAAGGTCTCGCGAGCGCCACTGCCCTGGCGGCGGATGACCGCGCCCTGGAACACCTGAACCCGCTCGCGGTTGCCCTCGACGACGCGCACGTGCACCTTGAGGGTGTCGCCGGGAGCGAAGTCGGGCACATCGGTGCGCAAGCTCGCGCGGTCGACGAGATCGGTGCGTTGCATGACGAGCTCCTGGCAATCGAGCGGGGCAAACAGGCGGGACGCAGCCGCACCGCGCTCAGGCGGCGGCCGGCGCAGTCGCGGCGGCTGATGCTAGCCGTCGGCCGGATCGGGCGGGAACTCGTCGAGCAGGCGCCGATCGTCGTCGGCGAGCTGGTCGGGAGCCAGGAGATCGGGACGGCGGGCCAGGGTGCGCCGCACGGCCTGCGCCCGCCGCCAGCGCGCCACCCGGGCGTGGTCACCGCCGCGCAGCACCTCGGGCACCGCCCAGCCGCGGAACTCGGCGGGGCGGGTGTACTGCGGATGCTCGAGCAGGCCGGCGCTGAACGACTCCTCGACGGGGCTCTCGGCGTTTCCGAGCACGCCCGGGAGCAGCCGGGCCACGGCCTCGACCACCACGAGCGCAGCCGCTTCACCCCCCGCCAGCACCACATCGCCCACCGAGATCTCGCCGTCGCAAAGATGGTCGGCCACGCGTTGGTCGACCCCTTCATAGCGGCCGCAGATCAGCGAGAACCCGCCGCCCGCCGCCAGCTCCTGCGCGGTGGCCTGGTCGAAGCGCCGACCGCCCGGAGCGAGGAGGAACAGGGGGCGCGGAGGCGCCGCGGCCTCGACCGCCGCGAACAGCGGCCCCGGCATCATCACCATGCCGGCCCCACCGCCGAACGGTGCGTCGTCGACGCTTCGGTGTCGGTCGTCGGTGTGCTCGCGCGGATCATGGAGGCGCACGTCGAGCAGACGACCCGCACGCGCCCGACCGAGGATCGAGCACTCGAGTGCACCGCGCAGGTACTCGGGGAAGATCGTGAAGATGTCGATCCGCGTCATCGGCACCTCTCAGCGGTACAGATCGAGCAGGCCCTCGGGCGGATCGACCACGACGCGCTGCGCGGCACGGTCGTGCTCCACGACGAACACCATCGGGATGAGCGCGCCCCCGTGCAGCACGAGCAGGTCGTGGGCAGGGTTCTCCTGCACCGCATCGACACGACCGAGCGGGTGGCCGTCGGTGTCGACGCACTCGCTGCCGATCAGCTCGTGCACCCACATCTCGTCGTCGTCGAGCCCGTCGAGCGGTGTGCCGTAGAGCATCGTGTTGCGCAGGCGCTCGGCGCTGTCACGATCGTCGATGCCTTCGAGATGCGCGACGAAGGTCGCGCCCTGCGGCCGCACCCGTTCGATGACAAACGACCGATCGTCGGCCAGCAGCATGGCGCCCGCGACGAATCGCTCGGGACGATTGGAGATCGGTGCGATCACCACATCGCCCCGCAACCCGTGGGCGCGAGTGATGCGGCCCACTTCGAGACGCGGTTGTGAGTCGGCCGTCACCACGGCTCGCGGTGGAGCGCGGATCGGGTGTTAGTCAACGACGTCGAGCTGGACACGCTCGCCGTCGATCGACCCTGCGGCCCGGGCGACCTGGCGCAACGCCTGCACGGTGCGGCCGCGCCGGCCGATGAGGCGACCCACGTCACCGGGAGCCGCGCGCACCACGATCAAGGCATCACAGTCGCGCCGGCTGTCTTCGATGTCGACGTCGACACCGTCGGGTTCGTCGACGAGCTGGCGCGCGAGGAACTCGGCCACGCGTGCCGCGCGGCCCCCCACGAGGCGGTTCGCCTCGTCGCCCTCTTCGCCGTCGTCGAGCTCGCTCGCTTCGGCGTCGAACGCGTCGGGGTCGAGCGTCACTCGGCTGCGACCTTCGGCGCCGGTGTCCGACGCTTCGGCTGCGCCGCTGCGTCCTTGTTGTGGCGAGCGCGGTAGCCGTCCCACACTCCGGCGAGCTCGAGGATCTTGCCGGCGCGTGCGGTCGGCTGCGCGCCCTTCTCGATCCATGCGAGCGCCTTGTCGGCGTCGATCTGCACCAGCGAAGGCTCGCGGCGCGGCTCGTACTGGCCGAGGATCTCGATGAAGCGCCCATCGCGAGGGCTGTGCGAATCAGCGACGACGACGCGATACGTGGGCTGCTTCTTCTTGCCCACTCGCATCAAGCGGATCTTGACCGCCACACCACTCTCCTACCTGCTGTGCATCAGAGCTGTCGGCCGACCGGCGGATCCGCGGGTCGGCACACGAATCGTGAAGTGTACGCCACCCCGGCCCAGGAGCACGGTTGGCACCCCAGGCGCCCCAGATCGGGCTACTCGATCGAGGCGCTCGCGCCCGAGACTCAGCGCTTGGGGGGCTCGAAGCCGAGCTTCGACAGGTCGAGGCCGCTCAGGTCGCCCAGCTTGCTGAGATCCACGCCGGCCGGGAGCCCCGCGGCCGGGCGGGCCGCCCCTTTGCCCTTGTTCTTCTTCTTGTTCTTCTTGCCGGCGCGCTGCATCACTTTGCCCATCGCGCCCATGCTCTTCATCATGTTCTGCATCTCCTTGAACTGCTTGAGCAGCTTGTTCACCTCGTTGGTGGACGTGCCCGAGCCCATGGCGATGCGATTGCGGCGGCTGCCGTTGATGATCTCCGGCTTCATGCGCTCGGCCGCGGTCATCGACTGGATGATCGCCTCGATGCGCACCACTTCGCGGTCGTCGACCTCGACACCCTTCAGCTCCTTCGGGAGCCCGGGCATCATCCCGATCACCTGCTGCAGGGGTCCCATCTTGCGGACCTGCTGTAGCTGACCGAGGAAGTCTTCGAGGGTGAAGGAGCCGTCGCGCAGGATCTCCTCGGCGCGTTCCTTCTGTTGCGTGTCGAAGGTCGCCTCGGCCTTCTCGATGAGCGTCATCAGGTCGCCCATGCCAAGGATGCGACTCGCCATGCGGTCGGGGTGGAACACCTCGAACTCGTCGAGCTTCTCGCCCGTACCCGCGAACAGGATCGGCTTGCCGACCACTTCTTTCACCGAGAGCGCCGCGCCACCGCGCGCGTCGCCATCGATCTTGGTGATGATCACGCCGTCGAGGCCGATGCGCCGGTTGAACTCCTCGGCCACGTCGACGGCTTGCTGGCCGATCATGGCGTCGATCACGAGCAGCGTGTTGTGCGGGTGCACCGTGTCACGCAGGTGCTGCAGCTCGTCCATCAGGTCGTCGTCGATCTGCAGTCGACCCGCAGTGTCGATGATGACCACGTTGCGGCCGAGGCGCGCGGCCTCGGCGAGGCTCTTCGTGGCCACGGTCACCGGGTCGCTCGCCTCGGAGAAGAACGGCACATCGACGCGCTCGGCGAGCGTGCGCAGCTGCTCCACGGCGGCCAGTCGCTGCAGGTCGGCGCCCACGAGCATCGGCTGCAACCCTTGGCTCTTCAGGTGACGAGCGAGCTTCGCGGCGTGCGTGGTCTTGCCCGAGCCCTGCAGACCGGCGAGCAGCACGATCGTCGGCGGCTTCGAGCTCATCGTGATCTTGCCGGTCTCGCCACCGAGCATCGTGACGAGCTCGTCGTTGACGATCTTCAGCACCTGCTGCGCCGGGTTGAGGGCCTGATGCACCTCCGCGCCGACGGCGCGCTCCTTCACGCGATCGACGAACGCGCGCGCCACACGGGCGTTGACGTCGGCCGCGAGCAGGGCGCGGCGCAGCTCGCTCCCCACCTCCTCGACGTCGGCCGGCGAGATCCGGCCCCGCTTGGAGAGGCGGCTGAAGATCCCCTCGAACCGTTCGGACAGCGACTCGAACACGCAGCGCTCCTGGGACTGTGAACCGGCGGCAGCCGGAGGGCCAGGCTACCGGCGGGTCACTCCTCGAAGAGCGCCGACGCGAACTCGCGGGGGTCGAACTCGATCAGATCGCCGAGCTGTTCGCCCACACCCACGAGCTTCACGGGCAGCCCCAGCTCGGCCTGGATCGCCAACACGATGCCGCCCTTGGCGGTGCCGTCGAGCTTCGTGAGCACGATGCCGCTCACG
Source organism: Acidimicrobiia bacterium (assembly GCA_017882905.1). Classification (GTDB taxonomy): domain Bacteria; phylum Actinomycetota; class Acidimicrobiia; order IMCC26256; family PALSA-610; genus Chersky-683. The sequence continues at coordinate 59,057 of JADGOO010000106.1, read as the reverse complement.
TCGACCGCTTCGGCGAACTGCTTGGCCTGCTGCAGACCGTTCTGGCCGGTGGTGGCGTCGATCACGAGCAGCACCTCTTTGAGCGCGCCCTCGGTGCGGTCGATGATGCGCTTGAGCTTCTCGAGCTCGGCCATCAGATTCTGCTTCGTGTGCAGGCGTCCGGCGGTGTCGACGAGCAGCAGATCGACGTGGCGGCTCGTGGCCGCGCTCATGGCGTCGAACACGACCGCGCCCGGGTCGCCGTCGGCTTGCCCGCGCACGATCGTGGCACCGGTCTTGTCGGCCCAGAGGCCGAGCTGCTCGGCTGCTGCCGCGCGGAACGTGTCGCCCGCGGCGAGCACGACCGAGCGACCTTCTGCGATCTGCTGGGCGGCGAGCTTGCCGATCGTGGTGGTCTTCCCCACGCCGTTCACGCCCACGAACATCCACACGTTGACCTCGCCGGGAACCTCGCGCAGCGTTCGGTCGACTCCCGACTGCTCGAGCAGTGCCTCGATCTCGGTCCGCAGCAGCGCCACGACCTCGTCGGCGTCGGTGACCTTGAACTCCTTGGCGCGCGCCTGCACGGCGCCGAGGAGGTGGCTCGTGGTCTCGAGACCCACGTCGGCGAGCAACAGCGCTTCTTCGAGGTCGTCCCAGGTGCTCTGGTCGACCTTGCGGCCGGCGATGCCTCGTACGTAGCCCGCGAACGCGGCACGGGTTCGGCCGAGGCGATCGCGCAACCGCGCCTTGACCGGCACCTCGGGCGGTGCCAGCGGCGGCGCTTCGGGAGCCGACTCGACCGGCGCCTCGGCCAGTGGTGCGAGATCTCCGGCTTCGACGGCCGCTCCCGGTTCGACGCCGGGCGCGGTCGGACGCGCAGACGGCGTGATCGGACGCGAGATCGGTGCTTCCGGCGGCGCGACCACGTCGCGGCCGCCGCGCCGGCTCCGAACCCGCCCCACGGTGAACGTGGTCAAGGCGAGCACAACCACGACGGCAACGATGATGATCACGGGGAGCATGCGGCGCGCAGGCTACCGACGGGCCCTGCTCGGAGCGGTAGCCGGGCGACGCGGCCGCCCGCGGTTCAGGTGACGCGCTGGCTGAGGTTGGCGATGCGCGTGACGGCGCCGTTCGGCACGTGCCAGAGCACGCCGTCGTCGTCGCGCACGCTCGTGAGGCGCAACGTCACGTTCTCGACCACTCCCGTCACCAGGCCGGTGTCGATACGGTCGCCCACGCCAAACTGGTCCTCGAAGATCATGAACGCACCGGCGATCGTGTCGCGCAGCAGGTTCTGCGCGCCGAAGCCGAGGATCACGCCCGTGAGGCCCGCGCCGGCGACCAGGGGCGTCAGGCTGATGCCGAACGCGGCGATCACCGCGAACACCGTGATCAACGAGATCACGATCGTGGCCAGGCTGCGCATCGCCGCGCCGATCGTGTCGGCGCGCCGCGCCCGGCGCGGCGGATCGGACCCGGGCCGCAACGCGATCAGGCGGCTCACCACATGGCGTACCACCACGCGCGCGACGCGGTTCACGACCACGGCGCCGAGCACGATCAGTAGCGACGTGACCCAGGGCGACAGGTAGTGACCGACGCGCGCCAGCGCATGGCTGTCGCTGTGTGACCAGAAGAGCTCGCACAGCCAACGCCGGTGCCCCGGCGCACCACACGCGGCGCGGTGCGCGTCGGAAGCGGGCGCGGCGGAAGCCAGCGACGCGATCACGCGGCCGCGACCGTCCTAAGCGTCTTCGAGCGCGAGATCACGCATGCGCTGGCTGACCACGCGGCTCGAGCCGCCCGGCGGCATCGACACGCCGTAGAGCACGTCGGCCGATTCCATTGTGCGCTTCTGGTGCGACACCACGAGGAGCTGCGCCTCGTTGCGGAACTCGTGCACGAGGTCGAGGAAGCGGTGCAGGTTCACATCGTCGAGCGCGGCTTCCACCTCGTCGAGCAGGTAGAAGGGCGAGGGACGAGCGCGGAACACCGCGAACAAGAACGCAAGCGCGGCAAGTGAGCGTTCGCCACCCGAGAGCAGCGAAAGGCGCCTCGGCATCTTGCCCGACGGGCGTGCCTCCACCTCGACGCCGGTCTGCAACGGGTCGTCGGGATCGGAGAGGAACAGCCGCCCCGAACCGCCGGGGAACAGCAGCGCGAACAGCTCTTCGAAGTAGCGCGACACGTCGGCGAACGCCGCGTCGAAGCTGGCGACGATCTCGGCGTTCACGGCCTGGATCACGCGGTTGAGCTCGCGCCGGCTGTGCTTCACGTCGTCGAGCTGGTTCGTGAGGAAGTCGTGCCGCTCCAGCAGCGCCTCATACTCGGAGAGCGCGAGCGGGTTGATCGGACCGAGCATCCGCAGCTCGCGATCGAGGTCGCGCACGTGCTGCGCGAGCGACACCTGCTCGGGCAGCTCGGGCGCCGGCGCGGCGACCGCAGCCTCGGGCTCGCAGTCGAACTCCCGGCGCACCTGCTCCACAGCCGTCTCCAGCCGCAGGGCGATCTCGGCGTCTTCCACCTCGAGCCGCGACACCCGCTCGCGCATCTCGGTCAGGTGGCGTTCGGCGTCGACGCGCTCCACGCGCAGTGCGTCGAGGGTGAGCCCTGCGGCGCGAGCGGCTTCCGATTGACGGCGGCGACGCTCGTGCAACCGCTCCGCGAGTGCGTCGGCCGCGATGAGCTGTTCCCCGAGGCGCACGCCGAGCGTGCCGACCGAAGCGAGCCGCTCCGTGAGCACGAGCCGGCGCGCCTGGGCGGCAGCTTCCTCGTCGGGTCGGGCCGCCAGCCGGCGCTCGATCTCGTCGAGTCGGCGCGTGAGCACGTTGCGACGCTCATCGATGCCGGCGCCGCGCACCTCGAAGTCGCGGCGCAGCGCCGCGGCTCCGGCGCGCAGGCGATCGAGCTCGCCGCGCCGGGCGCGCAACGTCTCGGTGGCGACCAGCTCGGCCCGACGCGCGGCCGCGACTCGTTGGCGGGCCGCTTCGACATCCACATCAGCGCTCTCGCGGCGCGCCGTCGCGTCGGCGAGCGCGGCCGGCACACCAGCGAGGTGGGTAGCGATCTCAGAGAGGCGCGCGGCGATCTGCGCGTGACGCTCGTCGAGCCCGGCTGTGCGCCGCTCGAAATCGCGGCGCCGGCGGCCCACCTCGTCGAGCGCTTGATCGACCTGATGGCGCCGGGCGCGCAGGGCCTCGGCGGCTCGCTGCTCGGCCGCCCGCGCCTGCGCCACGCGCTCGCGCGCGTCGCGCACGCCCGCTTCGGCGGTGTCGCGCGTGGTCTCGGCTTCGGCCGCACGGGTGCGGGCTTCTTCGAGCGCAGCCGGCGTGACGGCCGTACGGCCACTCGGCCCAGCGCGCCACGCACCACCACCGCCGAAGCGGTCGCCTTCGATCGTGACCGCGACGATTCCCGGGTCGCTGAGCGCGAGGTCGACGGCCTGGCGCCAGTCGGCTGCCAGTACGACGTTCGCGAGCAGACGGCGCAGCACGGCGTCGAGGCCCGGGCGTGCGCTGCGCACGCAATCGCCGAGTGCGCGCGTGCCGGAAGGCACGAACATCGACTGGCTCGGGGCCACATGGCCGGCCCGGCCGTCGAGCACGACGAGGAGCGCCGATGCCTGACCGCGCTTGAGCTCGTCGATCGCGGCGCGGGCGGCGGTGTCGCTGTCGACGACCACCGCGTGGAGCGCGTCGCCGAGCGCGGCAGCCACCGCGAGCTCGGCACCGTCGTCGATCTGCAAGTGATCGAGCATCGGCCCGAGCACGCCCTGGACGGCCTGGATCGCATCGCCGCCCGCGGCGGCATGTGCCTCGTCGAGCGCGAGCTGCAGCGTGTCGGCGCGGGCTCGCCAACGGGCGGCCGCGGATTGCGCTTCGTGCAGCTCGGCCGTAGCGCCGTCGAGCGCGGCATCGGCCGCGCGGCGCTGCGAACCTTCGGGCGTCTCATCGGACGGACGAGCGTTGTCGGCGTCGAGCAGCGCCCGCGCCGACTCGGCTTCGCGCGCCGCAGCTTCGAGCGCATCCCGCTCGCCGGCCACTCCGGCGAGCGCGGCGGCCGCCTCCGCGAGCTGCGCGGCGAGCCGCGGTTCGTCGCGGCGCAACGACTCTTCGGTGCGGGCGAGCGACGTGCACTCGCCATCCGCATCGCGCCATGCCGCAGTCGCCTGTTCGAGCGCGTCTTCCGCAGCGCGGCGCTCGCGGCCTTCGGGTGCGAGCTCGGGCACGGCGTCAGCCGCCGTCTCGAGCTCGTCACGGAGCTCTTGCACGCGCGCCTCGGCCGCGTCGACCTCCATGCGCGTCGGCGCCAACGACTCGAAGTCGGCTTCGACGGCGCGCAGCTCGACGCGAATCGCGTCGGCGTCGGCCACGAGCGTCTCGACAACACCTTCGTCGGCGGCCGCGAGCAGCTCGCGGTCGAGACCGCGCACGCGCTCGGCGAGAAGTGCTTGCAGTCCGCGGCCGCGCTCGCGCAGCTGCTCGACGCGCAGCAACGCGTCGGCCGCGTCGTCGTCGCTCGACACGGAGAGGTGACGCTCCGCTTCGGCGACGCGGGAATCGAGCGCGCGCAGCTGGCCGCGCAGCTCGCTCTCGCCGCGCACGAGTTCGACGCGCTGTGCGCTCTGGCGCTCCTGGCGGGTACGGAGCTTGTCGATCTCGCGGCCGGTGAGGTGCAACCGCGCCGCGCGCACGTCGGCCACCAGGCCCTCATAGCGCCGAGCCGCGTCGGCCTGGCGTTCGAGTGGACGGAGCTGACGGCGCACCTCGCGCAGCAAGTCGGTGAGGCGGAGCAGGTTGCCCTCGGTGGCTTCGAGGCGGCGCTCGGCCTTCTCCTTGCGCTTGCGGTACTTGAGGACGCCCGCGGCCTCTTCGATGATCGCCCGTCGGTCTTCGGGACGGGCGTTCAACACCGTGTCGAGCTGGCCCTGACCCACGATCACGTGCTGTTGGCGGCCGATCCCGCTGTCCGAGAGCAGCTCTTGGATGTCGAGGAGCCGGCACGGAACGCCGTTGATCTCGTACTCGCTGTCGCCCGTGCGGAACAGGCGGCGCGTGATCGTGACCTCGGAGAAATCGATCGGCAGCACGCCGCTCGTGTTGTCGATGGTGAGCGACACCTCGGCGCGGCCGAGGGCCGGGCGCTGGGCGGTGCCGGCGAAGATGACGTCGTCCATCTTGCCGCCGCGCAGGGCTCGTGCGCCTTGCGCACCGAGCACCCAGGCCACAGCGTCGACGACGTTGCTCTTGCCCGATCCGTTCGGACCGATGATCACGGTCACGCCGGGCTCGAGGTCGAGGGTGGTCTTCTCGGCGAAGGACTTGAAGCCCTTCATCTGGAGCGATTTCAGGAACACAGATGCACCGTCGGAGCACGCCGGTCGGCGCGCGCCCCTCCTCCCGGGACAGATCGTAGGCGCCCCCTCTCCCCCACCCGCGGACCGCGTCACCCCCGTTTCGCGGCTTGCTCGAGCGCACACGTCGCTGAGCGACCCGTGCGCTCACCAGAACGGGCGCAGGGGCCCTCAACGCACCGTGAACGACGCCTCGCCGAGTGCGACTTCGCGGCGCGCCTCGACGTCGATCACGTGGGCTCGCGGCGGTCCCTCATGGCACCAGGCGACCATCCGGTCGACGGCCGCGACAGGACCCTCGAACACCGCCTCGACCCGTCCATCGATGAGGTTGCGCACCCAGCCCGTGACGCGCTCGGCACGGGCCCGGTCCCGGCAGGCGTCGCGGAACCAGACTCCCTGGACCCGTCCGGACACCCAGACGTGCGCGCGAACCGCTTCAGAGGACGTCATTCGTAGCTTCTGGTGAGCGTACGGGTCGCTCCCACCGGTGCGCTCGAGCAAGCCGCGGTTGGGGGCGTCGGTCGTCAGACTTGGCAGGCTTCGCAGAAGTAGGTCGCGCGGCCGCCGATCCGGAGCTTCACGATGTGGTGACGGCACCGCCGGCACGCTTCGCCGTCACGCTCGAACACTTTGAAGTGCTCGGCGCTGTCGTCGTCGAACGGGTCGCCCGACGTCGCCGCCTTGTTCGCCGCCACACCCGCCGGCGACATGCGGTACTTCACCGCGTCCTGCATCGTCTCCACGATCGCCCGGTACAGGCGCCGGATCTCCTGTTCGGTGAGCTTGTCGCTGTCGCGGTCGTGGCGCAGCCCGGCCGCGAACAAGATCTCGTCGGCGTACACGGGCCCGATGCCCACGATCACCTGGCGATCCATCAACAGCGGCTTCAGCTTGGCGTGCCGCTGCCAGATCAGGCGCCCGAACGTCTCCCACGACATCGCCGCTTCGAGCGGGTCGATCCCGAGGCCGGCCAGCTCAGGCGCGCCGGACAGCTCGGCCGCGGGCAGCACCCACGCCTCGGAAGCGCCCTTCGGGTCGACCAGCCGCAGCTGGCCGCCCTGGGTGAACGTGACCACGATCTGGGTGGCCTTGGTGACCGCCTGGCGGCCCGTGGCGCGCTGCAACGACGCCTGCGGCCCGAGATCCATGACGACGGCGTCGCCGCCCTCGAGGCGCATCACGAGGAACGGCCCGCGCCGCTCCAGGCCGAGGATCTTGCGACCCTCGATGGGGTCGGTGAACGCCTTCTTCGTGCGGTACCGCGGCACGCACTTCAGCGACGTGAGGTCGACCGTCTTGATCTTTCGCCCCGAGAGATCCTTCTCGAGCTCACGCCGTAACGCCTCGATCTCAGGTAGCTCCGGCATCACGCCCACCCTCGCTCATGTGCCCGCACTCTCCTCAGAACCGATCGCCGTGTCGAGCGCGTGCTGGTCGCCCGACGGCGAGGGCGACGGTAGCCCCGAAGCGGACGCCCCCGTGAGGTGCTCGTGGGCCATCCACGCCGCGGCCTGCTCGGCTTCCTTCTTGGAACGGCCCTCGCCCTCCCCCGATGGGGCGCCGTCGAGCAGCACGGTGGCGAAGAATGTCTTGGCGTGGTCGGGCCCCTCGTCGCGCACGTGGTACCGGGGCCGGCCGAGCGATCGGGAGGCGGCCAGCTCCTGGAGCCGGGTCTTGTAGTCGCGCCCACCCGGTCCGCTGGCCGCCTCGTCGATACGGGTCAACAGGACCCGCATCACGAACCGCTCGGCCTCGGCGAAGCCGGCATCGAGGTAGATGGCGGCGATGACGGCCTCGAGCGCGTCGGCCAGGATCGATTGCTTGGTCCGGCCGCCGGCGGCGTCTTCACCCTTGCCGAGGAGCAGGTGATCGCCGAGCGCCAGCTCGGATGCGACCTCGGCGAGCGTGCGGGCGTTCACGACGCCGGCACGCACCTCGGAGAGCTGCCCTTCGGGAAGACCGGGGAAATGCGCGAACACGTGGTTGGTGACCACCAGGCCGAGCACGGAGTCGCCGAGGAACTCGAGCCGCTCATTGCTCGCCACCTCGCCGTTCTCGGCGCACCAGGAACGGTGGGCCAGGGATCGCAGCAGCAGCGACGGGTCTCGGAACGTCACGCCGAGCACGCGCTCGAGCTCGGCGCGGGCGGCGAGCTGGGTGAGATCGATGTCGCTCACCGGCCCGACCCGCCGGCGACGCCGAGGTGATCGCACACGCAGTCGATCAGCTCGCCGACCGTCTCGAGCTCCACGAGATCGTCGTCGTCGAGGTGCAGGCCCACCATGCGCTCGCCGAGCTCTTGTTCCACGGCCTCCACGAGATCGAGCACGACGAGATCGTCGGCGTCGAGGTCGTCCCGCAAGCGCAGCTCGGGCCGAAGGTCGTCGGGGTCGCGGCCGAGGAGCTCGGCGAGGCGTTCCACGACGAGCGCGCTCACGTCGCTGCGGTCGAGGCCGTGACCATGGCTGTGGGTCTCGGCGGGCATCGCCTAGACCGCCGCTCGGCGCAACGAGCCGGCGAGCGATTCGACGACATCGGCTTCCACGCACGCGGCAGCCACGCGCACCGCGTTCACGATCGCGTTCGCCGACGACGACCCGTGCGAGATCACGCAGACGCCTTGGACACCAAGCAGCAGCGCCCCACCCGTGTTGTCGGGGAGCAGATCGGACGCGGCTTCGAGGAGGCGCAGCTTGATGGGCCCGGAGATCTCGGCGAAGTCGGGTTCGTCGAGCACGGAGAACACCAGCCCGGCGATGCCCATCATCGCCCCCTCGATCGTCTTCAGCGCGACGTTGCCCGTGAAACCGTCGGTGACGATCACGTCGGCCGCGACACGCGACAGGTCGCGGCCTTCCACGTTGCCGACGAACTCCGGCACCTCGGCTTCGAAGCGTGCGTACGCGGCCTTGCGCAGCGCATCGCCCTTACCCGCTTCCTCGCCGTTCGACAGGAGCCCGACCGTGGGGTTCTCGACGCCGAGGCGCAGCCGGGCGTAGGCGCGACCGAGATGTGCCCACTGCACGAGCCACTCAGGTTGCGGATCGACGGTGGCGCCGCCGTCGACGAGCAGCTGGCGGCGAGCGGATCCGGCGATCGGGATCGGCACGGCGATCGCCGGGCGGGCCGCGCCCCGAATGCGGCCGAAGCGCAACAGCGCGGCGGCCATCGTGGCGCCGGTGTTGCCTGCGCCCACGAAGGCGTGGGCCCGGCCGTCACGCACGACCTCGGCGGCGCGCACGATCGAGCTGTCGCGCTTGGCCCGTACCGCCGCGGCGGGGTCTTCGTGCATGGCGATGACTTCGGTGGTGGCCAGCAGGCTCACGCCGGCGGGAGGTTCGCCACCGGGCAGCTCGGCGCGGACCGCGGCGTCGTCGCCGACGAGCAGCACGTCGACACCCACGGCGTCGCGCGCCGCCAGCGCGCCGGCCACGATCTCGTGGGGCGCGCGATCACCGCCCATCGCGTCGATCGCGATGACCGGACGCAACGCCGCAGCTCCGCCGCTACTCGACGTCGATGACCTGGCGACCGCGGTACCACCCGCAGTTCGCGCAGACGGTGTGGGGCAGCTTCGAGTTACCGCAGTTCGGGCACAGCGAGTGCGCCGCGGGCTCCAGGCGCAAGTTCGCCGACCGGCGCGACCGAGTGCGCGACCGGGTCAGTTTCCGCTTCGGGACGGGCATCGCAATGCTCCTGTTCGGGCCGCTTCAGAGCTCGAGCGACCCGAGGGCCGCCCAGCGCGGGTCGGATTCGTCGACCGTGCAGTCGCACGTGACGAGGTTGTGGTCAACGCCGCACACTGCGCACAGTCCGGCGCAGTCGTCGCGGCACAACGGCGCGCCCGGCAGCTCGAGCACGATGGCATCGCGCACGAGCGGTTCGAGGTCGAGGGCCTCGGCCGTCAGCGGGTAGGTCTCACCGGGCACCGGCTCGCGCTCGAACAGCTCGTCGACTCCGACGGTGATCTCGCCGGTCGCGGGGGCGAGGCAGCGGCTGCACTCGGCTCGCCAGGTGGCGTGGACGCGGCCCCGGGCGACGATGCCTTCCGGGACCCGTTCGAGCAGCACTTCGAGCTCGACGGGCGTACCGTCGCTGACCGTGGCCGCCCCCGTACCGAGCTCGCCGGCGGGCGCGGAGATCTCGACCGCGCGCTGGGCGCCGATCCGCGACAGCAGATCGGTGACCGGGACGCGCCAGGGATCGGAGTTGGTCATCGGGGCTCGTTGCTCGGATCGGTGTACGGCGGGGGCCCGGCATGCCGATGAACAGAGGGTCGGCCGGGTGGATCGTGGCGATGTCGGGCTGTCCGGGCGGCTCCTGCATCCCGTTGCCCGGCTCCGCGCGGTGGCGCTGCGCCGGCGCCAACGGCGAGCGACGGCACGAGATGTCCGGCGGGACACCGGACGCACCACAGAACCGAACACGGGCCGGCACGGTAGCCGCCGGGCCGCGAGGTGAGAGGCATCTTAGCAGGCCAGCCGCCCTCCAGGCCGGCCCCGAGGAGAGGCAAGCGTTCTCAATGACGACCACGTGTGGGGCATGTGGAGCTCCGAACGACGACTGGCGCCCGTACTGCAGCCACTGCTCGATGGCGCTGCCCGCCGCGTTCGCCGCGACCCCTTCCCCTGCCCCGGGCGCACCCGGCTCGAGCGCACCGATGGCGCCGCCGACGTTCGCCTCGCCACCGCCCCTCGGAGCACCTCCTTCGGCTGCACCCGGGTTCGGGCCCCCGCCGGGACCGGGCTTCTCGCCGGGACCGCCCTTCCCGCCCGCCCCGCCGGCACCGCCCGCACCGCGCCGGGCCCACGGCCGGTTCGCCGTGGTCATCCCGCTCGTGATCATGCTCGCCGTCGGCGGCGGGCTCCTGGCGTTGCTGTGGGGCCGCGCGAGCGGACCCACCTACCCGTCGAAGTGGGACGCCCGCGTCCTGCCGCTCGTGCACTTCGTCGAGCAGGCCCGCGGCCTCACCTTCGAGCACCCCGTGGAGGTCGACTTCCTCTCCCCCGCGGCCTTCCGCAAGCTCGTCACCATCGGCGACTCGCCGACGCAATCGGCCGCCGCGGCGCGCCGCGAGATGCGAGCGGAGATCGGCTACATGCGCGCGCTCGGCCTCGCGGAGGGCAACATCGACCTCGCCGCCGCCAACGACCAGCTCCAGGGCCAGACCGTGCTGGCGTTCTACAGCGACCGCACCAAGAAGGTCACGATCCGCGGCACCACCCTCGACGTCTCGACGCGAGTGACCGTGGTGCACGAGCTCACCCATGCGCTGCAGGACCAGCACTTCGATCTCCAGAAGGTGGAGCGCTTCGGCTCCGACCACCAGACCGATGCGGTGACGGCGCTCTACGAAGGTGACGCCGTCGACGTGGAGAACCGTTACGAGCAGTCGCTGTCGAAGTCGGATCAGGCGGCGTACGACAAACAGCAGTCGGCCCTCGGCGGCTCGGTCGACCTGAAGGGTGTCCCCGACGTCTTGAGCCTCAACCAAGAGTGGCCCTATGACTTCGGTCCCGAGTTCGTGGCGGTGCTGCGCGCGGTGACACCGGGAACGTCGTCGCTCGACGCCGCTTTCGCCAACCCTCCTCGCGACGAGCTCCAGGTGATCGAGCCGTCGGTGTACGTCGAAGGCCGCCAACCCGTCACGGTGCCCCAGCCCGCGCTCACGGGTGCCACGCAGGTGCACCACGATGGCGAGTTCGGTGCAGTCAGCTGGTACCTCATGCTCAGCGAGCACGGCGACGCCCGCGCCGCGCTGCAGGCGATCGGCGGATGGGCCGGCGATTCGGTCACGCGTTACCAGCAGGCGGGCCGGAGCTGCATGGCCCTCGAATGGGTGGGCACCGACGCGTCGGCCGCGGCCACGATGGCGACCGAGCTCGAGGCGTGGCGGACGGCCGTGCCCGCGATCAAGGCCACGTTCACCACGAGCGGCAACCAGATCGCGGTGCAGGCGTGCGATCCGGGTCCGGCGGCGAAGCTCGTCACCCACCGAGCGAAGACGGCCTACGCGCTGCTCGCCTTCCGAAGCGCCATCCTCGGCGAAGCGGCTCGTGATGTGGTCAAGTCGCACGACCGGCTGCGACTCACCTTCGCGACCTGTCTCGTGGACCACCTCACCGATGCGGTGCCGCTCGACAAGCTCAACGACAGCAGCTACTTCCAGTCGCGGGCGTGGAGTGCGGTGATCGCCCGCTCGCAGCAGAGCTGCGCAGCGTTGGCGGGGACCTGACCGCTCAGAAGTCGTCCTGGTCGAAGAACGCAGCCTGATCGGCCTCGGACTCGGCGTCGAAGACCGGTTCGGCGAGCGCCGGCGTGCCCACGTGCACCTGGAGCTTCTCGCGACCCTTCTGCACCGCCTGCATGGTGCGGTCGAGCACCACCTCGAACGCGGCCAGCTTCTGGTCGACGTAGTCCTCGGCTTCGAGGCGCAGCACGCGGGCGCGATCTTCGGCCTCGGTCACGATGTGGTCGGCCGCGCGGCGGGCCTCGCGCACCACCTCGGTCCGCTCGACCATCCGGGCCGCGCGCTCCCGTGCCGCCTCGATGATCTCGTCGGCCTCTTTGTGGGCGCGCGCGATCACCTCGTCGCGCTCCTTGAGGATCCAGCGCGCTTCGCGGATCTCGAGCGGCAGCGTGTTGAGCGCGTCGTCGAGCTCGGCGAGCACCTCGTCGCGATTCACACGCGGAGACGACGACAGCGGCAGCGTGCCCGCCTGTTCGATCTTCTCCCTCAACTCGAGCAGGATGGCCTCGGTGTCGCCGACCTGCGGCTGGTACACGGCGTCGTCGGGTTCGTTCACGCGTTCTCCTCGCCGTAGCGGTCGCGCAGCCTCTTGGCGACGATGGGCGGCACCATCGTCGAGACGTCGCCGCCGAAGCGTGCGACCTCCTTGACGAGACTCGACGACAGGAACGAGTACTGCGGGCTGGTCGACAAGAAGAACGTGTCGATGCCCGTGAGCCGCTGGTTCATCTGCGCCATCTGCAGCTCGTAGTCGAAGTCGGAGACGGCCCGCAGGCCCTTGACGATGGAGTCGGCGCCGTGCTCCTTGGCGAACTCCACGAGCAGGCCCTTGAAGACCTCGATCCGGAAGTTGTCGAGGTGGCCGAGGCACTCGGCGAGCAGGTCCTGGCGCTCCTCGAGACTGAACAGGCTCTGCGACTTCTGCGGGTTGCGGATCACGGCGACGATGATCTCGTCGAAGTGGCGAGCGGCCCGTTCGATGATGTCGATGTGTCCGAGCGTGACCGGATCGAAGCTGCCCGGACAGAGGGCGATCGGCAACGGGTCCCTCCGACTGGAAAGGCGACAGGACGGGAAACAGTTCGGGTAACCGTTCGGGAAACGGTGAGGGAACGGGCGACTCAGCCGGCCTGGTCGGCGGGCTGTACGAAGACTACGAGCGTATCGCCGAAGCGGCGTTCCCACGTGACCGACCAACCCTCGGGCGCCTCCGGAGCCGCGCCCGTGGCCGCCGTCTCGAGCACGACCGTGCCGCCGGGAGCACGCGTCGCCGCGGCCGCGACCAGCGCGTCACGGTCGGCGCCACCGGTGGAGTACGGCGGGTCGACGAAGACCAGATCGAAGGTGCTGCGTGGCGCGCCACCCGACCCCAGGAAGGCCAAGGCGTCGCTCGCCACCACCGTGGCCGTGCCCGCCTCGGCGATCGCCTTCACGTTGGCGCGCAGCGACCCGAGCGCCAGCAGGTCGCGCTCCACGAAGGTCGCGGCCGACGCGCCCCGGGAGAGGGCTTCGAGCCCGAGCGCGCCCGACCCGGCGCACACGTCGGCAACCACGGCGTCGAGGAGCAGGCCGCGCGCGTCGAGCGCCGAGAACACCGCCTCTTTGACCCGATCCTTGGTGGGCCGGACCTGCGCGCCCGGGGGCACGCTGAGGCGCCGGCCACGGGCGTGGCCGGCCACGATGCGAGGAGGTTGGGGGGCCACCAGCGCTCAGCTCTTGAACAGCATGGCGACCTGGTCGCCAAGCAGATCGTGGACCTCGTCGGCGAGGTCTCGGTGGCGCTCGAGCGTGGGGTCGGCGTCGAGGATCGCTTCGGCCACGACGCGCGCATCGGCCACGATGTCGGCGTCGCGCGGGATGCGCCCGAGCTTGAGGTCGCTCAGCCCCGATTGGCGCTCGCCGAACACCTCGCCCGCGCCGCGGATCTCGAGGTCGCGCTCGGCGAGCTCGAACCCGTCGGTGGAGGCGGCCATGGCGTCCATGCGCTCACGGCCTTCATCGGTGCCGGGGTCGGCGAACAGGAAGCACCACGACTGCGCGCCGCCGCGACCGACACGGCCGCGCAGCTGGTGCAGTTGCGACAACCCGAAGCGATCGGCGTCCTCCACGATCATCACGGTGGCGTTGGGGACGTCGACTCCGACTTCGATCACAGTCGTCGATACCAGCGCATCGAGCGCCCCCGAGCGGAACTCGGCCATCACGGCCTCCTTCTCGCGTGACGGCAGCTGGCCGTGCAGCAACCCGAGGCGCAGGGTGGCGAGGTCTTCGTGGCCGAGTCGTTCGAACTCCGCCGTCACCGCCTTGGCCTGCACCTTGTCGGAGCCTTCCACGAGCGGGCAGACGACGTAGGCCTGGTGACCGACGGCGACCTCGTCGCGGAGGCGCTGATAGGCACGCTCGCGGTCGAGGGGCTCGGGTCCGATCACCTCGGTGACGATCGGCGTGCGACCGGGCGGCATCTCGCGCAGCTCGCTCTTGTCGAGGTCGCCGTAGACGAGCATGGCGGCAGTGCGCGGGATCGGCGTGGCGGTCAGCACGAGCACGTCGGGGATCTGGGTCTGGCTCGCGCGTTCGCGCAACCACGATCGCTGCTCCACGCCGAAGCGGTGTTGCTCGTCGATCACGGCGACGCCGAGAGCACGGAACTCGGCCGTGTCGTAGAGCAGGGCGTGCGTACCGACGACGATGTCGATGGTGCCGTCGGCCAGGCCGCGCGTGAGCTCGCGGCGCTCGGCTGCGGTCGTTCGGTTGGTGAGCAGTGCGATCCCGAGCGGTCGCTCCGCGAACAGCGAGGCGCCGCCCTCGCCGCTCACCGTGAGCCCGTGCAGGAAGCTGCGGGCCGACAAGAAGTGCTGCTCCGCCAGCACCTCCGTGGGCGCCATCAGTGCGCCCTGGTAGCCGCCCTGCACCGCGACGAGCAGCGTGTGCAGCGCCACCACCGTCTTGCCGGAGCCAACGTCGCCCTGCAGGAGTCGGTGCATCGGCGCGGCGCGCGCCAGATCGGCGTCGATCTCTGCGATGGCGTCGCGCTGGTCACCCGTGAGCGGGAACGGGAGCTGCTCACGAAACGCGCGCACGAGGTGGCCGTCGACGTGGTGCGCGATCCCCTCTTCGGTGCGCTCCATCGCTCGCTTGCGCGCCACGAGCCCGGTCTGGAGGCGCAGGAACTCGTCGAACTTGAGCCGGTGGCGTGCAGCGTGCGCTTCGGGCGTGCTCGACGGCTGGTGCACGGCGCGATACGCGGTGTTGCGGTCGACGAGATCGCGAGCGTCGAGCACACCTTCGGGGAGCGGGTCGGCGAAGCCGCGCGGCTCGCAACGGCGCAACACCTGCGTGACGAGCTTGCGCAGCTCCCACGTGTACACCTCGGCCTTGCCGCTCTGGGGGTAGATCGGCACGACCACGCCGGTGCGCTCGTCGCCTTCTCCGGCGCGGCCGATCACGTCGACGACGGGGTTCGTCATCTTGCGCTTCCCCTGGTACACGTCGAGCTTGCCGAAGAACGCCGCCTCTGTGCCGACCGAGAGCTGGCGCTCGCGCCACGCCTGATTGAAGAACGTGATCGGCAACATCGACGTACCGTCGCTCACGGTCACCTCGACGAGTGCCTTGCCGTTGCGCGTGCGCCGCGCGTTCACCCGCCGCACCTCGCCCACCACCGTCGCTTCGTCGCCCACGGTGAGCTCGGCGATGTCGGCGCGGTGCGTGCGGTCGACATAGCGACGCGGGTAGTGCTGGAGCAGGTCGAGCACGGTCGTGATGCCGAGCATCGCGAGCTTCTCTTCGAGCTTCGGTCCGACGCCCTGCAGGTCGCTCACCGGCCGGCCCGCGAGCTCGCGCAGTGTGAGCGGCTCGCCCGGCATGCGCGAGGAGGCTAACCGGGCGGGACGGCCGGTCGAGCGAGCCCCGCTGTCGGCGTTGCTCGCCGCGGATACGGTCGGCGTGATGGAGCGCGTCGACACCGAGGGCCTCGACGTGCAGCTGCGCGACACGCCGCCCGGCATCTCGATCACGTTCGGTGTCGTGGCGCTGGCCCTGTTCGTCGGGCAGGTCGCGGCCGCCAACGTGGGCATCGCGCTGCTCACGCTCCCGCTGCTCGCGGCCGCCGCACTCGTGGGCATCGCCGTGGCGAACAGCATGTCGATGGCCCGGCGCGTGCGACTCGAGCCCGAAGGCATCGCGGTGCGACGGAACCGGCAATGGGTGCGTCACGGTTGGGACGAGATCACGGCCGTCGGACCGGTCACCGAACGCCAGGCGCAATGGCCGATGCGGTCGGCGCTCCACCACGGTCAGGCGTCGTTCACCGTTGGGCTGCAAGACGGCACACGGCTGCGCATCCGCAACAATCGACAGCCACCCGGTGCCTTCGAGGCGCTGCGCGACGAGCTCGCGCCCCGCGCCTGACCGCAGTTGTGGGGTTGAGCCGCTACTCGACGCCGACGAGATACGGGTAGAGCGGCTGGCCACCTTCGTGGCACTCGCACTCCACGTTCGGGTGCGCGAGCCGCAGATGGGCCCGGATCCGCTCGGTCTCGGCCGCGTGGGCGTCGCTGCCGACGAGGAGCGTGACGATCTCGCAGTCGTCGTCGACGATGTGGTCGAGCAGCGCTGTGCACGCACCTGCCGCGTCGGCGGCGGTGGCCACGATGCCGCCGTCGCGCGCGATCGCGAGCCAGTCGCCTTCGTGCACGGGCCCGCACTCGGCGACGGCATCGCGCACCGCCTGGGTGACCTCACCGGCGCGCACGCGGGTGACGGCCTCGGTGAGGGCGGCCGTGTTGGGTCCGATCGCCTCGTCCGGGTCGTAGGCAACGAGCGCGGCCAGCGCCTCGACGACCGATGTGGTGGGCACCACCTCGACGTGTTTGTCGCTCAGCGCGTCGACCTGACGCGCGACGGGCACGATGTTCTTGTTGTTCGGCAGCACGATCACCGAGTCGGCGTTGCACGCCTCGACCGCCTCGAGGATCTGCGCCGTCGAGGGGTTCATCGACTGCCCACCTGCCACCACTTGCTGCACACCGAGGCCGTGCAGCAAGCGCCGCAGCCCGTCGCCGACGCCAACCGCTACGACGGCCGTGGTGACCGCCGGGAGCTCGCCGGAGCCCGCGGCTGTGATCGGTGCGTCGCGCACCCAGCGCGCCTCTTCGTCGTGGGCCTGTTCGATGAGGTCGGTGACGCGGATCTCGTAGGGCCGGCCGGCCTGGATGCCGGCTTCGATCGCGGCGCCGATGTCGTTCGTGTGGATGTGGCAGTTCCACATGCCTTCGCCGCCCACGACCACGATCGAGTCGCCGATCGCGCCCCACGTGTCGCGGAACGCGTGCAGCGTGTCGTCGGGTGCGTCGAGCAGGTACATGACTTCGTAGCGCAGCAACGAGACGTCGTCGCCGGCCAAGTGACGCTCCACGGCGGCAGGTGTCGACACCACTTCCGGCTGCGGGAGCTCGCGACCGTCGATCACGTGGGCGAGCGCGGCGATGAGCAACGTGAAGCCCTTGCCGCCTGCGTCGACCACGCCGGCCGCACGCAACACGGGTAACAACTCGGGCGTGCGCTCCACGGCACGCGCGGCGGCGTCGGTCGCGGCCTCCATCATGTCGGCGAGGCTCGCGTTCGTCATCGCCTCCACGGCTTCGGCGGTCTCGCGCACGACGGTGAGGATCGTGCCCTCCACCGGCCGGAGCACGGCTTGGTACGCGGCGTCGGCCGCGGTGCGCAGAGCCCGGACCACGTCGGCGGGGCCGATCTCGGTGAGCGGCGCGAACACATCGCAGATCCCCCGCAGGATCTGGCTCGTGATGACCCCCGAGTTGCCGCGGGCGCCCATCAGGGAGCCACGGCTGATCGCACGGCACACCTCGGGCATCGCCTCGGCGGTGCGCAGCTCGGTGCACACCGACTCGAGCGTGAGCGCCATGTTGGTACCCGTGTCGCCGTCGGGGACCGGGTAGACGTTCAACCGGTTGAGCTCGTCTTGGTGGACGCGGAGCGCGTCGCGGAAGACTTCCACCGCGCGGCGCAGATCCGTGGCCCCGAGCGCGGCGAGCGGGCGTTCGAGGGTCGCCATCAGAGCGGCACGATACCGCCCGGCTAGTATTCCCCGGTCCGGTTCTGGCAAGACATGAGGTTCGGCGATCATGGCAGCGGTGTGCGATGTCTGCGGCAAGAAGCCGCATTTCGGCATGAGCGTCTCGCACTCGCACCGGCGCACCAAGCGCCGCTGGGACCCGAACATCCAGCGAGTGCGCGCGATCGTGAACGGCGCACCCCGACGGGTCAACGCCTGCACGTCGTGCATCAAGGCCGGCAAGGTCACCAAGCCCTCGAGGGGCTGAGCGCCGTGCAGGGCGTCGTCAAGGCCTACGACCCGATCACCCGCGAGGGGATCGTCGTGCGCGACACCGACCGGGCCGAGCTCGTGCTCGCCGCCGATGCGCTCGAAGGCTCGTTGTTTCGCACCTTGCGCCAGGGCCAGCGGGTCGTGTTCGACCTCGACGCCGGCGGCCACGCGGTGGCGTTGCGCACTGGGGCCGAACCCGACATGGGCATGACCACCGCACGCGTCTGACAAGCCCTCCTCGGCCCGCACAGGGGCCGTGGCGCCATCTCGACATCAAGACCACGCTGCGGCGGGCCGATGCGGAACCGTGTCGCGCACTCGCGTCTCGACGACGCTGGTGGCGGTGTGGGTCATCGCGGCCGTCGTGGGACGGCTCGCCGACGGTTCGCATCCGCTGATCGCCGCCCTCGCGGTCGACGGCAGCGCCGCGGGCGCGGCCGGTCTGGCTGCACTGGGGGCCTGGCGCCACCGCGGCCGGGTCCGCAAGGCCTGGCTGTGGGTGGCCGCGGCCCTGTCCGTGTGGGCGGTCGGCGACGTCGTCTGGTCGATCTTGCGTCTGAACGACGGCACCCGGCCCGCCGCATCGGTGGCCGACCTGCTCGCGCTGGCCGGCTACCCGTTGCTCGCGCTCGGCCTCGTCCAGATGGTCCGCCTGCGCACGCTCGACCACAGTCGTGACGGGCTGCTCGACGGGCTGGCCGTCGCGATCGCGGCCGGCCTCGCGCTCTGGCAGTACCTGGTGGCGCCGGCGGTCGACGGCGTGCACGGCTTCACGAGACTCGTCGAGGCGGCCTACCCGATGATGGACGTGATGGCCCTCATGGGCCTCGCGTGGCTCGCATTCGCGCCGGGCCGTCGGGGCACGCCGACGCATCTGCTCTTCGTCGGCCTCCTCAGCCTTCTCGCGCTCGACCTCGCCACGATCATCGGACCGTGGCAGCAGTACACGCCGGCGCACTATCCGCCCGCGTACCTGCTCTTCGCACTCGCGGCGCTGCACCCGGATTCGGACGAGCTGACCGACCGGTCGATGTCGTCATTCCAGCCGTTGCACCTCGTCCGCGTGGCGTTCCTCGGCGTCGCGCTGCTCACGCCACCCACGATCAACCTCATCGAACACGCCAAGGGCGACGAGATCGCGGAGCCGACGCTCGTGTTCACCACGCTGCTCGTCGCGGGCATCGTCTTCGCGCGGCTCGCCGGGCTGGTACGCGACCGGGAGCACGACCAACAGGAGCTCACGCACCAAGCCAGCCACGACGCGCTCACGGGTCTGCTCAACCGGTACCTGCTCGCCGACCGCATCGAGCATGCGCTCACCCGCGCCGCGCGACGCGACGCGGCGCTCGCCGTGCTCTACCTCGATCTCGATCGGTTCAAGGCTGTCAACGACACACTGGGCCACCAGGCCGGCGACACGCTGTTGATCGAAGCGGCGGCGCGCGTGAACGACGCCGTGCGTACCGGCGACACCGTCGCGCGTCTCGGCGGTGACGAGTTCGCGGTGCTCTGCGAGGACCTCATCACACCGAGCGTCGCGTTCGAGATCGCGCAACGCATCGTCGACGCGCTCTCGAAGCCGTTCACGATCGGCGACAGCGCCGTGGTCGTGTCGGCATCGGTGGGCGTTGCCGTGCATCAGACGAGCGACGACACCGCCGAGTCGATCCTGCGGGATGCCGACGCGGCGATGTATCGCGCCAAGGAGCAGGGCCGCCACCGTTGGGAGGTGTTCGATGCCGACATGCGCGCGTGGGTCGATCGCCGCCGCGAGACGGAAAAGGCGCTGCAGACGGCCGTCAAGCACGGCGAGCTGCGCCTGCACTACCAACCGATCGTGCGCGTCACCACGGGTGAGATCGTCGGCTTCGAAGCGCTCGTGCGGTGGCAGCGACCCGGGATCGGGTTGGTGGCGCCGTCGGAGTTCGTCAGCCTCGCCGAGGAGACGGGTCTGATCGTGCCGATCGGTGAGTGGGTCATGGAGCAGGCGTGCTTCCAGCTCGCCCACTGGCGCTCCGAGCATCCCGAGATGCGCGCGCTGCACGTGGCGGTGAACGTGTCGGGCCGCCAGCTCACCCAGGCCAACCTCTGCGAATCCGTGCAACGCGCCATCACCCGCGCACGCGTCAGCCCCGGGGATGTGCTGCTCGAGCTCACCGAGAGCATGCTGCTCGATGACGCCGAATGGTCGATCCGTCAGCTCGAAGCGATCAAGCGCCTCGGCGTGCGTGTCGCCATCGACGACTTCGGCACCGGCTACAGCGCGCTCGCCTACCTGCGGCAGTTCCCCATCGACGTGGTCAAGATCGACCGCCTGTTCATGCACGACGTGGCTTCGGAAGCGCCGGCGGCCACCGTCGTGGCCGCGGTCGTGGCGCTCTCGCACGCCCTCGGCCTCGAGGTGATCGGCGAAGGTGCCGAGAGCGTCGAGCAGGTCGCCGCGCTGCGCCGGCTCGGCTGTGACTTCGCGCAGGGCTTTTACTACTCGCGCCCGCTCGCCGCCGCCGAGGTCGACGAGCTGCTCGCGAGCGTGAGCCGGCCGTTCGGCTCCCTCAACCCTGTGCCCACCGCCTCCGAGCTGCCAGTCACGCCCCGTACTGCCGTGGCTAGCGGCGGCTCGAGATGGCTTGTACGACCATGAGCAGGAGCACCGCGCCCACGAACGCCACCGCGATGGAGCGCAGTCCGAAATCGCCGATGCCATCGCCCGTGGCCGCGTCGGTGAGCGCGCCGCCGATCAAGCCACCGAGCACACCGATCGCGATGGTGCCCAGGCAACCAAGCCGGGCCGTGGGCGGGACCCGCCGGTCATAGTTCGTCACGGCGCGTGCGAACACGCCGGCGACGAACCCCATGACGATCCAACCGATCACGCCCATCGGGCGCGGAATCTACGCCAGGCGCTGTTGCAGTGCAGCGAGCTCGGTGTTCAAGGCGTCGGGGAGCCGCTCACCGAACACCGCGAAGTGCTCTGCGATCGACGGCACCTCGGCACGCCACGCGTCGTCGTCGACGGAGAGGATCTCGGCGAGCGCGTCGGGCGACACGTCGAGGCCCTCGGTGGGCAGCGCCCCGGGAGCGGGCAACCGCCCGATGGCGGTGTCGATGGCCTCGGACGTTCCCGCACAGCGCCCGAAGATCCACGCCAGCACCCGCGAGTTCTCGCCGTAGCCGGGCCAGAGGAACTTGCCTTCGGGGCTCTTGCGGAACCAGTTCACGTAGAAGATCTTGGGCAGGTTCGCCGGTCCGGTCTTCGTACCGATGCGCAGCCAGTGCGCGAAGTAGTCACCCATGTGGTAGCCGCAGAACGGCAGCATCGCGAACGGGTCGCGCCGGAGCTCGCCCACCGTGCCGGCCGCCGCGGCCGTCTTCTCGCTCGCCATGATCGAGCCGAGGAACACGCCGTGGGCCCAGTCGAACGCTTCGGTCACGAGCGGGACGACCGACGCCCGACGACCGCCGAACAACAATGCGCTGATCGGTACGCCGGCCGGGTCTTCCCACTCGGGCGCCACCGACGGCACCTGGCTCAACGGTGCCGTGAAGCGGGCGTTCGGGTGCGCGGCGGGCGTTCGCGAAGCCGGTGTCCAGTCGTTGCCGAGCCAGTCGGTGCAGTGCTCGGGCGGAGCCGACAGGCCCTCCCACCACACGTCGCCCGAATCGGTGAGCGCCACGTTGGTGAAGGCGGTGTTGCGGTCGAGGGCCTTGACCGCGTTCGGGTTCGTGTCGACGCCGGTACCCGGGGCCACACCGAACATGCCGAACTCGGGATTGATCGCATAGAGGCGGCCGTCGGGACCGAACTTCATCCAGGCGATGTCGTCGCCGATCGTCTCGGCCTTCCAGCCCGGGATGGTCGGCACGAGCATCGCGAGGTTCGTCTTGCCGCACGCGCTCGGGAACGCGGCCGCGATGTAACGGCTGTCGCCCTGCGGGTTCGTGAGCTTCAAGATGAGCATGTGCTCGGCGAGCCAGCCGTCGTCGCGCGCCATCGTGGAAGCGATGCGCAGCGCGAAGCACTTCTTGCCGAGCAGCGCGTTGCCGCCGTAGCCCGAGCCGAAGCTCCAGATCTCACGCGTCTCCGGGAAGTGCACGATGTACTTGTTGTTCGGGTTGCAGGGCCACGCGACGTCGGCCTGACCCGCTTCGAGCGGCGCACCCACGGAATGCACGCACGGCACAAACTCGCCGGTCGTGCCGAGCACCTCGAGCGCGCCCGCACCCATGCGGGTCATGATTCGCATCGAGGCGGCCACATAGGCCGAGTCGGTGAGCTCCACGCCGATGTGCGCGATCGGCGATCCGAGCGGACCCATCGAGAAGGGAACCACGTAGAGCGTGCGACCGCGCATCGCGCCGCGGTACAGCGCGAGGAGCTCGGCGCGCATCTCGGCCGGGTCGCGCCAGTTGTTCGTGGGTCCGGCGTCGGCCTCGCGCTCGGAGCAGATGAAGGTGCGGTCCTCCACGCGGGCGACGTCGCCGGGGTCGCTGCGCGCGTAGAAGCAGTTCGGCCGCTTCTCCGGATCGAGCGGCGTGAACGTGCCCGCCTCCACGAGACGGCGGCACAGCTCGGCGTACTCGGCGTCGGATCCGTCGCACCACTCGACGGCTGCGGGCTCGAGGATCGCCGCCCACTCCTCCACCCACGCCCGCAAGCGCTGATGGTCCGTCGGGGGCGTCGTGGTGGTCATGCCTGCTCCTGCTCGCTGCTGCTCGCCGCGTTGCGACCAGTGGGCGCCGCAAAGGGCGCGAACCGTTCGGAAATTGTAGGCAGACCACACTCACGGAAACCGAAAGGAGCGGCGGGTGTCACCTCCCTTGGCCCTCGCTCGCAGGTGGGGCCGGGTCGTGCCCGCCGCCCCGGAGCGGCGCGGGCGGCATGCGGTTAGATTCCCCGCATGGCAGTCCAGGCCTACATCCTGATCCAGACCGAGGTCGGCAAGGCATCGCACGTGGTCGATTCGATCCGTGGCTTGCCGGGCGTGATCGACGCCGACGACGTCACCGGTCCCTACGACGTGATCGTCAAGGCCGAGGCGGGCTCCGTCGACGACCTCGGCAAGATGGTGGTGAGTCAGATCCAGCTCGTGGAGGGCATCACCCGCACCCTCACCTGCCCCGTGGTGAACCTCTAGCGGTTTCTCCTGCGCCTGTTCCGCCCGGCGCGGCAAGTTCGCGACGCCGGGCGCGATTCGCGATTCCTTCGTCGCGGGCTGCTTGCCGCCTCTGCGCGAGTCTTGGGGTGCGCGCCAGTCTCTAGACCACCTGGAGGACCGCCCGGATGCCGAGGCCCATCAGGAAGAGGCCACCGAGGCCGTAGAAGAGCTCCATCTGGTTGCGCGCCTTGAAAACATAGCGGTACGAGTAGAGCAACCCCACCGTGATGAACGACACGAACCCGTAGAACATGTGGAACCGCGGCGGCTTGTAATGCTGCGCGGTGACGAGCAACACGCCCAGCAGGACCTGCACCATCATCGCCACCTCGGCGAAGATCACCGCGCCCCACACCGCGCGGCCCCGTAGGCGCGGCCAGCGCCACGCGGCCAGGCCGTAGAGGCCGGCCAGACCGTTGAGCACGATCGCCGTGTACCCCCACGCGCGATGCACGTCGAACAACGAGAGGGCGATCACCTCGGTGCGTTCACAGGGCCTGGTCGTCGCTCGTCGCGAACGCGGTCTCGCCGCCCCGGAGGGCCGCCTTCAGGACCTTGCCGGCCGGGTTGCGGGGCAGGGGCTCGTCGCGGATCTCCACGTACTCCGGCACCTTGAAGTCGGCGAGGTGCCGGCGGCAGTGCTCCCGGATCGCGTCAGCCGTCGCGTGCACGCCGGCCTTCAGGTGCACGACGGCCTTGACCTCCTCGCCGAGCTGTACGTGCGGGACCCCGACCACCGCGGCGTCGATCACCCCAGGGAAGTCGTAGAGCACGTTCTCGATCTCGACGCAGTAGATGTTCTCGCCGGCACGGATGATCATGTCCTTGGCGCGGTCGACGATGTAGACGAAGCCCTCGTCGTCCTGCTTGGCGATGTCGCCGGTGCGGAACCAGCCGTCGACGAGCACCTCGGCGTTCACCTCGGGGCGGTTCCAGTACCCCCGCAGCATGATCGTCGGACCCTTCAACCAGATCTCGCCCTGCTCGCCGCGGGGCACCTCGCAAGAGAAGTCGTCGCGGATCTCGAGCTCGACGGTGGGCGCCGGCCGGCCGCAGCTCGTGGGATGGGCGAAGTAGTCGTCGCCGCCGAGCGCCGTGGCGACCGACGCCGTCTCGGTGAGCCCGTACGCCGTCGACAACGTCTTGCGCAGGTTCGGGAAGGCCCGCTCGATGCGCTCGACGAGCTCGGCCGCGGCCGGCGCGCCGCCGTAGCTGGCGCGCTTCACGCTCGACAGGTCGTACTTGTCGAAGTTGGGCGATTCGATGATGCGCCACATGATCGTGGGCACGCCACCGATGCTCGTGACACGCTCGCTCTCGATGGTCTGCATCGCCAGATCAGGGTCGAAGCGCTTGGCGGGCATCAACACGAGCTTGCCGCCGGTGGCGTAGCTCACGACCATCGTGGACAGACAGCCCGTCACGTGGAAGAGCGGCACCACGAGCAGCGCGGCTTCCTGATTGCCGTCTTCGTTGCCGCGCGACGCGACGCCGGCCATCAGCTGGATGATGCCGAGGCACATGATGTTCTGAAGGTTCGCGATCACCTGGCGGTGCGAGATGGTTGCGCCCTTGGGCCGCCCGGTCGTGCCCGACGTGTAGAGGATCGCCACCACGTCGTCTTCGGCGATTCCGCCACCGGGCATCCCCGGGTCTTGGTCGCTGTCGTCGGCGCCCGAGAGCTCGACGAAGCTGCGCACCACGGCGATGTCGCCCGGGTCGCTCTCACCCACGAGGAACACCTGCTCGACGGTCGGCAGGTCGTCGAGGATCGGCATGATCGCGTCGAGGCGCTTGCGGTCGGCGACGACGATCTTCGAGCCCGAGTCGTCGATCGCAAACTGCAGCTCTTCGGCCTTCTGCCATGCGTTGAGGGGCACGACGATCGCGCCGAGGATCGCGCAGGCCCAGAACGTGATGAGCCATTCGGGGTTGTTGGCCGAGATCACCGCGACCCGGTCGCCGGGGCCGACGCCGAGCGCAGCGAGCGCGTGGGCCGTGCGGCGCGCGCAGCGGTCGTGCTGGCCGTAGGTGAGGCGGCGATCGCCTTGCACCACGAACGTGACGTCGGCGCGCGCGGCGTTCTGCGCCATCAGCTCGCGCATGCTGCGCATTCGGGTCTTGTAGACCTGCACTCGGTGGCCGAGCGCTTCTTCGACCACGATCTCGAGCGGGCCGCCGGGTCCGGTGACCTCGGCAGCAACTTCGGCGAGCGTCGGCATGGGCGCCGACCCTATTGGATCGACTCGGCCGACCGCTCGCCGCGGCGCTCTAGGCCGGAGCCTCTTCGTGCTGCACGACGTCGAAGCTCCACAGCTCGGCATGCTGACTCACGGGGCCTTGCCCGGTGTGCTGGGCATGGCCCCGTTGGAAGGCCTGGCCGTTCACCCACGCATCGAACGCCTCCTGGGTGCTCCAGCGCGTGTACACGAGGAAGGTGGTGCGGTCGTCGGTGGGGCGCAGCAGCTCGAAGGCTTCGAAGCCGGGCATCTTCGAGACCTCGCCGGCCCGCTTCGAGAACCGCTCGACGAGCTCGTCGGCCCGCTCCGCCGGTACCTCGATGGCGTTGATCCGCACCACGCTCATGTCGTCTCCATTCGCCGGTCCACTCGCTGGTCCACTCCCCCAGTCGGGGGCCACCACGGCCCATGCGCCGCTCACCCGGAGAATGGCACTGCGAGCGACGCAGCGGCGCATCGGCGGGGCGGCCGACGCCCCCGAGGCTCAAGACCGGTCACCGCGAGGCCGATGGGTCCGAGTAGCCCAGCGACGGGAACCGCCATGACCACCACGACTCCGGCCCTCGGTACGACCGAAGCCGATCGGCGCCAGCTCCGCGACACCGTGACGGCGGGTCTCGCCGACCCGCTCGCCGAGATCATGCGCACCCTCCAGCGACTTGCCCTCGCCCACCTCGGACCGTCGGGCGAGACGCTCGACCCGCACCTGCTGGCCCGCGCCCGCACGCTCGCACACGGCTTGCAACAGGTGGTCGAGCAGATCATCGACGACGGAACCCGTACCGGCACGCTCGACGGCCGCGAGCCGCAGGCGACCGTGCTCGTGGCCGGGGCGCTCGAGCTGGCGGCCGCCGCGGCAGGCGCAACGTTGCGCGACCGCAACATCGTGGTGCGCTGCCCCGCGCACGCTGCGATCGTCACGAACCCGGTTCGCTTCCAGGAGCTGCTCGCCACGCTGCTCGAGGCGGGGGTGGTTGCGAGCGACCACGACGTGCGCCTCTCGGCGGACCGCCGCCGCGGCGAGCTGCTCCTCGAGCTCGACGACGTGCGCATCGCGGCCGAGGCGCTCGACCGCCTACGGCGCCTCGCCCGTGGCCTCGGCGGCAGCGTGCAGACCGGCACCACGGCATCGAACACCGGCGTGTGCGTCTGGCTCCCGCAGCAACGCCTCGACGACGCCGGCGCCAAGCCCGACGCCTGAGCGCCCAAGCCCGGGCGTGAGCCCCGGCGATTCGGATGGCCACAGCGTTGGAGTCCTTGGGCCCTGGCGACCCGCACGCGCTGGATCGATGCTCGAGCGGGAGGTGCGCCGTGCTCGAGTTCGACCGGGCGACGAAGCAGTTCGCCAGGGTGGCCGCACTCGACGACTGCTCGTTCGTTGCGAAGTCGGGTCGCCTCACTGGGTTCCTCGGGCCGAACGGAGCCGGCAAGACCACGGCGATGCGAGCGGTGTTCGGGCTTGTCGAACTCGACGCGGGCGCGGTGCGTTGGAACGACGCTCCGATCGCGACCGCCGAACGCGCCCGTTTCGGGTACATGCCCGAGGAACGTGGCCTGTATCCGCGCATGCGCGTGCGCGATCAGCTTCTGTACCTCGGGAGGTTGTGCGGCCGCGGGCGCGTCGACGTCAACCGGAGCGTCAACACGTGGCTCGAGCAGCTCGGGTTGGCCGAGCGCGCGAGCGATCGCCTCGACGCACTGTCACACGGCAACCAGCAACGGGTGCAGTTGATCGCGGCGCTCATCAACGAGCCCGATCTGCTCGTGCTCGACGAGCCATTCTCCGGTCTCGATCCACTGGCCATCGCCAGCATGGCCGAGCTGCTCGCCACCGTCGCGCAAGCGGGCGCAACGGTGTTGTTCTCGAGCCATCAGCTCGACCTGGTCGAGGATCTGTGCGAAGACGTGGTCATCATCGACCACGGTCGGGTCGTTCTCGCCGGCGAGCTCGAAGCGCTGCGGGCCGCAGTGCCCGACCGATTCGTCGACATCCATACGCGCGGGCCAGCGCCCGACTGGTCGTCGCTGTCGTCGGCTCGGGTGGTCGCGTGCCACGACGGTCACACGCGCCTGCGCGTGGACCGCGCGACCGACCTCGGCCAGGTGATCGGCCTCGCTCGCCACACGGCCGACCTGGTGTCGTTCGCGTATCAGCCCCCCACGCTGTCCGAGCTGTTCCGCGACGCGGTCGCGTCATGAGCAGCCTTCGCCAAGTGTGGCTCGTCGCCGCGCGAGAGATGCGAGAGCGGAGCCGTTCGCGCGCCTTTCGCGCCTCCGTGGTGGTGATGATCCTCATCGTCGTCGGCGTGATCGTCGCACCGTCGCTGCTCAGCTCCGGGAGTGCTCCCCGCAACATCGGCCTGGCTGGTTCGGTCCCGACCGACCTCGCGAGCACCATCCAGGTGCAGAGCAAGGCTTCTGGCATGACGGTGCGCGTGCACAGCTACAGCTCGATCGCTGCAGGGGAAGAAGCGACACGTCGCAGTCGCGTCGATGTGCTCGTCGTCGACGCCCGGAAGCTCGAATGGCGCGGTCAGACCGACGAGAAGCTGCGCGGCGTCGTCGCGAGCGCGATCCAGCTCGTGGCCGTGCGCGCGCGAGCAACCAGCGCGGGCATCAGCGAGCAGGACCTGCTCGCCATCGTGGCACCGGTTCCGATCGCGAACACGGCGTTGGGCTCGGTGGCCGGCCGCAGCAAGGACGACGAGACCGCGGCGATGATCATGATGGTGTTGCTCTTCATCTCGATCACCACCTACGGGAACCTCGTGCTCACCGGTGTGGTCGAGGAGAAGGCGAGCCGCGTCGTCGAGGTACTGCTCGCACGCATTCCTGCCCGCAACCTGCTCGCAGGGAAGGTCGCGGGGATCGGATTGCTCGGGCTCGCGCAGATCGCCGTGACCGCGCTCGCTGCGCTCGTCGCCACTTCGAGCGTCGACTCGTTCGATGTCCCGGCCGCGCGCGGCGCGGTGCTCGCCTGGGTCGTCGTGTGGTTCGTGCTCGGGTACGCGCTCTACGCAATGGTGTACGGCGCGCTCGGTTCGCTCGCATCGCGTACGGAAGACGCTCAGAGCGTCGCCGGACCCGTGCAGTTCGTGTTGATCGCCGGCTACTTCGTGTCGTTCGGGGCGATCGGCAGCCCCGACAGCAGCTGGGCGCGCGTGCTGTCGTTCTTCCCGGCCACCGCGCCGCTCACGATGCCGGTGCGCATCGCGATGGGTACCGCGGCCTGGTGGGAGCCGGCAGTCGCCCTGGCGCTCACGGTCCTCACGATCGCCGGGCTGGTGGAGCTCGGCGGCCGCGTGTACACGCGAGCGGTCCTGCACAGCGGGCCGACCCTGAAGCTGCGCGACGTGTGGCGCGACCACCATGCGCCGGAGCGGAATGTCAGTCCTGGTCGCGCTGCGTCTTCAGGAACTGCTCGATCTCCGAGGCGAGCTCGTCGGCACTCGGGATCCGTTGCGACCATTGCTCGTCGATCTGGTTGACGATCGCGAGCACGTCGGGACGCTCCGCCAATCCCTCTTCGACCTTGTCGCGATACGCGGCGGCGCGAGCATCGAGCGCTCGCAGATCGGGGGTGAGGCGCGCCAGGTCGGCGAGGCGTTGCGCGAGCGCGCGCACGGCGGGCGGAGACGGCGAACCCGACACGTACTGCGGAACCTGCGCCCACAGCGCCACCGAACGGATGCCCGCATCGCCGAGGATCGACTGCACGACCGTGTTGAGACCGGTGGCGCCGAGGTAGTCGTCGCGCAGCGGCCCCACCTCCTGGGCGATCGATCGCTTCGTGGCCGTCGCGAGCACCGGCACCGGACGCCGGTGCGTGATCACGTGCGGCATGCCGCCAACGGCGTACGCCTCACGCGCACCCACTTGCTCGGCGATCTCCACGATCCAGCCCGCGAACGTGGGCCAGCGGATCGACGGCTCGGGCCCGCGCACGCACACCACGTCGCGTCCGAGGCGCCCGGACCACAGCTCCACCTGCGGCCACTCGATGCGGCGCAATCCGCCGTCGACGAGCTTCACCGTGGGGCGCGTCTGCTGCAGGTCGAGCAGATCGGTGAGGTCGATGCGACCGAACCGGCTGCCGTTGCCGGCCTCGAGCTGATCCACGATGAGCGCGGCGGTGCCCTGCCCGGCGAGGCCCGCGTCGACCCAGCCCGTGAACGAGTACACGAGCACCGGGTCGTTCAGCGTGGGCCATCGCTCCACCTGCAGCACGGGACCAGCGTAGGGGCGCCGCGCAGGACGGTGGGCACGCGCGCTCGGTAGGTTCCGGTGTCGTGCAGCTCCGAATCTTCACCGAACCGCAGCAGGGCGCGAGCTACGACCAGCTCCTCGCGCTCGCACAGCTGGCCGATGACCTGGGCTTCGACGCGTTCTTCCGATCTGACCACTTCCTCAAGATGGGCGACGTCGACGGCGGCCCGGGACCCACCGATGCGTGGGCCACGCTCGCCGCGATCGGTCGGGAGACATCGCGCATCCGGCTCGGCACGCTCGTCACCTCGGCCACCTTCCGGCCGCCGGGCTTGCTCGCGATCACGGTCGCGCAGGCCGACGCGATGAGTGGCGGGCGGATCGAGCTCGGCATAGGTGCCGGCTGGTACGAAGACGAGCACCGCGCCTATGGCTTCGAGTTCCCGCCCCTCGGCGTGCGCTTCGAACGTCTCGAGGAGCAGCTGGCGATCGTGACCGGCCTGTGGTCGACGCCGGTCGGTGAACGGTTCAGCTACGAGGGCAAGCACTACCAGCTGACCGACTCACCCGCGTTGCCCAAGCCGGTCCAGCACGCGGTGCCGATCGTCATCGGTGGCTTCGGCACGAAGCGCACACCGCGGCTGGCCGCGCAGTACGCCACCGACTTCAACGTGCCGTTCGCGCCGCTCGACTACTACCCCACTGCGATCGATCATGTGAAGACCGCATGCGACACGGTCGGCCGCGACTGGTCCACCACGATGACCTTCTCGGCGGCGGTCGTCGTGTGCTGCGGCACCGACGACGCCGAGTTCGCGCGCCGCGCAGCCGCGATCGGTCGCGCGCCCGATGAGCTGCGCCAGAACGGCGTCGCGGGCACTCCCGACGAGGTGATCGAACGCCTGCGGGCGTTCGGCGCAGCGGGTGCGTCGCGTGCATACCTGCAGGTGCTCGACATCAACGACCACGATCACGTGCGGCTCATCGCGGAGCGCGTGATGCCGCACCTCGGCTGAACGGGCGCCCACGATGGATGTGAAGTTCGGTGTGCACACCGGCCTGCAGAACACTTCGATCAGCGAGCTGCAGCAGCTCTGGCAGCGCATCGAGGCGCTCGGCTTCGACTGGATCTCGATCTGGGACCACTTCTACGCCGCCGACAACACCGGCAACCCGCACTGCCTCGAAGCGGTCGCGTCGCACGCGGCCTTGGCTGCGGCGACCACACGGGTGCGCTGCGGCTCGCTCGTGTACTCGGCGGGCTACCGGCACCCGGCCGTTCTCGCCAACACGATGGCCACGCTCGATCAGCTCGCCGCCGGCCGGATCACGTTCGGCATGGGCGCCGGGTGGCTGCGCAACGAGTACGACGTGTACGGCATGCACTACGGGTCGAGTGGCGAGCGACTCCGGATGCTCGAAGAGTCGATCCAGTGCGTGCGCGGCTTGCTCACCCAGGAACGCACCACGTTCGACGGCCGGCACTTCACCCTGCGCGACGCGCAGTGCGAACCCAAGCCAGTGCAGGAGCGCCTCCCGATCTGGATCGGCGGAGGTGGCGAGAAGGTCACGCTGCGCATCGCCGCCCAACACGCCGACGGCTGGAACGTGCCGTTCATCCCACCCGATCTGTGGGCCCGCAAAGCCGGCGTGCTCGACGCGCACTGCGAGCGACTCGGCCGCGACCCGTCGACCATCACGAAGTCGGTGAACGTCGGCATGGCGTTCAGCGAAGAGGAGCTCGTGCGCCAGTTCGGCCCGATGAGCGACGCGGTGCGGCCTTCGGTGTTCCGGGGGTCGACGCAGCAGATGGTCGACCACGCGGCTGCGTTCGCCGGCGCGGGCGCGGAGTACGTGATCGTGGCCGTGCGCGCACCGTTCGACGTCGACGGCCTCGAGCGCTTCGCGGCCGAAGTGATGCCGGCCGTACGCAAAGCCTGACCGCGTTGCGGCGCGATCGTCAGCCGGGCTTCGGGGCGCGCCACATGGTGAACAGGCTGGGGCCGTCGGGGATGTCGATCGTGCCCGTCACCGCGAACCCGTGGCTCTCGTAGAACGGCACGTTCTCCACCTTCGTGCTCTCGAGGTACGCGGGCGTGCCGTCGACGTCGCACCGAGCGAGCACGGGCGCGAGCGCGGCCGACGCGAAGCCGCGCCGCTGGCACGGCGGGTCGGTACCGAGTCCCTGCAGGTACCAGTGCAGCTCCTGCGGATGCACAGCGGCCATCGCGTCGTTCAGCACACGCTGGCGTTCCATAGCTTCTTCGCCGAGCACCTCGCGCAGCGGCGCCAACGCGGTGATCGCCGGCGCGGGCAGCGGCAGGTGCCACGAGCCGGGAGGCATCCAGAGCGCGGCAACGGCACCCGAGTCGTCGGTGTAGCACTCGTCGTGGCGCAGCGAGATGACCGGCAGCGCGATGAGGAACATCCGCTCGAGTGCGGCCAGGCGCGTGCTGTCGTCGGGCAACGTCCAGACCTGCAACGGGTCGTCGTAGAACGCCCTGGACTGGGCGGCCGACACCGCCACGATGTCGCCCCGCCTCATGCGCCGGATCCCGACCACATGCGCACCGTAGGGCAGGATGCGGGGCGTGGCCGCCGAGTTCCGCCTCGACCCGTTGACGCGCCAATGGGTGACCATCGTCGGGCACCGACAGGGGCGCCCCAACCTGCCCACCGGCGACTGCCCGTTCTGCGTCGGCGGCCTCGAGGCTCCGGAGCCCTACGACGTGCGGTGGTTCACGAACCGCTGGCCCGCACTCGCGCCCGGCAACCCGATCGATTCCCAGACCGACCACACCCGCAGCGCAGAAGCCGCGGGAGGCCTCCGGATCCCCG
This sequence comes from Acidimicrobiia bacterium, assembly GCA_017882905.1. Classification (GTDB taxonomy): domain Bacteria; phylum Actinomycetota; class Acidimicrobiia; order IMCC26256; family PALSA-610; genus Chersky-683. The sequence continues at coordinate 26,677 of JADGOO010000106.1, read as the reverse complement.
CGGTGGGCGCGTGCGAGGTGGTGCTGTTCTCACCCGATCACGACGCGTCGCTCGCCACGCTGCCGCTCACGCAGGTGCGCAAGGTCGTCGATCTGTGGGCGGCTCGCACCGAAGTGCTCCTCGCCCGCTCAGAAGTCGCGTACGTGCTCGTGTTCGAGAACCGGGGCGCCGAGGTCGGCGCCACCATCAACCACCCGCACGGCCAGATCTACGCGTATCCATTCGTGCCGCCCGCCGCGGCGGGCGAAGACGACGTGTCGAGCGAGCACGGCTGCGCGGTGTGCGCGGAGGTCGCGGCCGAGCTGCGCGACGGCGAGCGCATCGTGCACGAGACCGAATCCTGGGTCGTGTACGTACCGTTCGCGTCGTCGCATCCGTTCGGCCTGCGCATCGCGCCGCGCCGTCATACGGCGGGGTTCCCGCAGCTCGACGACTCGCAACGCGACGGACTCGCAGAGGCGCTCCACGACGCGCTGGGTCGCTACGACCGTCTGTGGACCTCGGATGCCGCGCCGCGGCCCTTCCCGTACCTCCTCTGGTTCCACCAGGCCCCGGCGCAGGGCGAGCGCGACGCACCGCAGCACATCCACGCGCATGTCGCGCCTCCCCAGCGCGCGCCGGGCGTTGCGCGCTTCGTGGCGAGCGGTGAGCTCGGCAGTGGCACGCTCGCCAACCCTGTCGTGCCCGAAGACGCGGCCCGGGCACTGCGTGACGCGTAGCGTCGTGGCGATGGCGATCGAGTCCGCCGACGATCCGATCGCGCGTGTGTTCGCGGCCTTTCCCGACGCGACCGCGGTGGCGCGTGCTCCAGGGCGCGTCAACTTGCTCGGCGGGCATGTCGACTACCACGAAGGGCCGGTCGTGTGCCTCGCGATAGACCGCGAGATCGCGATCGCGATGCGACCCCGACCCGACGGCCGTATCGTGTTGCGCTCGCTCGACCTCGACGGAACCGTCGACATCGCGGCCGATGGTCGCGACGACGCGCCCGGCATCGAGCCTCGATGGGGCCGACTCGTGGGCGGCGTCGCCTCGATCCTCGCCGCGCACGGCCGTCCGCCAGTGGGCCTCGAGGGCGTGGTGGGCTCGAACCTGACCATCGGCGGCGGCCTGTCGTCGAGTGCGGCGTTCGAGGTCGCGGTGGCCGTATCGCTCGTGCACGCCGCCGGCGCGACCGGCACTCCGATCGAGGGCGCCGAGCTCGCGTTGGCGTGCCAGGCCGCGGAACGCGCGGCCACCGGCGTGCCCTGCGGCATCCAGGATCAGTTCGCGTCGGTGCTCGGACGCGCCGGCCACGCGCTGCTCATCGACTGCCGTTCACAGCACGTGGAGGCGATCCCGCTGCCCGGCGACATCGCCATCGTGGTGGTCGACTCACGGGTGCCTCGCACGCTCGAGACGAGTCCGTGGCCGCAACGCCGGGCCGACGGTCTCAGCTGCGCGACGGATCTCGGATTGCGCGTGTTGCGCGACGCGACACCCGATCAGGTCGCCGGCAACCCACGCGGGCGCCATGTGGTATCGGAGATGCAACGGGTGTGGGCATTCGCCGACGCGCTCCGCGCCGGCGACGTGCGCGCCGCAGGTGCGTTGATGACCGCGGGCCACGCGTCGCTGCGCGACGACATGGAGGTCTCGCGGCCCGAGCTCGATGCCATCGTGGAGGAGCTGCTCGCGGCCGGGGCCCACGGTGCGCGCCTCACCGGCGGTGGATTCGGGGGCTGTTGCGTCGGTCTCGTCGACGCCGATCAGGCCGACGGCGTCGCCGCCACTGTCGTGCGTCGCTACCGCGAACGCTGCGGCCGCGACGGCATGGCCTACGTGGCCCAGGCCGCGCCGGGAGCCGGCGTGACGCCGCTCGCGCCGGTCTCGTCGCGCCCCGATGCCTGACCGGCGGCGGGAGTGGCTCGCGCGCGCCGCGGCCGACGCCGCGGTGATGGTCCGCGCGCCCGGCCGCGTGAACCTCATCGGCGACCACACCGACTACCAGGACGGACTCTGCTTGCCGGTCGCGATCGACCGCGACGTGCTCGTCGCCGCGGCGCCCCGCGGCGACGCAACGATCCGGGCCGTCTCCGACGCCATCGACGGCGAGGCCGCGGTCGACATCGCAGATCCCCCGCGCGCGTCGGGCGCATCGTGGAGCATCGGGATCGCAGGCGTGGTGGGCGCGCTCCACGAGCTCGGCATCGCAATGACCGGTGCTCGTCTCGCGCTGGCGTCGAGCGTGCCGGTCGGATCCGGACTGTCGTCGAGCGCGGCGTGCAACGTGGCCGTGTCGATGGCCCTCTCGTGCCTCGCCGGCACCGACCTTCACGGCGACGAGCTCGCGCGGTGCGCGCAACGAGCCGAGCACCTCGTGGGTGTGCCGTGCGGGATCATGGACCAGATGGCGAGCGTGCACGGGCGCCGCGGACACGCGCTGCGCATCGACTGCCGCTCGTTGCAGGTTGAGCCGATCCCACTTCCGACCGATCTTGCCATCGTGGTCGTGCACAGCGGACTTCCGCGCGCGCTCGCCACGTCGGAGTACGCGGCTCGGCGCGCCGCCTGCGAGGCTGCGGCCGCGCGCATCGGTGTGCCGACCCTGCGCGACGCCGACCTCGATTCGGTGCGCGACGACCCGATCGCCCGGCATGTGGTCAGCGAGAACCACCGCGTGGAACAGCTCGTCGGCGCGCTGCGCGCCAATGACCACGCCGTGATCGGCGCGGTGCTCGACACGAGCCATGCGTCGTTAGCCGACGACTTCCGTGTGAGCACACCGGAGCTCGATCAGCTGTGCGCCCAGCTGCGGGCGGCCGGAGCGATCGGTGCGCGCCTGACCGGAGCCGGGTTCGGCGGCTGTGTGGTCGCCCTCGCGCCCGCGGCCGGGGCCGAGGAGATCGCGCGCGTGGCCGCCCGGCGCTACCGTGCGGCCACCGCGCTCCGGCCGACGGCATTCGTGGCCAACAGCGCCGACGGAGCCGAGGTGATGGGCCCGCGCGGCTCCCCCGCCGGTGGATAGCCCGAGGAGCACGATGCCCACCATCTTCACCCGGATCATCCAAGGCGAGCTGCCCGGACGCTTCGTGTGGCGCGACGACGACGTCGTGGCGTTCCTCACGATCGAGCCCTTCTCCACCGGTCACACGCTCGTGGTGCCGCGCGCCGAGATCGACCACTGGATCGACATGCCGGCCGAGCTCAACGCGCGTGTCTTCGAGGTGGCGCGCGTCGTCGGTCAGGCGATGCAGCGCGCGTTCTCGCCCACCCGCGTGGGCCTGCTCATCGCCGGCGAAGAGGTACCGCATGCGCACGTGCACGTGATCGGCTTCGACAGCATCGCCCAGCTCAGCTTCGCGGCCGCGGATCGCAACGCAACTGCCGAGCAGCTCGACGCCGCCGCCGACGCGTTACGCCATGCCCTTGTCGAGCTCGGCCACGATCCGGCGCATTGAGCTGCGGCGTCATCTCACGCGTGTTCCCACGCGCCTCGCTCACATGCGACCGAGCAGCTCGGCCTTCTTGGTGTCGAACTCCGCTTGGGTGATCACGCCTCGGTCGCGCAGCTCGGCGAGCTGCGCGATCTGCTCGGGCACCGATGCCGGAGCGGGCGCCGGGCCCTGTTGCGCGACGACCTGCGGCGCGCTCCATGACGCGCGGGTGCGCTCGAAGGTCTCCATCATCCGGTAGATCTCCTGCTGCACACCGTCGGGATGGCGCACGTCGTCGAACACCGACTGGCCGTCGCGACCGGCCGACTCGATCTCGAGGTCGCCGGTTCCGATCACGCGCTCCCAGATCCCCTGGCTGAAGTTGATGTTGTTGATCCGCCCGAGCGGGATCTCGACGCCGCGCTTGGCGATCACGCCGGTACGGAAGATGACCCGCTGATCGGTCACGACGAAGTGCGTGAAGCGCCAGTCGAAGTACTTGATCGCGAGCCAGCCGGCCCAGATGAGCGTGGCGATGGCCCACACGGCGAACAAGAGGTGACGGACGTCGCCGTGCACGGCCATCACGAGCACGAGCACGACGAGCAGCGGGATGGCGGATCCGATCTGGCGGGCGAAGAACCACCAGTGCGGCTGGAGGTCGAGACAGACCTCTTCGTCGTCGTGAAGCAGTCGTTGCGGGTACGGCATGCCCCAATCGTACGGGCCTTCACCCCTCGTCGAGGTAGATCGACTGCGCGATCAGGAACCCGATGGCCCGCTCCGACTTCGGGTAGCGCGCCACGAGCTCGTGGAACTCGGCGCTGTGATCGGCGTAGCGCAGGTGCGCGAGCTCGTGGACGAGCACGTAATCGAGCACCCAGAGCGGGAAGGCGGCGAGGCGCGACGACACGCGAATGCGCCGGTCGACGGGTGTGCACGACCCCCAGCGGTGGAGCTGGCGGTCGGACCACTCCACGTTCGCGGGCAGGGGCAGATCGAGCTCGCGGGCGAGACGGCGGGCGCGTACCCGGAGATCGATGCGCTCGCGGGCGAGGCGCCGTTGCATCCGATCGCGCAGCTCGACCGCGATGCGCTCGGCTTCCGCCTTCGACATGCGCGCCGGGTACGACACCACCAACGTCTCGCCGCGCAGCACGCCTTCGACGTGGCGACGCCGTGTGGATCCGCGCCGCAGCTCTACTGCGAGTCGGGACGGCGGACTACACGGGTCCTGCTGATCCACGTCGCCTGGCGGTCGCGTGAGCTCCACCGGCGGTTCGGGTCGGCCCGCGAACAGCGACAGCTGCGGGTCGCTGCGATTACGCACGACGCGAACCTACCCGTCGAGGCCCCTCCGCTATCAGCGGTAGCGCCGACGCGCGAACACGTCGGTGCCGAGTGAGCGCACACGATCGAGGAAGGTGCGCCCGTCGAGATGGTCGATCTCGTGCAAGAGCGCGCGCGCCTCGAACGCGTTGGCTTCGATGACGCGGTCGCGACCTTCGGGTGTGAGACCGCGCACTACGACTTCGGACGCGCGCGCCACATCCCCGGTGAGATCGGGGACGCTCATGCAACCTTCACGAGCCACGACCGGTTGGCGGCCGAGCACGATCTGTGGGTTCACGAGCACAACCAGCCCGTGGCACGAATCGGCTTTGCGGTGCCCAGTGACGTCGATGCAGAACACCCGACTCGCCACACCGACCTGATTGGCGGCAAGGCCGACGCACGCGGGCGACGCGTACATCGTCTCGACCAGGTCGCGACAGAACGCGCGAACGTCGTCGTCGAGCTGCGCGACGAGTTGCGTCGGCTGCGTGAGCACCGGCGCCGGCAGGCGAACAACATCAAGCGTCGTCATCGACCAGACATCGAGCAAGACGCGCAGCGCGCGGCGCCATAGACACAGCTAGAGGATGTCGGCGTCGAGGGGGTGGAGGTGGGCGTCGACGCCGAGCTCTGTGCCCACGGCGCGCAGGTCGGTCTCGAGCGTGTCGGCGTCGAGGTCGGGGGGCAACGTCACGTCGAGCACCATCGCGTACACCGGATCGGACGGATCGCCCACGCGCCGGGTCTCGAGGTCGACGATGTTGACGCCGCGATCGGCGAGCTCGCGGGCGACGCGCGCCACGATTCCGGGATGGTCGGCGCCGTAGACGGAGACCACGTGATGGTCGCCCGCGGGAGCGCGCACCACGGCTTCGACCGCCCGAACCGTGACGCCGAGGTCGAGGCGCTCGGCCACGTCGCTGAGCGCGGCCTCGAGCGCAGCGGTGGCGAGCGGTGCGTCGAGTGCGAGGGCAACGGCGAAGTGTCCGGAGAGGATGGTCATCGAGCTGTCGAGCAGGTTGGCGCCGATGTCGTAGAGCGCGCCGGTGAGGCGGGCGACGATGCCGGGCCGGTCGGCTCCGACCGCGAACACCACGTAGTGCGGCATCGGCTACCAGCCCAGCTCGTCGAGGCGGGCGTCGTCGATGCCGAAGTGGTGCGCGAACTCGTGGACGAGTGTGGCGCGGATCTGCTCGCGCAGCTCGTCTTCGTCGTGGGCGCGCTCGGCGAGCGGTTCGCGGAACAAGGTGATCCGATCCGGCAGTGAGATGGGGGTCGGCGCCCACCCGCGCGGCATGATCCCCGCCGGTTTCGTGCCGTTGCCCTGGTAGAGGCCCAGGAGCTGGGTGCCCGGTGCGACGACCAGGTCGGGGCCGGGCCGATCTTCGACGATGACGGCGACGTTCTCCGACGCGTCGAGCATCGGGCGCGGGATGGCGTCGAGCGCCTCGGCGGCCAGCTGTTCGAACCGTCGGCGGCTGATCTGCACGCCGGCACGTTACCGGCGGTGCTGTCACAACCCGCGTGTACCGTGCGCGAGATGGTCGACCCGGGGCTCCCCGAGGAGCTGCTCGCCGATCTCGACGACAGTCAGCGCGCCGCGGTCACCCACGACGCGCCGTTGCTCGCGATCTTGGCGCCGGCGGGTTCGGGCAAGACGCGCGTGCTCACCCGGCGGATGGCGTGGATGATCGCGAGCGGCCGGGCCGAGCCGGCACGCGTGCTGGCGGTCACGTTCACGCGCAAGGCGGCGGGTGAGCTGCGGTCGCGGCTCTCGAAGGCGGGCGCGGGCGCGGTCACAGCCGGCACGTTCCACTCGTTGGCGCTCGCGATGTTGCGCCGGCGAGCGGTGGAGCGCGGCCGCGAGTTTCCGTCGGTGCTCGACCGCAAAGGTCGAATCCTCGCTCCGTTGCTCGGTCGCCGTGGCGCGAGCGCCGTGCTCGACATCAACGACATCGCCAGCGAGATCGAGTGGGCCAAGGCGCGCACGATCACGCCCGACCGGTACGCCGAGGAGGCCGAGCGCGAGCAACGCCGGCTCTCGCGCCCCGCGGCGGAGATCGCGCAGGTCTACGAGCGCTACGAGCAGGAGAAGCGCCGGCGCGGCCTCGTCGACTTCGACGATCTGCTCTGGTGGACGGCAGAGGCGTTCGCACGCGACCCCACGTTCGCGGCGGCGCAGCGCTTCCGCTTCCGCACCTTCTTCGTCGACGAGTTCCAAGACGTCACACCGTCGCAGCTGAGGGTGCTGCGGGCCTGGTTGGGCGATCGACGCGACCTCACCGTGGTCGGCGACGACGCCCAGGCGATCTACGGGTTCGCCGGCGCGCAACCCGGCGCGCTCACGGGCTTCAACCGGCTGTTCCCCGGCGCGGCGATGATCCGCCTCTCCACGAACTACCGCTCCACCCCGGAGATCGTGGCCGTCACGCATGCCGCGCTCGGCGCGGGATCCGACGTCCAGCGGCCCCGCCCGCTGGCCCCCCGCCCGCCCGGGCCCGCCCCGACGGTGCGCGCCTACGACGACGACGAAGCCGAGGCGAACGCGGTCGCCGGCCTGCTCGCCGAGTGCGCGCGGGGAGGGCGGCCGTGGCGTTCGCTCGCTGTGCTCTACCGCACGAACGCGCAATCGGCGCTCTTCGAGGCGGCGTGCACGCGCGCCGGCGTACCGGTCCGGTTGCGCGGCACGAGCCGGTTCCTCGAGCGCGCCGAGGTGCGCGCCGCGTTCGAGATGATGCTGCGCACCGAGCAGGAAGCGCCCGGGCGGCCGCTCTCCGATCACCTCGCCGACCTGCTCGACGCGGGTCGTGAGACCGAGCTCGACTCGGAACGCGAGCACTTCGACGCGCTGGCGCGCCTCGCCGCCGAGTACCTCGCGATCGACGGCGGCCCGGGCACGCTCGCCGCGTTCCGAGGATGGCTCGAGGCTGCGACCCGAGGCGACGACGTGATCGGCGGCGACGCGGTCGAGCTCTCCACGTTCCACGCGGCCAAGGGTCTCGAATGGCCCGTGGTGTTCGTCACCGGCGCCGAGCAAGGTCTCGTTCCCATCGGGTACGCCCGCACGCACGAGACACGCGCCGAAGAGCAGCGCCTCTTCCACGTGGCGCTCTCGCGGGCCGAGACCGAGCTGCACATCAGCTGGGCCCGAAAGCGCGCCGGCAAGCCCCGCCGGCCGAGCCCCTGGCTCGGTCCGATCGAAGAGACGCTGGTGGGTGGCCGCCCGGCTCCGCCTGTCAAGCCCGCCGCCCGGCGCGATCGACTGGCCGACACGCGGCGTGCGCTGCGCGCGGCTCGCCCCGAAGGCGTCGCCGACATCGACCGCGAGCTGCTCGAAGCGCTGAAGCAGTGGCGCCTCACGCACGCGCGCGCTCACGATCTGCCGGCGTTCACGATCTTCCACGACGCCACGCTCGAGGAGATCGCCGCCGCGCGGCCGGGCACCAGCGGCGATCTGCTCGCCGTGCACGGCGTGGGCGACTCGAAGCTGACCCGCTACGGCGACGCCGTGCTGCGCATCGTCCGGGAGCATGCACCTCGATAGCGTCGGCCCGATGCATCGGTTCGACGCGGCCACAGCGGCGATGGCCCAACAGGTCCTCGACTACACCTACGAGCGGCTGCGCCTCGATCCGGTCCCGCTCGACCGCGGTCTCGCGCCCACCGAGCTTGCGGCGCGGGTTCCCGACTCGATCATCAACGAGCTCGGCAACGATGCCGACCACGTGCTGACGCTGTTCGCCGAGGCGCTCGCACCGGCGGTGATCTCGTGCGACAGCCCACGATTCCTCGCCTTCATCCCCACTGCGCCCACGAAGGCGTCGCTGCTGTTCGACATGGTCGTCTCCTGCTCGTCGCTGTCGGGCATCTCCTGGCTCGAAGCGGCCGGTGCGGTGCACGCGGAGAACCAGGTGCTGCGCTTCCTCGCTCGGTTGGCGGGGCTGCCGCAGAGCGCGGGTGGTTGCTTCGTGTCGGGTGGCTCGGCCGCGAACCTCTCCGCGCTGGTCGTCGCGCGCGACACGGCGCGTCAGCGCGCCGGCGCGGGCGGGCCGCACCGTTGGCAGCTCGCGGTGAGCGAGCAGGCCCATTCCTCGATCGCCAGCACCGCGCGGATCATCGATGTCGACCTGCTGGTGGTGCCGACGCGCAGCGACGATCACCTCACCGGCGACGCCGTGGCCACCGCGTTGAGCGCCGAGGGGCAGGCGGAATCGATCTGCGCGATCGTGGCCACGGGCGGTACCACGAACGCCGGCATCGTGGACGATCTCGCTGGTGTCGGTGCCGTCGCGCGCGATCGGGGCATCTGGTTTCACGCCGATTGCGCCTACGGCGGTGCCGCGTTGCTCGCGCCGTCGGCCCGGGACCGCCTCGCCGGGATCGAGCTCGTCGACAGCTTCGTGGTCGATCCGCACAAGTGGCTGTTCGCGCCCTTCGACTGCGCCGCACTCGTGTATCGGGAGCCCGAGCTGGCCCGCCGCGTGCACACGCAGGACGCGTCGTACCTCGACGTGATCCACACGAGCGAGACGGAGTGGAATCCCACCGATTACGCCTACCACCTCACCCGGCGGGCGCGCGGATTGCCGTTGTGGTTCTCGCTGGCGGTCCACGGTTGGGGTGCATATCGCGATGCGATCGAGGTGGTGCTCGATGTCGCGCGTGCGGCCGCCGCACGTATCGAGGCGCATCCCACGCTCGAGCTCGTGCGCGAACCCGAGCTGTCGATCGTGCTGTTTCGCCGGCCCGGGTGGACGCCGGCCGATTACGACCGTTGGTCGCACGAGCTCCTCGCTGCACAGATCGCGTTCGTCACCCCGACCAAGTGGAAGGGCGAGACCGTCGCCCGGCTCGCGTTCTTGCACCCGGAGACGACGCTCGACATCGTCGACGAGATCCTTGCCACGATGACCTAGTCGTGATCTTGCATCTCGGCGATCGGTGGGCCCGGCGGTCGATCCCACGCAACGCGCCCGACGCGCCCCGCAGGATCGTCACGACCACTGCCGCGAAGCACGAGCAGTGCCACGGCACCGACCGCGGTCACCACGATCGCTTCTCCGGCGGTCACCGAACCGGCGACCAGCTTGTCATTGAACGAGGTGACGAAGGCTGCATTGAACGCGCCGATCACACCGAGCCATTCCGTGACGCCGACAACGACCGATGCCGCCGCGGTGAGCCACAGGAGTGGGTCGACGCGACGCGGCGGCGCACCGGCCCGGACGCCGACCGCAACGACCACCGCGACGAGGAGGAAGCCGCCCGGCTGAAACCCACCGCGGTACGTCACGACGTAGATCCGGGTCCAGAAGTCGCTCGTGCCGGAACCCGTCCCGTTGCCCTTGACGAGCACGTCGATGAGCAGCGGCAGCCACCCGACCATTGCAGCGATGACCACGACGATCGCGAGCCGGTCGAGCCAGCGCCGCACCACCGCAATGTCCACTGTGCCTCCTCAACACGCACCCCACAGCCCACGATCGGCGCGGCGCGCTTCGGTCTCGGCGGTCAGCATCGCACGGGAGTACGCGTCGTTGGGGGAGATCACGAGCAGCCGCGCGTATCCGAAGCGCAGCAGCTCGTCGTCGAAGCGGCGACCGTCGACGACCACGTAGGCGAGGAGGCGGCCGTAGATGTCGCGTGGCTCGGTGTCGAGCTCGAGCACGACCGCGCGGCCGGTGAGCCGTTCCTTCGTGTACGCCGACGCCTCCGGCCCATAGCACTGCACGGGCGTGTTGGGCTTCTTCGTCTCGGGGGTGTCGACGCCGAGGATTCGCACGGTCTCGACGCGCCCACCAGCGAGCGCGACGAGGATCGTGTCGCCGTCGATCACGCGCGTGACGCGCGCTGCGAATGCCGCCGAGCTCGACGCTCCCGACCACCAGCCCGCGGCGACCGCTCCCGCGAGCAAGGCAGCGGTCACTGCGAGCCCGGCCCGGGAACGGGCCATGCGACGACGGTATCAGCGACGTGCGACAGGGCCGCCCGACGGCGGAGTCGCCGGTCAACACAACATCGGGCGCCCAACCACGGTGGCGCGCGACGGGCCCGCTACGGTGCAGCGCCGAATGCTGCGCCGGCTGCGTCGACTGCTCCTGCTCGCGATCCTGGCGCTCGTGGCCGGTGGAGCAGTGCTGTTCCTCACCACGCGTCCGCGCCTCGACGACCGGCGGGCCGTGGTCGCGCACGACTGGACGGCGCTCCAGGCGAACATGCGCTCGCGCGTCGGCGCGCTCACCGCGCTCGATCGCCAGATCGTCGCCGCGGGCCCACTGCGCGACCCGAGCCGGGCCGCGGAGGCAGCGTTGCGCCGTTGGGGCGCCGGCGGGAATCTCGCCAGCCAGCTCGCCACCGCGAACGATCTCGAAGGGGCCGGCCGCCGCCTCGTCGTGCTCGCACTCGACCCGAACCGGCGCTACCACTCGATCAAGTCGGTCACCGATGCCGTCGGCAACTACACGACCTCAGCGCTCCCCCGCGCCGGGGTGCTCACGCTCGACGCCGCGATCGCCCGGTACGACGACGCGCGACGAGGCCAGCTGTTCAGCATCGTGGCCGACATCTTGGGCGACGAGGCGATCCCGCAGCTGATGACGAGCTCCTGAGCCGCCACCGTCCGTGGCGCCCCATCGGCGTGTCACACCCCCGTGACACGCTGCCCGCATGAACATCCTGCTGGTGCTCGCGCTCGTGGCGCTCGCGGTCGGCGGCCTCGTGGCCATCGGCGTGCTGGTGCTCGGAGGGGTGCGCGCGATCGAACGAGACCTTCGTCGCGAGCTGCGCGCCGAGCGCGGCGCGGGCGGCGGTGATCTCGGCGCGGCGCAGGCCGTCATCGACGAGCAGCTGCGCAACGTCGCGCGCCGCCTCGGCGAGTTCGAGCGCACGGTGCGCGAGGTCGATGGCCATCAACGCGAGCAGCTCGGCGCGCTGGCCACCACGATGCGCTCGCTATCGCACACCACCCAGCAATTGCACGACGCGCTGGCCAGCGCGAAGGCGCGCGGGCAGTGGGGTGAGCGCATGGCCGACGACGTGCTGCGCGTCGCCGGCTTCGTCGAAGGCATCAACTACCGCAAGCAGAAGGCCATCGCCAACGGATCCATCCCCGACTTCACGTTCCTCATGCCCAACGATCTCGTGATGCACATGGACGTGAAGTTCCCGCTCGACAACTACGTGCGCTTTCTCGAAGCGCCGAGCGATGTCGAGCGCGAACAGCGCCGCCGCGCGTTCCTGCGCGATGTGCGCGGCCGCATCGCCGAGCTCACGACCCGCGGCTACGCCGACGATCGGGCGGGAACCGTGGAGTGCCTGCTCCTCTTCATCCCGAACGAAGGTCTCTACGCGTTCGTGCAGGAACAGGATCCGGCGCTGCTCGACGAGGCACTGGCCCGGGGCATCGTCGTGTGCTCGCCCCTCACGTTGTTCGCCATCTTGCGCGTGATCCGCCAGGCGATCGACCACTTCCGCTTGGAGCGCACGGCAGGCGAGATCCTCGGGCTGCTCGGCGAGTTCGAGCAGCAATGGGCCAAGTGTGGTGACAAGCTCGACAAGCTGTCGCGTTCGCTCGGCACCGCCCAGCGAGACCTCGACGAGCTCCAATCGACGCGGGCCCGTGCGCTGCAGCGTCCGCTCGACAAGATCGCCGCCTTGCGCCGCGCCCACGACGACCAGGCGCTGGCCGACCCCGACGGCCCTGGCTTCGCGGCGGCTCCGTTGCGGGCGGTGGCGGGCAGGGATCGGCCGCTCGGTTAGCGTGCCGCGGCGATGGCCGCGGCACCGCTGATAGGCGTGATCGGCGGCGGCCAGCTCGGCCGCATGCTCGGCTGGACGGGTGCCCCGCTCGGGCTGCGGTTCCGCTTCCTCGACCCGTCGCCGGACGCGGGCGCAGCGGCCTTCGGCGAGCTGGTCGTGGGCGCGCTCGACGACAAGGACGCACTCGACGCACTGGCCCGAGACACCGACGCCGTCACCTACGAGTGGGAGGGCGTGCGCGCCTCATCGGTCGAGCACCTCGTGGCCAACGGTCACGACGTGTACCCGAGCACGCAGGCCCTGCGCGCCAGCCAGGACCGCCTCGTCGAAAAGCAGCTCTTCGCGTCGCTCGACATCGCCACGGCACTGTTCGCTCCGGCCGAGGAACGCGCCGCGCTCGACGCCGCGCTGCGCATCGTGGGCTGCCCCGCGATCATCAAGACCCGGCGCGGTGGCTACGACGGCAAGGGTCAGGTGCGGGTCGATTCGCCCCGAGAGCTCGACGCGGCGTGGGCCGCGCTCGGCGGTGTTCCGGTGCTCGTCGAAGGCGTCGTCGATTTCGACCGGGAGCTGTCGGTGCTGGCGTGCCGGGGTCGTGACGGCACGACCGTGACCTGGCCCCTCGTGCACAACGAGCACCGCGGCGGGATCCTGCGGGTCTCACGGGCGCCCGTGGCCGACGTCGCGCCCGGCGTGGCCGAAGCGGCGTCCCGGCTCGTCACCGCGCTGCTCGACGAAACTTGCTACATAGGCACAGTTTGCGTAGAGTTGTTTCAAGTTGGCAATGAGCTCCTCGCCAACGAGTTTGCGCCCCGCGTCCACAACTCCGGCCACTGGACGATCGAAGGGGCCATGGTGAGCCAGTTCGAGGCGCACCTGCGAGCCGGGCTCGGCTGGCCGCTCGGCGCGACCGACCCTCGTGGGTGGTCCGCGATGGTCAACTGCATCGGCCGGCTCCCCGATCCGGCGGCGATCAGCGCCATCCCCGGCGCCCACTTCCACAGCTACGGGAAGTCGGCGCGCCGCGGCCGCAAGGTCGGACACATCACCATCACGGCCGTCGACGACGACGCACGCGAGCAGACGCTCGCGCGTGTGCTCGCCGCGACCGAGGACGATGGATGACATGGCGTGACCACCCTCACCACCCCCGCTCCCGCTTCGCCGCCGCACTGATCGCCACGGCCGCGTTCGCGCTCGGGTCGAGCGCGTGCGCGGCACCGCCGCGCCGGGTCGCACCGCGCCCACCCGCGCCAACCCCCACCAGTGGTACTGCGCTCGATGACCCGGCCCGTGTGGCGACGCGCGACGGCCTGATCACACTCGTGGCGGGCCGCGACCCGATCGGCCTCGGCGCATGCATCGGCGACGATCCTGATCGCGCCGCACGCGCCGCCACACGGCAATCGACCTTGATCTCCGAGTCGGCGCACCAGAACACCCAGATCGCCGCCGTCGTGTCATGGGTCGCCGCCGCCAGAGGCGAACCGTTCGTCGCCGTCCCGCGCGTCGTCGCGCTCACGAGATCTGCGTACCGCGCTCGCACTGCGCAGCTCGCTCGAGCCGCAGTCGACGCCGGGACCGCGCGGCTCGACGAGGAAGTGCTCGCCGCGCTCGGAGCCGTCGCCCCCGGCACCGATCTCGTGTACGGCGCCGTCGAGCTCGCCCAAGCTCGGTTGCTCGCCGACGCCGAGCCCGCGAGCAACACCGTGTTCGTCTCAGCCGACGACGTCGACCGGCCCCTCGCCCCCGACTCGCTGATCGCGCTTGCGGGCGCGCTCGTGCGGCTGCTCGCCGCGCAGCACGGCCACGGGCTGCCCGCTCGTGCACCATCGCTCGTCGTCGATGACGGCGCGCGTGCGGCGCGGACCGCGGCCGACGGGCCGACGACGTTGTTGATGAGCCGCTTCGCGCTCGAAGCGATCGAACCCGACGCCGCGAGCGCGGCGAGCGGCCCCGTCCCGAGCCCGTTGCCGCACTACCTGGCGCGCGCCGCGCTGTTCGGCGCCACTGCGGGCCTCGAACGGTTGTGCACGCTCGGCCACGGCCGGCCCGGCCGCGCCGCGATCGACGCGCTCGAGCTCGATCCACCCCGCAGCACCGCGGCAGCACTCGGCTTCGCCGCGGCTGGCGGCACCGCGCCGATGGCCGGCGATCCCGGGCCCGGATGGCGCCTCGTTCGCCAGGGAACGTTCGGTGCCGCCGCGCTCGTTGGCTTGTTCGAAGCGCCGGGCGACAACGAGTCGGTGGCACTCGACCATGCCACGGAACGAGCCGGCGCGTGGGCGGGCGGCACGGTGCACCAATGGCACGACGCGAGCGGAGCCGCGGCCGTCGCCCTCGTGCTCATGAGCCGATCGGATGCATCGGTTCCGTTGTGCTCGTCGATCCGACTCTGGAGCAGGCGAGCCGCGCCGCGCATCGCCGCGGCAGGCGGGCGTGTCGTCGTGGAGTGCCCGGGACGTGCCGTGCGCGTCGCGGTTGCGCGCGACGCACGCGTGGCGCGCGCGCTCGCCGCCGCCTGAAGCAGGCGGCTACGCGATTGCGCCCGATGCGCGCAGCTCGCCGATGCGCTCCTTGTTGACACCCCAGTCGGCGAGCGCTTCGTCGGTGTGCTCGCCCGGCCAGGCACCGCTGCGCTCGATCGCGCCCGGAGTGCGCGAGAAGCGCGGCGCCGGCGCGGGCTGCGGCACGCCGTCGAGCGTCACGAGCGTGCCGCGCGCTTTGATGTGCTCGTCGTCGAGCGCCTCGCTCATCTTCAGCACCGGTGCGTAGCAGGCGTCGGTTCCCCCGAGGATCGCGTCCCACTCGTCGCGCGTCTTGGTCTTGAACAGCGTGGTGAAGCGTTCGCGCCATGCGTCCCAGCCGGCGCGGTCCATCTGCGCGGGGAGCCCGGTGTCGGTGAGCCCCACGCGCGTGAGGAGCTCGGCGTAGAACTGCGGTTCGAGGGAGCCGAGCGCGATGAACTTGCCGTCGGCTGTCTCGTAGGTGTCGTAGAACGGCGCGCCGGTGTCGAGCACGTTGACGCCCTGGTCTTCCGACCACGCGCCCATCGCCTTGATGCCCCAGATCATCGACATCAACGTGGCGGTGCCGTCGACCATGGCGACGTCGAGCACCTGACCCTTGCCCGAGGTGCGGGCTTCGAGCACGCCACACACGATGCCGAGCGCCATGAACATGCCGCCGCCGGCGAAGTCGCCGACCAGGTTGATGGGCGGCGTGGGCTTGGCGCCCTCGCGGCCGAAGTGGGCGAGCGCGCCGGCGAGGGCGATGTAGTTGATGTCGTGGCCGGCGGCTTGGGCCATCGGACCGTCCTGGCCCCAACCGGTCATGCGGCCGTACACGAGGCGAGGGTTGCGAGCGAGACACACGTCGGGGCCGAGGCCGAGCTTCTCGGTGACGCCCGGCCGGAAGCCCTCGATGAGGCCGTCGGCCGCTTCGATGAGCGCGAGCGCGGTCTCGAGGCCCTCGGGGTGCTTCAGGTCGATGCCCACGGAGCGGCGCCCTCGCAACATCACGTCGACGTTGGGCCGACCGAAGTGCGCCGGGTTCACCTGCTGGGCGCGGTCGACGCGCACGATGTCGGCACCGAGGTCGGACAACAGCATGGCGGCGAACGGTCCGGGACCGATGCCGGCCAACTCCACGATCTTGATCCCGGTCAGCGGTCCGGCCACGTTGCGCTCCTCGACGTCGACGGCTCCGTCGGCCGGCGCGGCCACGATACGCGCCACCTGACGGACACGTCAGGTCGGAGCCCCATGCGTCGGGAACCCGGAAATGGCACGGCTCAGCGACGCATCGTCATTCGAAGTTGAGGGCGAGGCCGGGGCGGGCGTACTCGAAGCTGACGAGCCGGCCGGTCGCCGAGCAGGTGGCGAACGCCGTGCGCCGGTCCGGACCACCAAAGCACACGTTCGTGACCATTGGGTCGCCGAGCAGCCACTGCTCGAGCAGCACGCCGCCGGGCGAGATCACCGACACACCGCCCGTGACCAGCGTGCCCACGACCACGTTGCCCTCGGCGTCGATCGCGAGCGAGTCGAGGAGCTGGTTGCCTTCGAAGCCCCAGAGCAGCTCACCGCCGGGCCCGCCGAGCGGCGACCCCGAGTCGAGCTCGCCCGGCGCCGTCACGGTCCACGCCTTCACGCGGCCGGTGTGCGTCTCCGCCACGTAGAGGCGGGTGCCGTCGGGCGAGAGCCCGATGCCGTTGGGGCCTTCCACGGGGAAGAGCACTTCGCGGATCTCGCTGCCGTCGGGTTGCGCGTAGTACACGCCACCGAGGTGATGCACCCGACCTTGGTTGCGGCCGTGGTCGGTGAACCAGATGCCGCCCTGCGCGTCGAACACGAGGTCGTTCGGGCCGATGAGCGGATGGCCGTCGCATTCGGTGTAGAGCACGCGCACGTCGCCCGTGGCCGGATCGACACGCTCGATGCGACCGCCGCTGTGATCCGGAGGAAGCTCGGTCGACGGGATGTGCATCCCCATCAGCTCGTGGAACGACCAACCGCCCGAGTTGCAGATGTAGAGCGCGCCGTCGGGGCCGATCGCCGCGCCGTTCGGGCTCCCGCCGTTGTCGGACGCCCGACTGACCGTGCCATCGGGCGCGATGCGCGTGACGCAGCGCCCTCCGAGCTCGGTGGTGTAGAGCGTGCCGTCGGGACGCCACACCGGCCCTTCGGGAAAGAACAATCCGGTGGCCAGGTCGGTGATGTCGGGCGTGATCGTCTCCACGCTCCGATGCCAGCACCCGGCCCGAAGCGTCGTCAAGCGCGCGTCTCGGACGCGCTCCTCAGATGCGTGCCGGACGCGGCGCGGCGAAGATCGCCAGGCCGTACAGCACGGCGAGCACGACCGGAATCGACACGAGGAGCCAGAACACGAGATCGGGTCGGGGCTCGGTCCACTCGGCGATCGGGACCTGTTGCACCGCGAGCAGCAGCGCGCCGTGCAGGGCAACCACCCAACGCAGCCGTGCCGAGCCGGCGACGGCGGCGAGTGGCAGCGCCCAGACCGCGTACCAAGGCAGTACCCAACCGCCGAGTACGGCGTACGCGCTCACGCCGAGCACTGCGGCGACCTCGAGCGTGAGACCGCCACGGCCGCCGAGCCACAGCATGCCGATCACGAGCGCCGCGAGCGCAACGAGCGGCACGCCAATGGTCACCAGGTTGCGGAACTGGTCGGCGGACAGCACAGGACCGTGCCACGGCAGCACCGAGTGGCGCTCGGTCGCGAGGCGTACGAGCCTCCACACGGAGACGCGCGTCGTGCCCGCGTCGCCCGACTTCACGGCGGCATAGGCGCCCGGCATGCCGAACGTGCCGACCGCAGTCAGTGCGCCGCTCAGCCCACCCACGACGACCGCGGCGCGCAGGCGTCGCCGCAACAACAGCCACGCGACGACGCCGACGATCGCCAGCACGGCCGTGAGCTTGACGAGCGACGTCGCCGCAAGCACGGTCGCGCCGGCAAGGAGATGGTCGTCGCGCACGAGCAGCACGCCGGCGAGGAGCCCGAGTGCCAGCAGGGCATCGTTGTGCCCGCCGTTGACCACGCTCAGGAGCACGAACGGGTTGAGCGCCACGAACGCAAGGGCAGCGACGGAACGCGTTCGGCGCCACACGATCGTCGCCATCACGCCGACGGCGAGCAGCGCCGCCAGCTGGAACCACAGGCGCAACGCGAGCTGGCCGGTTCCGAAGAACCAGGCACCGAGCGCGGAGAAGGCGGTGAAGACGACGCCGTAGCGCGACGGCGTGCGCAACCATGCTCTGCTCACGAGGTGCAGCATCGGATCGCGGCGGAACGACGACGGCAGCGCGACGTACGGGTTCGCGTGGTGCACTGCGGCGATGCGCCCGTACATCACATACGAGTAGAGGTCGGCCGACTGCCGCGGCGGCGCGACCACGGCGGCGATCCCGAGCGCGACCGCAACAACCGCGACGGCGCGCATCGAGATCGCGCTCGGGAAGCGGCCGGCGCACGCGAGCACGACGAGCCACGCGACGGTCGCGGCCAGCACACAGTCGAGCCCGAAGTTCCCGCCGCGCGGCTGCACCCGCGCGAGGAACGCGACGCTCGCGGCGGCGAGCACCACGATCGCCGGCCACGCGACCCATCGCACCTGCAGGCTGTGTGGATCCATCCCCGACCTCGTGGCGGCGGCAGGCCAACGAACGTAGGCCGCCGCGCGCCGGGAACGCGCGCGGATCAGAGCACGAGCCGGGAACCGGGCGCACCGACCGACTCGGTGCGGCGCCGGTGGTCCGCCAGCTGGTCGACCGAGATCACGGCGATCCGGTGCTCCTGCGCGAACATCTCGAGGTAGGCGAGGCGCGCCGGCGAGCCGTCGTCGTGGAGCACCTCGCAGATCACGGCCACCGGCGGCAAGCCGGCCAGACGGGCGAGATCCACAGCCGCCTCGGTGTGACCGCGACGCTCGAGCACGCCACCGTCGCGAGCGCGCAGCGGGAACACGTGCCCAGGACGCACGAAGTCGCCGGCGCTCGAGCGCGGATCGAGCACGCGCCGAACCGTGAGCGCGCGGTCGGCCGCACCGATGCCGCTACCCGCGTCGACGTGGTCGATCGTGACGCAGAACGGCGTGTCGCAGGTGGCGCGGCCGGCCGGCAGCATCGGGTGGATGTCGAGCGCGTCGAGGCGCTCACCGTCGCAGGGCATGCAGACGAGACCGCGCGCCCAGCGCAGCATGAAGTTGATCGCGTCGGGCGTCACCCACTCGGCCGCCATCGTGAGGTCGCCCTCGTTCTCGCGGTCTTCGTCGTCGACGACGAGGACCATCTCCCCACGCCGGATGCGGCGAACCGCTTCGTCGATGCTCGTGAAGCTCATGGGTGCTCCGAATTCAGTCGCTTGAATCGTTGGATTGAGAACAAGGTGCGGCTTTGGGCAACGTGACCACCATGCGGCAGCCGTGCGGTGCCCGTGCTTCCGGATGGATGTCGCCTCCGTGGAGGTCGACGATCCACCGCGCGATGGCGAGGCCGAGTCCGGCGCCGCCGTCACGTGACGAACGCGCGTAGTCGGAGCGGTAGAACCGCTCGAAGACGCGCTGGGCCTCTCCTTCGGGGATACCCGGTCCTTCGTCGTCGACCTCGATGCACACCGACCCGTTGCTGGCGTGCGCCGACACGGTGACCGGAGCGCCGACCGGCGAGTGCCGCACGGCGTTCGCCACCAGGTTGGCGATCACCTGGTGCAGCCGCTCAGGATCGGCGTCGAGCACGAGGTTCGACGGTTCGACCTGCAGCGCAATGTGGGCGTCGGGAACCGCGAGACGGGTTTCGCGCACCGCATGCTCGAGCATCGGCGCCACCTCGAACTCGCGCCGGTCGAGGGGCACGGTGCCCGACTCCAACCGCGACAGATCGAGCAGCTGCACGACGAGCCGCCCGAGCCGTTCGACCTGCGCCCGCATCACTTCCAGCGTCTCGGCGTCGGGATCTTCGACACCGTCGATGATGTTCTCGAGCTTCACCTGGAGTGCCGCGATGGGTGTGCGCAGCTCGTGGCTCACGTTGGCGACGAGATCGCGCCGGACGCGATCAGTGGCCTCGAGCTCGGAAGCCATCTGGTTGAACGACTCGGCGAGGCGCCCGATCTCGTCGCGCGAGACCGGTGTGACGCGCGTGGACAGCGCGCCGCGAGCGATCGCTTCCGACGCGCGCGCCATCTCGCGCAGCGGCTCGAGCGTGCCGCGCGAGAACACCCAGACGAATCCCAGCGCGCACAGCGCGGAGAAGGCACCGATAACACCCGGCCACACGCTGGTGGCCTTCACGCCCAGGTAGAACACCGCGTCGGTGACGGCGACGGCCACCACGATCAAGATGGCGAGCCGCAGGCGCAGCGTCGGGAGCCGGTCGAGCGGCCGGATGTGCAGCGCTGCCTTGGGCGCGATCACACGGCCTCCTCGACCGCGTAACCGACGCCGTGCACGGTGCGCACGACCTCCTGGCCGAGCTTGCGCCGCAACGACCGCACGTGGGAGTCGACCGTGCGGCCGCCGGCCGGGAAGTCGTAGCCCCACACCTGCTGCAACAGCTCCTCACGGGTTGCGACCCGACCGGGCTGGCGAGCCAGATACGTGAGCAGATCGAACTCGGTCGGCGTGAGGTGCACCACGTCGCCGTCGCGCCGCACGCGCCGGCTGCGCGGATCGAGCTCGACCGGTCCGACGTGCACGGCGTCGCCGCCCGTGTCGCGGGCGCGATCGGCGTCGACGCGCTCAGCGCGGCGCAACAGCGCACTGACCCGTGCGAGCAGCTCCCGAGCGCTGAACGGCTTCGTCAGGTAGTCATCAGCACCGGCGCCGAGCCCGATGACGAGGTCGGCTTCGCTGTCGCGTGCGGTGAGCATCAGCACCGGGACCCAACGCTCGCGCTGGATCCGGCGGCATACCTCGAGGCCGTCGAGACCGGGGAGCATGAGGTCGAGCACGACGAGGTCGGGCCGCAGTGACTCGACAAGCTCCACTCCCGACAGACCGTCGACGGCGATCTCGACACGATGACCCTCACTCCGCAGGCGAGCGGCCACGGAATGCGCGATCGGTGCCTCGTCTTCGATGACGACGATCGTGCGCGGCGAGGCCACCACAAGATGGAAGGTTAGGGAGCCACTGCTCCCGGGGCACCGCCCAGGTGTGGAGAAACCGTGCAGATCGGGCGGCCCGCCGCCCGATCGTGGTCGATCCGGCCGGTCAGGGAGTCGAGCGGGCGAACGGGTCGACGCTCGTAGGGCTCACCTGCGTGATGGGTCGGGTACGCCCGATGGGGTCCGTGGGCGTGCGCTGCAGGATGCTCACGTTGACGGCGATCGTGGCCGCGGCACAGATCACGGCCAACATTATGGAAGCAGCCACGGTGATCACAGTGCGGCGTTCCATGTGAGCGAGGGTACGGGGGCATCCGCCGCCCAGACGCCAGGCTGGGGTAAAGATTCGGCCAGCAGGTCCTAGCGTGGCACACGCGACGCGCGACCGTACACACATGGACATTCTTCTCGTCGAAGACGACGACTCGATCGCAGAGCCACTGTGCGCCGGACTCCAGCGCGTCGGCTACACGGTCACGCGCGTCGCAACCGGTGGCGATGCGCTCGCTGTGGTCGAGCCGGAGTTCATCTTGCTCGACCTCGGCCTCCCCGACGCCGACGGCGCCGACGTGTGCCGCGAGCTGCGCGGTCGCAGCGACGTGCCGATCATCGTCATCACCGCACGCGCCGACGAGATCGACCGGGTTGTGCTGCTCGAGCTCGGTGCCGACGACTACATGGTCAAGCCGTTCGGGTTCAAGGAGCTGCAGGCGCGCATCCGTGCCGTGCTCCGCCGTGCCCAACCCCGCGCGGCCGACCCTGGGGCAACGACACCACTGCGAGTGGGTGCACTCGAGATCGATCGTCGTACCCGGCGCGTCACCATCGACGGCGCCGAGGTGCTCCTCACACCGAAGGAGTTCGATCTCCTCGCGTTCCTCGCCACGGATCCCGGCGCCGTCTTCAGCCGCCAAGAGATCCTCGAGTCGGTCTGGGACACGCACTGGTACGGACCGACCAAGACGCTCGACGTCCACGTAGCGGCGCTGCGCAAGAAGCTGGGCGAGACCGCATGGATCGAGACGGTGCGAGGCGTGGGCTTCCGTCTCAGCCCACCAGAGTGAGGCCGGCGAGATGACGCGCCGCCTGCTCGCCAGCTACCTCACCATCACTGCCTTCGTGCTGTTGATCCTCGAGGTGCCGCTCGCGATCACGTATCAACGCAGCGAGCACGAACGGGTGAACGCGGCCCTCGAACGCGATGCCAACACGATCGGCGCGTTCTCAGAAGACACGCTCCGCCAGACGCCGGGTACGCAGGGCGCGCGCGCGGCGCAACAACAGCTGGTCGAGAAGCTGCAGCAATACGCCGCGAAGTCGAACGCGAGCGTGATCGTCGTCGACAAGAACGGGATGAGCGTGGCCAACTCGGCCGCGCCGGCCGTCGCAGGCATCGACTACTCGAAGGACACCGAGATCCGTTCGGCGCTCGACCTCGATTCGCCCGACAACCCTGCTCCACCGCCGGCGGTGCATCTGCAACGCGACGGTCGCCTCTACGTGGCGGTGCCCGTCGTCTCAGGCCACTCATTGCTCGGCGCCGTGAACATGTCGTACTCGGTCACCGCGCTCACCGACCGCGTGCATCGCAACTGGTTGTCGCTCGCGTTCTTGGCCGTGGTCGTGCTCGGGTCGGTCGCGATCGTGGGTTCGCTGTTCGCGCGATCCGTCACGCAGCCCGTACGCGCGCTGGAGCTCGCAGTGGCCGCCGTGGCCCGGGGCGATCTGTCGGTTCGGGCTCCCGACGATGAAGGGCCACCGGAGGTTCGCCGCCTCGCCACCGAGTTCAACGACATGGCCCGCCGCCTCGCCCAGCTCATCGGAGCGCAGCGCGCGTTCGTGGCCGACGCGTCGCACGAGCTGCGCACTCCGCTCACGGCACTTCGCCTGCGCATCGAGAACCTCGCCTACGCGTCGCTCGACGAGATCCCGAACGAGGTCAACGAGCTCTCCGACGAGATCGGGCGCCTCAATCGCGTGGTCGAGGGCTTGCTGTCGCTCGCGCGCGCCGAAGGGCAACGGCCCGATCGCGAGACGGTCGATGCTTCGGCCGAGGTGCGGGCGCGCGTCGATGCGTGGCAGCCACTCGCCGACGAGCAAGGCGTGCGCGTCGTCTGCGACGCCAACGGCGCGATCCCCGCGTTCGCCGTGAAGGGCGCGCTCGCCCAGATCCTCGACAACTACCTCGCCAACGCACTCGAGGTCGCGCCGGCCGGCTCCACGATCTCCGTGCACGTGGAACGGCGCAGCGGCCAGGTGGCGGTGCACGTCGTCGACCAAGGCCCCGGGCTGGCGCCCCAGGATCGTCGCCGGGCGTTCGACCGGTTCTGGCGCGCGTCGAGCGCCGGGCCCGACAGCGGGTCGGGCCTGGGCCTCGCCATCGTGCGTCAGCTCGCGGAGGCGAGCGGCGGCGCCGTGCGCCTGGAAGCCGCGCCGAGTGGCGGCATCGATGCCGTCGTCGTGCTGCCGACCGTCTGAGTACCCTCCCGAGGCTGTGGCCCGATCGCTCGACACCGAAGCCGTGAGCCACGCGCTCACGCGCGTGCTCGGGCCTGGGATCGCGGTCGAAGGCGCAGCCCGTGTGACGGGCGGCGCGTCACGCGAGACGTGGCTCTTCGACGCAGTGCGGCCCGACGGCACCCGCGAGGCCTTGGTGCTGCGCCGCGACCCCGGCGACACGGGCTCGGTCGCGGGCGGCGACCGGGCCACCGAGTACCGGCTCCTCGCCGCGGCGAGCGAGGCCGGAGTCGCCGTGCCTGATGTGGTGCTCCTCCTCGACGATGCCGACGGCCTCGGTCACGGCTTCGTGATGCGCCGGGTCGACGGCGAGACCATCCCCCGCCGCATCCTGCGCGACGACACCTACGCGACAGCACGGCCACTGCTTGCCTCCCAGTGCGGCACGATCGCGGCACGCATCCACAGCGTTCCGGTGGCGTCACTCCCCGCGCTGGCATGCACCGACGGGCCCGCTCAGGTGGTGCAGTGGCGCGACATCCTCGACAGCTTCGACGAAGCGCATCCGGCGTTCGAGCTCGCGTTGCGATGGCTCGCGGCGCACGCGCCCGCCGCTACCGAGAACCCGACGCTCGTGCACGGCGACTTCCGCAACGGCAACATCATCGTGGGACCGGAGGGCGTGCGCGCGGTGCTCGATTGGGAGCTCGCGCATCTCGGCGATCCGATCGAAGACCTCGGTTGGTTGTGCGTGCGGGCCTGGCGCTTCGGCCACACCGACATGGTCGTCGGCGGCTTCGGAACGGTCGATTCGCTGCTCGCCTCGTACGCGGCCGCGGGTGGCACACCGCCGTCGCTCGACGAGCTGCGCTGGTGGACCGCGCTCGGCACGTTCAAGTGGGGAGTGATGTGCATGCTCCAGACGTTCACGCACCTGCGCGGCCTCGTCCGCAGCGTCGAGCTGGCCGCCATCGGCCGGCGCGTCGCCGAGAACGAGCACGACCTGCTGGTACTGCTCGATGGAGGCTGGTGAACGGCATGCAAGACAGGCCGACTGCCACTGAGCTCGTTGAGGCGGTGCGGGAGTTCCTCGCCGACGACATCTCCCCCACGCTCGATGGGCGGCTCGCCTTCCACCTGCGGGTCGCGTTGAACGTCCTCGACGTCGTGGCGCGTGAGCTCACGCTCGGGCCCGGCATCGACGCCGACCAACATGATCGCCTCGTCGCGCTGCTCGGCCACGACGGCGACACCACAACGCTCGAAGCCGAGCTCGCCTCGGCGATCCGCGCCGGCGACGTCGACGAGCGCGACGCCGCCGTGCTCGATCATGTGCGCGCAACCGTGCGCGAGAAGCTGCTCGTCACGAACCCGAAGTACCTGGAGGCTTGAACGCGTGCGTCTCGCGACTTGGAACGTGAACTCCTTGAAGGCCCGGCTGCCACGCGTCGAGGAGTTCCTCGGCTACGCCGACGTCGACGTGTTGTGCCTGCAGGAGACGAAACTCTCCGAGAAGTCGTTCCCGCACCTCACGTTCCGCGAGCTCGGCTACGAGTCGGTGCATCACGGGCAAGGTCAGTGGAACGGCGTCGCGATCCTGTCGCGCATCGGTCTCGAAGAGGTGCACTACGGCTTCGGCGCCGGCGTCGACGACCCCTATGAGGGCGACGCCCGGCTCGTGGCCGCGCGCTGCGGAGACGTCGCCGTCGCGAGCGTGTACGTGCCGAACGGGCGCGCGGTGGGAACCGACCACTACGAGCGCAAGCTGGCGTGGTTCGAGTGCCTCGCACACTGGGTCGCCGACGTGTTCACGCCTGAAGATGCGCTGGCGATCATGGGCGACTTCAACGTGGCGCCCGAGGACCGCGACGTGTGGGACCCGGCTGCGTTCGCCGACTCCACGCACGTGACCCCGGCCGAGCGCGCCGCCGTGCAGCGCCTGCGCGACTGGGGCATGCGTGACGCGTTCCGAGTGGTGCACCCCGACGACGACCGTCTCTACACGTACTGGGACTACCGCGCCGGCGACTTCCACCAACACCGCGGCATGCGCATCGACCTGGCGCTCGTCACCGAGCCCGTCGCGACCCGCCTCACGTGGGCCGTCGTGGATCGCAACGCCCGCAAGGGCAGCCAGCCCTCGGATCACGCGCCGTTGATCATCGACTTCAGCCCGCTGCACTGACCCCGCACAGCTCGCGCCATGCGCGCGGGAGCCGCCTCGAGTCGAGGATCCCGTGCTCGACGAGCACGTCGAGGATCGGTCGCGTCGCCTCGGCAAGCAGCGCGCGGCGTTCAGGGCTGCGATTCACGGCGCGCCACGTGGGGGTCGCGGGCAGTCCGACCGTGGCGTACACACCCGGGTGGACCATCGTCGTGAAGAGCAGGCGGATCATGTGCGGCGCGACATGGCGAACCTGGAAGCGCTCGATCACCCCGGCGACCGACCATGCTTCGGGCAGCACGAGACGGGCGAACGCGAGATGCCGCGCTTCTTCCTGGCGGTGATACCGGTTTACGGCGCGCACGAGCGGATCGACGCCCTCGTGCGCGACCGCGCGCTTCTGCAGGAGGTCGGGGATCTCCTCGCCGGCGAGGAGCAAGACGCCGAAGTACGCGGGCGACCGCATGAGGGAGCGCACCACGACGCGTCGCAACGCCCGCGTGAGCGGCGTGTCGAAGGGATCTCGTGCGGTGGGCGCGAGCTCGTCGATGAGGCGCAGGAACGCCCGCTGGTGGCGCGTCTCCTCGCCGACCTCGTGGAGCATGTAGGCGTAGCGCGGGTCGCGCAGATCCTGGGCCTCGGCGATCTGGAACGAGAAGACGGTGTCGAGGATCGCCTCGAAGATGATCCCCGCGCGCAGCATCGCGGCCAGCTCCTCGCGCGACAGCCGAGCCCGGTGCGCTTCGTCGAGGTCGAGATCGAGGCCGGCGATCGACAGGAGCTCGTCGGGAAGCACGCGACCGGCGCCCAGGGTGCCGAAGGAGAGCTCGGACTCCGGTTCGACGACGTTGCGCAGCGACGCCCGGTTGAGCGCCCGCACGCGACCGTCAGGGCGATCGGGTCCATCACGGCGATCGGG